>NZ_LBKA01000211.1:0-42647 GCF_028128955.1 Bradyrhizobium sp. CCBAU 11386
CACTGGAGCCAACTCCAGACCCGAAGCCCGATCCCGGGCCTCTCGACCTGTCAGTCGACAAAGGGGTTATCACACAGCCTGGGTCATAAGCTGCCATTGAAGACGAAGGCACATTTTTTACTCGATCCTGACCGGCTTTCCTCCCGATGTCCTAAAGCCTATCTTGGTTGAAAAGACATGAGAGGCAGCGAAATGCTACCGGCACCAATCACTTATTGCTTCTACCGTTGTCGCGGGCTCTGCCTTCACACTTGGGTCGTCGCGACTTTCGCAATCATGATGGCCTCCGCTCCACTGCAGGCTTCAACAGCACCAAAAACGTCAGCGTGCGGATACCTCGCTGGTCTAATTGATAAGGCACCGCCATCAGGGCCGTTGTTCCTGCCCAGCTATCCGACCGTCGAATCGGGGCCTCTGCATGGCGCCGCCTACCTCTATGACAATGCGGTAGCCGCCATCGCATTGGTCGGTTGCGGTGAGCAAGACAAAGCGCATCGGATTGGCTCGGCGATTCTCTGGGCCATCGACAACGACCGCACCTGGCATGATGGACGGCTCAGGAACGCTTACGCCGCGGGTGTGGTGGCGAATGGCCCCGTCAAACTTCCAGGGTGGTGGGACAATACTCAGAACAAATGGTTAGAGGATCGATATCAGGTGGGCAGCGATGTTGGTAACATGGCATGGGCCATGTTGGCGTTGCTGTCGATTGATGATGTGAACACCGGCTCTCGGTTCCGCGATGGTGCAGCACGGCTTGGCGCCTGGGTCGCGCAATGGGCCGATACGCGCGGTACTGGCGGTTTCACGGGTGGTACGTTTGGGCACGAACCGACGCCGGAAGTGCGGACGTGGAAATCGACTGAACATAATACTGACCTCGCCGCCGCGTTTGGCCTTCTTGCGATCCGTACAGGCGATTCGCGCTGGCGCGATAAGGCAACGGGCGCTGAGTACTTCGTAAATACGATGTGGAATCCGGCATGCGCCTGTTTCGCTGCAGGGACCGCTGAAGACGGCGTCACCCACAATCCGATTTTGGCTCTCGATGCTCAGGTCTGGCCTTTAATAGCGCTCCACGGAGCGGTCGAGAAATTTGCATCGGCAATTACGACCGCCGAACAGCGAATGAGTGTCGACGAGGGCTTTTCTTACGGTGAAGACCGAGACGGTGTGTGGACCGAAGGGACGGGCCAAATGGCTCTCTTAATGAAATTGCTCGGCAGGACTGGGAGGGCAAACTCGTTGATCGCTGTAATCGAATCCCAGAGGTCGCCGGATGGTGGGTTCTATGCCACAAGTGTCCGCGAGTTACCGACCGGGTTCGTGTTGGACACCGATCCGACCAAGCCGCGACACTATTTCCGATTGTCACATCTTGGCGCAGCTTCGTGGGCTGCCCTCGCGGAACGTGGCTTCAATCCCTTTACGGTGACAAATGGACTTCCGTAGTTGAGCCGCGGTGCTTCTCGTCTCGGCCATTTCGGTCTGTTTTGATTTCGATATGTCCGCAAAGGGTCATGAACGACAAAACTCGAGGTGAGCGTAATAGGTCCGCTTTCGGTTGCATAGCGGCCGACCGTCCCTCGCGGGCCACGTTGAGCCGGACCGTCTTGCCGTGATTCAAGTTCCTATCGATGGGACGAATCATGCGCTACGAACTCACCGACGAAGAGTGGGCTGCAATCAAGCCGATGCTACCGAACAAGCCGCGCGGTGTGCCGCGGGTGAATGATCGTCGTGTCCTCAATGGCATCTTCTGGGTCTTGCGATCTGGAGCGCCATGGCGCGATCTGCTTGCTGGAAAATTGCTGTCTCATCTGAAATCCGTGTCAATGCTGCTTGCTGACCGTGGCTACGACGCCGATTGGATCAGGGAGCTCGCCATGGCATGGGCCAACATCCCACCCAAACGCAATCGCATCGATCCAATCTGCTTCAGCCCTAATCTCTACCGCGCCCGCAACAGGGTCGAACGGTTCTTTAATCGGATCAAGCAATGTCGTCTGGTCGCTACACGCTACGATAAGCTAGCCGCCAACTATCTTGCTTTCGTCCAGCTCGCATCCATCCGTCTATGGCTGGCTGCGCGTAATGAGTCCACGCCCTAGTTTTTCCCGAGGACGACTGGCGCAGCCGACGAGCTAGTGCCCGTTGGCGATCACCCAGCACGGCGCGTCGCCATCTCCACCGCGAGCAGCAGCGCGGCGCGGCTGGCGCCGATCGATGCGATCCCCTGGCCCGCGATGTCGTAGGCGGTGCCGTGCGCGGGCGTGCAGATCGGGAATGGAAAGCCGCCGAGCAAGGTCACGCCGCGATCGAAGCCCATCAGCTTCATCGCGATCTGGCCCTGGTCATGATACATCGTCAGCACCGCATCGAAGGCACCGCCCTTGGCGCGTAGGAACACGGTGTCGGCCGGGAACGGCCCCTCCGCGGCAATGCCCTCGCGTTGGCCGGCCGCGACCACCGGCGCAATCATGTCGATCTCCTCGCGGCCGAAATTGCCGCCGTCGCCGGCGTGAGGATTGAGACCCGCAACCGCAATCCGCGGCTCCGCGAAGCCGGCGTTGCGCATGCAGGAATCGGTCAGCTTGAGCGCACGATGGATGCGCTCGCTGGACAGTCGCGCGGCGACGTCCTTCAGCGGGATGTGGGACGTGACCCGTGCATTCCAGAGCCGGTCCAGCACATTGAACTCGCTTGCCGCGGTCTCGAGGCCGACCACCTCCGCGGAAAACGCGATCTCGTCGTCATACTCGGCGCGGGCAAGCCGCATCGCCTGCTTGTTGAAGGGGGTGAAGCAGACGGCATCGACGCGGCCGTCGCGGCCGAGTTCGAGCGCCAGCTTGTAGTTTGCCAGCGTGAATTTTCCGCCGGCGAGGGTCGCGGTCTTCGGCTCGACGTCCTTGGGATCGAGGTGGCGAAGATCGACAAACAGCGCCTCGCCCTGCGCCGATCGAAGGTCGGCCCCCTGCTCCACCATGGTCAGGTCCGGCTTGACGCCCGCAACGCGCGCGCCCTCGTCGAAGATGCGGCGGTCGCCGATCACCACGAGCCGGCAGCTCGCGCGGATGTCGTTCTCCGCCACGAGCTTCGTGGTCAGCTCCGGGCTGATGCCGGCGGGATCTCCCATCGCCAATGCAATGAGCGGCTTTGCGGTCATATGATCACCTTCTCCTGAGCTGTCGTCTCATTCCTGGCGGATGGCGTCGGCTTGCGCAGCAAACGCGCGAGCTGCAACGCGAGCGGAAGCAGCAGCAGCGCGATGCCGGCCACGATCAGGCACGTCACCAGCTTGTTCGCAAAGAAGATCCCGAGCGATCCCTTCGACATCAGCATCGACTGCCGGAACGCATCCTCGGCCTTGTCGCCGATGACGATCGCGAGCACCAGCGGCGCCAGCGGATAGAACAGCTTCTTGAAGAGATAGCCGACGATTCCGAAGCCGAGCATCATGACCACGTCGAGATAGGAGTTCGACACCGAATAGGCGCCGACGACGCAGATGATCACGATCAGGGGCGCGATGACCACGAACGGAATTCGCATCAGGGCGGCGAAGACCGGAACGGTCAGCAGCACCAGCGCGACCGCGACGATATTGCCGACATACATCGAGGCGATCAGGCCCCAGACGAAATCCTTCTGGTCGACGAACAGCATCGGCCCGGGATTGAGGCCCCAGATCATGAGCCCGCCCATCATGACGGCCGCGGTCGCCGAGCCGGGAATGCCGAGCGAGAGCATCGGCAGCAGCGCACTGGTGCCGGCGGCATGATCGGCCGTCTCCGGCGAGATGATGCCTTCGACCTCGCCGGTGCCGAAATATCGGCCGCGGCGCGAGAAGCGGCGGGCGATGCCGTAGCTCATGAAGGATGCGGCGGTCGGGCCGCCCGGCGTGATCCCCATCCAGCAGCCGATTGCGGCGCTGCGCAGCAGCGCAACGCTGTGCCGCGGCAGGCGGCCGACCGCGCGAAACACCTCGCGCCAATCGATCTTCGAGGAGACGGCGCGGGCATGAAATTCCTCCTCGACGGCCACCAACAGTTCGCCGATGCCGAACAGGCCCATCACGGCGACGACGAAGTTCACCCCCTTGACCAGCTCGTCGATGCCCATGGTCAGGCGGACGCTGCCCGAGACGGTATCGATGCCGATGGCGGCGATCGCAAAACCGATCGCGAGCGCGACGACGGTCTTGATCGGTGCCGCCCCGCCCATGCCGACGAAGCTCGCAAAGGCGAGGAAATAGACCGCAAAATATTCCGGCGGCCCGAAGGCAAGCGCGACCTGCGCCACCCAGGATGCGAGGAAGGTGATCAGGATGACGCCGATCAGCGCGCCGAACGCAGCCGAGCCGAAGGCGGTCGCGAGCGCCGTCGTCGGCCGGCCGTCGCGCGCCATCGGATAGCCGTCGAAGGTGGTTGCGACAGAGGACGGCTCACCGGGGATGTTGAACAGGATCGAGGTCACCGAGCCGCCGAACAGCGCGCCCCAATACATGCTGGAGAGCAGGATGATCGCCGACACCGGCTGCATGCCGAAGGTCAGCGGCAGGAGCAGCGACACCCCGTTCGGAGCGCCCAGCCCCGGCAGCACGCCGACGAGAATGCCGAGCAGGACGCCGACCGCCATCAGGACCAGATGCGGCACGGTGATCGCGATGGTGAAGCCGTGCAGGAGTTGCTGGAGATTATCCATCGGCCTCTCCGTCAGATGCCGAACGCGGCGGCGAGCGCGCCATGCGGCAGGCTGACCTGGAACATGCGCTCGAACACGACGTAGAGCGCGAGCGCCGTT
The DNA here is from genome assembly GCF_028128955.1 of Bradyrhizobium sp. CCBAU 11386. NCBI lineage: Bacteria > Pseudomonadati > Pseudomonadota > Alphaproteobacteria > Hyphomicrobiales > Nitrobacteraceae > Bradyrhizobium > Bradyrhizobium sp. CCBAU 11386. The sequence goes on from NZ_LBKA01000211.1 coordinate 4,804, forward strand.
GCCGCCGCCATCGCCAGCGCGCGCGGCACGGATTGGTGCCTCGGGATCGCCAGCACCGCGAAGACGTACAGGCTTGAGGCGAGGTACATCCCGACCAGCGGGATTGCGGCCACGAAGATCGCGGCCGGCACGAACAGGCCGGCAAGCCGGCGCAGCTCGATCGGTGTGATCGCGATGGGAACGCTTGCGAGCGTGGTTGCCGGCAGAAGACCCCGCACCAGATTGTAGAGGCTCCCGAGCACGATGATGATGCCGGTCAGGAACGGGAACGTGCCGGCGTCCACCCCCGCGCTCGACCAGCCGATGCCGTTGTCGAGGCTGGAGACGACGACGGCCGCACCAAAGCTGCCGGTGAGGACGGCGGTCGCAAGTTCAAGCGCGCGGCGCGATATCATCGGGGGCTCCGTTCGAGCGGCGTGCAGCGACCGGTGAATGACGCACGCGTTTTCCAGCCCATCAAGTGTCGTCCCGGCGAAAGCCGGGACCCATAACCCCAGGGAGAAGTTTGACGAGGACTGGAAGCCAAGTCGGTACCACCACCAACACTCATCGAGAGATCACGCGGTATGGGTCCCGGCGTTCGCCGGGACGACGGTGGAGTTTGTGGCGCGATGGGCGAGATGCGGCAGGAAGCCCCGCCCCCATCGTCACTGCCGATGCAACAGCCCAGCCTCACTTGACCAGCCAGCCCTGCTCGCCCGCAACCTGCTTGACGTGCTCGAGGTCCTCCTTGATGAACTTGTCGAACTCGGCACCGGTCAGGAACGTGTCGACCTGCGAGGTCTTCTCGATGTAGTCCTTCCATTCCGGCGTCGCCTGCACCTTCTTCATGAGGTCGACATAGAACGCGGCCTGGTCCGGCGTGACCTTGCCGGGCAGCCACACCGTCCGCGGCTGCTCATATTGCTTGATGTCGAGCCCCTGCTCGAGGCAGGTCGGAACGTCGCTCCAGCCTTCGGTCGCGGTGACCTTTGGGCCCTGCGGCAGCCGCTTCGGGCTGAAAACGCAAAGCGGTCGCTGCGTGCCGCCGCGCCATTGCCCAAGGCTCTCGCTGGGATTGTTGACGTGGGAGTCGAGGTGTCCGCCGGCGAGCTGCACGGCGGTCTCGGCGCCGCTCTTGAAAGGGATGTAGGTCAGTTTGACCTGACCGGCCTTCTCGATCATGCGGGTCAGCACCTCGTCGGTGTCCTTCGATTGCGCGCCGCCCATCTTGAATTCGCCCGATGCGGCCGCCTTCAGATAATCCCCTGCCGTCTTGTAGGGCGCGTCCTGCTTGACCCAGAGCAGGAACTCGTCCTGCGCCATCGCCGCGATCGGGGTGAGATCGGTGTAGTTGAAGGCGACCTTGGAGACGAGCGGCTGCTGCCAGGCGTTCGACGTTCCGAAGATCACCTTGTAGGGGTCGCCTGCGGACGCCTTGCCGTAGACATAGCCTTCGGCGCCGCTGCCGCCGCCCTTGTTGACGACGACGATCGGCTGCTCCGTCAGCTTGTACTTGGTGACGATGTTCTGCACCGCGCGGGCGAGATTGTCGGTGCCGCCGCCCGGCCCGGCGGTGGCCACGAACTCGATCGGCTTTTGCGGTTGCCAGGCCGCAAACGCCGGGACTGTGCCGGCGAGCACGGTCGCGGCTGCGGAAAGCAGAAGTGTTGACGTCCGGCCCATGATTTCCTCCAGCTTTTTATGTTCTGTTTTATTTGTTGTATCGACGTCCGGTCAGGCGACGCGTTCCTCGCGTCTGTTCGCGGCTAAAACGATTGCGCCTTCCTGTTCGAGCGCTTCGATCTGCTTCTGGTCGAACCCGTGCTCGGCCAGCACCTCGCTTGTGTGCTCACCGTAGACCGGCGCGCCGATGCGCACTTTGCCTGGGGTCTCCGAAAACTTGACCGGAAGCCCGATCGTCTTCACGGGGCCGAGCGTGGAATGCTCGACCTCGACGACCATCTCGCGCGCCAGCGTCTGCGGATCGCGGAGCGCCTCCAGCATGTCGTGCACGGGGCCGCACGGCACGCCCTTCTCGTCGAGCGCCGCGAGCCAATGTGCCCGCGACCGGGTGCGAAAGCGCTCGCTCAGGACGGCCTCGAGCTCCTTCAGATGCGCCATGCGGTCGGCCCCGGTGACGAAGCGCGGATCGGCGGCAAGCTCGCTTGCACCGAGCGCTTCGAGCATCAGGAGCCAATGCTTCTTGTTGGCGCCGCCGACCACCAGCCAGCCGTCCGACGCCTCGAGGGCCTGATACGGCGCGTTGAGCGGATGGGCCGAGCCCATCGCGCGCGGCGCGGTGCCTGCGGCCAGCGCGATCGTGGACTGCCAGTAGGTCTGCACCAGGGCCGCCTCGTAAAGCGAGGTCTCGACCCACTGCCCTTCGCCGGTCTTCAGGCGATGCGTATAGGCGGCAAGGATGCCCATGCTCGCGAGCAGGCCGGCGGTGATGTCGGACAACGGCGGGCCGCACTTCACCGGCGGCCCATCCGGACGCTCACCGGTGAAGCTCATGATGCCGCTCATCGCCTGCGCGACCAGATCGAAGCCGCGGCGGTGCTTGTAGGGGCCGGTGCGGCCGAAACCCGACAGCGAGCAGTAGATCAGCGTCGGAAACTGCTCATGCAGCTCCTCGTAGCCGAAGCCGAGGCGCTCCATGGCGCCCGGCGCGAAATTCTCGACCAGCACGTCGGCGTCCGCGATCAGCCGCCGCAGCACCTTCTTGCCGCCATCCGTCTTGAGGTCCAGCACGATGCCGCGCTTGTTGCGGTTCATCATCAGGAAGGAGGCCGCCTCCTCGCCGATCTTCGGCGGCACCGAATGGCGGGTGTCGTCGCCGTTCGGCCATTTCTCGATCTTGATGACATCAGCGCCCATGTCGGCGAGCATCAAAGTGCAGGTCGGCCCCGCCATGACATGGGTGAGATCGATGACCTTGAGGCCGGCGAGCGGTCCCGAACGGCGAGAGGTGGATTGCGATCGATCGCTTTGCATCGGCCCGTCCTATTGGCCGCGCCATTGCGGCGCGCGCTTGTTGAGGAAAGCATCGAGCCCTTCGCGAAAATCCTGGCTCGTGTAGCACATCAGGATGAGGTCTTCGCCCTCGTCCTGCGTCAGCCGCCTTTGCAGGCGGGCCACCGCCTGCTTGGTCGCGGTCAGCGTCAGCGGTGCGTGACCGGCCAGCAGCCGGGCTACTTCGTCGGCGCGCCTGTCGAGGGCGGCAAGATCCTCGACGACCTCGCCGAGCAGCCCGACGCCGACGGCTTCGGTGGCGTCAATGAGACGCGCGGTGAAGATCAGATCCTTGACGCGCGCGGCGCCGATGAGCGCGGTGAGACGGCTGACATTGGACATCGAGAGGCAGTTGCCGAGCGTCCGGGCGATCGGAAATCCGATTTTGGCGCTTCTGGTGCCGATGCGCAGGTCGCAGGCTGCGGCGATGCCCGCCCCGCCGCCGGTGCAGAACCCGTTGATCGCGGCGATGGTCGGGACCCGGCACTGCTCGAGCGTAGTGAGCACGCGGTCGATGCGGTTCTCGTAATCGATCGCGTCCTGCGGCGTCTTGAACGCGCGGAACTGGTTGATGTCGGTGCCCGAGGCGAAGGCCTTGTCGCCGGCCCCACGCAACACCAGCACCTTGAGCGAATGATCGCGGTTGGCCTCTTCGCAGATCGCCGCGAGGCGCTCGTACATGGCGAAGGTGAAGGCGTTGCGCGCCTGCGGGCGGTTGAAGGTGATCCGCCCGATGCCGTCGTTGCATTCAAAAACGAGGTCGTCCGCCTCCGCAGCCAGGTCCATTTCCTCATCTCCTCTTGTTTTTTACATTTTTGAATGCAAAATTTGGGATTAGCAAGCTGGAATTTCCATATTTCGACTGATTACTTCGTTTTTGCATTCAAACTGGAGCGACGGTGCCATGCTTCATGAGGAGGTCGTCGGCCGCATCCGCGCCATCCTGCTCGACGGCGAAATCCCGCCGGGCGCGCGGATTCCCGAGCGCGAGCTGTGCGACCGGCTCCAGATCTCGCGCACGCCGCTGCGCGAAGCGCTCAAGGTGCTCGCGGCCGAAGGCCTCGTGCAGCTCCTGCCCCATCGCGGCTCGCGCGCGGCAAAGCTGACCGACAAGGACATGCGCGACCTGTTCGAAGTCTGCCAGGGCCTCGAAGCCCTCGCCGGCGAGCTCGCCTGCGAGCGCATCACCGACGCCGAGATCGGCGAGATCGCCGCTGCGCACACGGACATGGTGCAGCGTTATCGCGAGGGCGACCTGATCCAGTATTATCGCGGCAACCGCGCCATTCACGAAGCCATCGTCGCCGCGGCCGGAAATCCCGCACTGACCGGGCTCTACGCCTCCGTGACCGCGCGCATTCGCCGCGCGCGCTACGTCACGCCGATGACGCCGCAACGCTGGGCGTTCGCCGTGATGGAGCACGAGGCGATCCTGAACGCGCTGCAGCGGCGCGACGGTGCCGGCCTCTCGCACATCCTGCGTGCGCATCTCCGTCACAAGCGCGAAGAGGTCTTGCAGGCGGGCTTTGCCGAGACGGAAGCAAGCGACCTCGCGCTGCGGATCGCGTGAGATCACGTCAGGCCTATCCCCTGCGCTCGATGCTGACGCAAAAAGATTCTTGCAGTCCCGCCGCGTCGCGCGGTCAGGAGACACAATCGCGACACAATCGTTGATTGCATTGCGGCACCACCCGGCTGGATCGTGCTGACCAGAGCAATGTCGGCAAGCGATGGTTTTTGTCTCGCTCCGGAATTGCGCTGCTCACTTTGACAAGCCGCGCTTGCTCGCAAACCAATTCCACTTGCTAGCTTGCCTGAACCGGCGCAGCATTCCACTGCTGGCCTCAGGCCGAACATCACGCGCGATACAATCGCGCAGCTCAAAAAGAAGAATGGAGGAAACGAATGACACTTGATGTCTCACGTCGATCCCTGCTCGCACTCGGTGCCGGCCTTGGCGCCAGCACAATGCTCGGCAGCAGTGCGATGGCACGCGCTCCCAAGCTCGGCACCCAGACACCCTACTGGCATCGCTTCGTTCTCGGCGACACCGAGGTGACCGTCGTCTCCGACGGGCCGCTGCCGCTCGGCGATCCCTCCGGCACCTTCACCGGCGTCCCGAAGGAAGAGGTGAAGAAGATGCTCGCCGACAATTTCCTGTCGCCGGACAACGTCGTGCTCGAGCAGAACTCCCCGATCGTGAACACCGGCGACAAGCTCATCCTGTTCGATACCGGCATGGGCAGCTCCAAGATGTTCGGCGCCACCACCGGCCGCCAACAGAAGAGCATGGCGGAAGCCGGTATCAAGCCGGAGGACATCGATGCCGTGGTCTGCTCGCACGCGCATATCGACCACATTGGCGGCATCGTGGATGCCAACAACAAGCCGCTGTTTCCGAACGCGCAGATCTACATCTCCCAGACCGATTTCGACTTCTGGACCGATGAAGGCAAGATGGCGAGCCCGGCCAAGGACTTCGTCGTGCACGCCCGCAAGAACCTGCTGCCGGTCCGCGACCGCATCGTGTTCTTCAGGGACGGCCAGGAATTCCTGCCCGGCGTGCAGGCAATCGCGGCGCCCGGTCACACCGTCGGCCACACCATCTTCATGGTCAGCTCGGCTGGCAAGTCCTTCGCCTTCCTCGGCGACCTCTCGCACCATTCCGTGCTGCTGCTGGAGCGGCCGCGGATGGAATTCTCCTACGACACCGACCCGAAACAGGCAGCCGAGTCACGCGTCAAGCTGCTCACCATGCTGGCGGCCAACAAGACGCCCGTGATGTCCTATCACTTCGCCTGGCCCGGCTACGGCCACGTCGCCAAGGCCGGCGACGGCTTCCACTACTATCCCGAACCGATGCAGATGACGTTGTAGTCGGCGACATCAAGCCCGGGTCGCGCATGTGCGGCCCGGGCCGGTCGCTTGATCTACCCGACGGAGGGGAATGATCCCTGACCGGTTCCTGTCGCGGCGCAACGACACTTCTGGAGCATTTTCCGGCAAGGCAGGCCCGTTCCAGGCAAGAGCCCGCCTCACTGCTCGGGTAAGAGTCCCTTCGCATCACATTCATCGACGTGAGCGCGTGACGCCGCTTTGGTCTTACGCCGCTCACGCTCGCAAAATGCTCAGGAGACATGCCATGAAGATCGTCGTGATCGGCGGCAGCGGACTGATCGGATCCAAGCTCGTTGCGAGGCTCAAGCAGCAAGGCCACGTGGTCATCGCGGCCTCCCCGAAAACAGGCGTGAACGCCGTGACCGGGGAAGGCCTCGCTGCCGCGCTGGCGGGTGCGGATGTCGTGGTCGACGTCGCCAACGCGCCGTCCTGGGAGCCCGCCGCCGTGCTCGAATTCTTCCAGCGTTCGAGCCAAAACCTCGCCGCGACCGAGGCTGCAGCTTCCGTCAAGCATCATGTCGCGCTGTCGATCGTGGGAACCGATCGCTCGCCCGACATCGCCTATTTTCGTGCCAAGCTCGCGCAGGAGACCATCGTCAAGGCATCTCCGGTCCCCTACTCGATCGTTCGCGCCACGCAGTTTTTTGAATTCCTCGGCGCCATTGCGGAGACGGGCGCGGCCGACGGCCGGATCGTCGTGCCATCGGCGTTGTTTCAGCCGATCGCATCCGACGACGTGGTCGCTTCCCTCGCGGAAGTCGCGACGGGACGTCCGCTCAACGGCACGATCGATATCGCGGGACCGGAAAAAGCCCCCTTCAACGAGTTCGTTGCGCGCCGCCTGAAAGCGTCCGGCGATAGCCGTCCGGTGGTGGGCGACGCCAAGGCGCCGTATTACGGCTCTCCCATCGCGGATACCTCGCTGGTCCCGCTCGGCGAGGCGCGGCTCGGGAAAACACCGCTCGCAACATGGCTCGCGACGGCCTGAGGTCCCAAGGTCGCGGCAACCACGGCAATGAAGGAAATCCCATGCGCAGATTGCTGATCGCAACGGCGGCTTACGCCGCATTCCTCCTCGCGGCCCATGCAGCCGAGACGCAGCCGGCCGCAAAGTCGGCCAAGGTGACCGTCGTGTTGGACCAGGTCCTGCCGAACGCTCCCGGCAAGAGCATGAAGGGCGTGCTGGTCGAGTATGGTCCCGGAGGCTCCTCACCTGCTCACACCCACGCGCGCTCCGCGTTCATCTATGCCACGGTGCTGGAGGGAGCCATTCGAAGTCAGGTCAATGACGAGCCCGCCAAGGTCTTTCACAAGGGAGAGAACTTCTTCGAGAAGCCCGGCGATCGCCATGCCGTCAGCACCAACGCCAGCGATACCGAGCCGGCGAAGCTGCTGGCCGTCTTCGTGGTGGACACAACCGATACAGAGCTGACAACGCCGATCGCGAAGTAGAGCGCGGGCCGTCGTCCCCGCTTCAGCGCAAGATATCAGCAGCCGAGCTTGTCGGCGATGCCGCCAAAATCCCTGGCGACGATGTCCCAATTGCCAGTCGCCTCGAAGTCCACCTTCTGAAGCGGCCCGTACTCGGTCGGCCGCGCCACGAACGCGGTCTTCAGCCCGTTCTTCTGCGCGGCGGCGAGATCGCCGTTGTGGGCGGCGACCATCATCACCTCGCCCGGCTTGAGGCCGAGCAGGCGCGCGGCGCCGAGATAGGTCTCGGGATCGGGCTTGTAGTGCTCGAACAGCTCCGCGGACATGACGAGGTCCCACGGCAGGCCGGCGAACTTCGCCATGTTGGTGAGCAGCGCAACGTTGCCGTTCGACAGCGGCGAGATGACGAATTTCGACTTCAGCCGCGTTAGCCCCGCGACGCTGTCGGGCCAGGGATGCAGGCGATGCCAGCCCTTGGTGAGGTAATCGAGATCGGCGTCGGTGAGGCCCTTGATCGAGAATTGCGCGACCAGCTTTTCCAGCGAGCGGCGGTGCAGATCGTCGAGCATGACGTAGCCGCGCTCGGGATGTTTGCGCACGTCGTCCATCGAGGCCATGTACATGCCGCGCCAGCCGTCGACCAGTGCGGTCCAGTCGGCGCTGATGCCGCGCTGCTTGCTCCACCACATGAAGTCGGTGATCAGGCTGGTGCGCCAGTCGACCACGGTGCCGAACACGTCGAAGACCAGGGCTTTGACGGCGGAGAGATCGGACATGTGCGCTTCCCTGATTGTTCTTGTTGTCATTCCGGGGCGATGCGCAGCATCGAGCCCGGAATCCATTTCACCTCGGACTCTGCCGCCCGATGGATTCCGGGCTCTCGCTGCGCGATCCCCGGAATGACAGACTTCTTAGTCCAGGTGGAACTTCGCCAGCTCGCGGTGCTCGGCCTTGATGTAGCGCACGGTGCCGGTGACGGAGCGCATCACCACCGTCTCGGTCTCGATCACGCCGTCCTTGCGGAACTTGACGCCCGAGAGCAGCGAGCCCGTGGTGACGCCGGTGGCGGCGAACAGGCAGTCGCCGCGCGCCATGTCCTCGATGCCGTAGATCATCTTGGGATCGTTGACGCCCATCTTGGCGGCGCGCTCGCGCTTCTCGTCGGAATCGAGGATGAGGCGGCACTGCATCTGGCCGCCGATGCAGCGCAGCGCCACGGCCGCGAGCACGCCTTCCGGCGCACCGCCGGTGCCGAGATACATGTCGACGCCGGTGTTGTCGGGGTCGGCGCAGTGGATCACGCCGGCGACGTCGCCGTCGGTGATGAGGCGCACGGCGGCACCCGTCGAGCGCACGCTCTCGATGATGCTGGCATGGCGCGGACGGTCGAGTACGAGAACGGTGATGCCGTCCGGTTGGACACCCTTGGCCTTGGCGAGGCGGCGGACGTTGTCAGCCGGCGTCGCATCGAGATCGACGACACCCTTGGCGTAACCGGGGCCGATCGCGAGCTTCTGCATGTAAACGTCGGGCGCGTGCAGCAGCGTGCCGCCGTCGGCCATCGCCATGGTGGCAATCGAGCCCGGCATGTTCTTGGCGCACAGCGTGGTGCCTTCGAGCGGGTCGACCGCAATGTCGACTTGCGGGCCGGCGTTCATGCCAACCTTCTCGCCGATGAAGAGCATCGGCGCCTCGTCGCGCTCGCCCTCGCCGATCACGATGGTGCCCTCGATCGGCAGCTTGTTGAGCTCGCGCCGCATCGCGTCCACCGCGGCCTGGTCGGCCGCCTTCTCATTGCCGTGCCCGCGCAGTCGCGCCGAAGACACCGCCGCCCGCTCCGTCACGCGCACGATCTCCAGCGTGAGAATGCGCTCGAGCAACGCATGCGGCGGGACTGAAATATGGGTCGACATCGGCTCACTCCTTCAAGACAGTTTTGGACGGAAATCTCCGTCCACATCAACTCGCAACATCAGCGGTTCGTTCGAACCGCGCTCCGTGTTTCCTGCTCTTCTATTCGAGCATGCTCTAGTTCTTCTCGATCCGGATCACCTGCGGCCGTCCGCTGATCACCTTGTCGCGCTGCACGGCGGCGAGCGCGCGGCGCACGGCGTCTTCGTGCGTCGCGTAGGTGATCAGGATGACGGGCACGGGCACCGCCTTGCCGTTCGCCGACGCAGCGCCGCCATTGGGATGGCGCTGCACGATCGACTCGATCGATATCTTCTGTTCTGCCAGCCGGGTCGCGATCGCAGCCGCAGTGCCCGGGAAATCACGCGCCAGGAGGCGGATGTAGTAGCCGCCCTCGTGCCGCTCCATCGGCGCCTTCCTGGTGTCGCGCAGGTGCGAGATCGGCCGGCCGAACGGATTGGCGCGGATGCCGCGCGCGACGTCGGCGATGTCGGCGACGACGGCGGATGCGGTCGCAGCACCACCTGCACCGGGGCCGACCAGCGTGATCGGCGGAATGCCCTCGCCATCGATCGTGACCGCATTGGTGACACCCATCACCTGCGCGATCGAGGAGGATTTTGGAACCATGGTCGGATGCACGCGCTGCTCGATGCCCTTGGCGGTGCGGACCGCAACGCCGAGCAGCTTGACGCGGTAACCGAGATCGGCAGCCGCGCGAAGATCTTCCGGCGCAATGGAGGAGATACCTTCGACATACACCGCGCTTTGAGCAACTTTCGTGCCGAAAGCGAGGCTGGCGAGAATGGCGAGTTTTTGCGCGGTGTCGTGGCCGTCGACGTCGAAGGACGGATTGGCCTCGGCATAGCCGAGCCGCTGCGCGTCCTTGAGGCATTCGGCAAATGACAGGCCCTCCTGCTCCATCCGCGTCAGGATGTAATTGCAGGTGCCGTTGAGGATGCCGTAGACGCGGTTGATGCCGGTTCCCGCCAGGCCCTCGCGTAACGTTTTGATGACGGGGATCGCGGCGCCGACGGCTGCCTCGAAATTCAGCGCGCCGCCGTGCTTTTCGGCGGCCTTGGCGAGCTTCAGGCCGTGCTTGGCCAGCAGCGCCTTGTTGGCGGTGACGACGGACTTGCCGGCATTGAGCGCGGCCTCGACCGCGGAGAGCGCGGGATCGCCGGCGCCGCCCATCAACTCGACGAAGCAGTCGACCTCCGGATGCGTGGCCAGCGCCATCGGATCCTTCGCCCATTCGACGCCGCGCAGGTCGACACCGCGCTTCTTGGCCTTCGAGCGCGCGGTGACGGCGACGACGCGAATGCCGCGGCCGCTGCGGCCCGCGAGCACGCGTCCCTGTGTTTCAATCAAACGGACGACTTCGGCACCCACGGTGCCGAGCCCCGCTATGCCCACTTTCAGGGGTGCGACCATGATGCCTTCAGAAAACCTGTCGAAGAGAATTAGCGCCGGTTGGCGAGCGGAACGACGTTGTGCAACGTTTCGATGCCGCTTTCAAGGAAGCGACGCACGCCGCGCGCGGCCTGCCTGATCCGCTGCTCGTTTTCCACCATGGCGATGCGGACATATCCTTCACCATGCTCGCCGAAGCCGACGCCGGGCGACACCGCGACGCCGGATTTTTCCACCATCAGGGTCGCGAACTGCATGCTGCCGACGCTGCGGAACGCTTCCGGCAGCGGCACCCAGGCGAACATCGAGGCTTCCGGCGGCGGAATCTCCCAGCCGGCGCGGCCGAACGATTCCACCAGCGCATCGCGGCGCTTGCGGTAGGTGTCGCGCATCTCCTTGATGCAATCGTCGGGGCCGTTCAGCGCGGCGGTCGCGGCGACCTGCACCGGCGTGAAGGCGCCGTAGTCGAGATAGGATTTGACGCGGGCGAGCGCCGCGATCACGCGCTCATTGCCGACCGCAAAGCCCATGCGCCAGCCGGCCATCGAATAGGTCTTCGACATCGAGGTGAACTCGACGGTGACGTCGATCGCGCCGGGCACCTGGAGCACCGAGGGCGGCGGGTTGTTCTCGTCGAAATAGACCTCGGCATAGGCGAGATCGGACAGGATCAGAATCTCGTGCTTCTTCGCGAAGGCGACGAGGTCCTTGTAGAAGTCGAGGCTCGCGACATAGGCGGTCGGGTTCGAGGGGTAGCAGACCACGAGCGCCAGCGGCTTCGGGATCGAATGCACGATCGCCCGTTCCACCGCCTCGAAGAACTGCGGCGTCGGCTCGGAGGGCACCGAGCGGATCACGCCGCCCGCCATCAAAAAGCCGAAGGCGTGAATCGGGTAGCTCGGGTTGGGGCAGAGGATGACGTCGCCCGGCGCGGTGATCGCCTGCGCCACGTTGGCAAAGCCCTCCTTCGAGCCCAGCGTCGCCACCACCTGGGTGTCGGGGTTGAGCTTCACGCCGAAGCGGCGGGCGTAGTAGCCGGCCTGAGCCCTGCGCAAGCCAGGGATGCCGCGGGAGGCCGAATAGCGGTCGGTGCGCGGCTTGCCGAGCGTCTCCTTGAGCTTCTCCAGCACGTGCGGCGGTGCCGGCAGGTCCGGATTGCCCATGCCGAGGTCGATGATGTCGGCGCCGGCGTTCCGCGCGGCCGCCTTGGCCCGGTTGACCTGCTCGAACACGTAAGGCGGAAGGCGGCGGATGCGGTAAAACTCTTCCATGGCTCTCTGGGCTCCGGGCACCCGGTCAGGACAGAATCGACAGGCTGGGACGGCCGTTCGAAGACGAGCCGCCCCTTTCGCGAAAATTACTCAAAATCAAATGCTTAGAGTAATTTTCGACGACGGAGGCTGAAGTCGTTCGCCCTGACTCTCGGCTGAACTGAGGTCTTTTTAGCACGGCAAGGCGGTCGCGCCAGCGATTACCTTGCACCGCCTCATTTGGCGTCCTTGGCGGCGACCGCCTGGCGGTCGCGCGCAGCCGCAAGCTCGGCCTCGATCTTGGCGCGCTGGTCCGGCGGAATGACCGCCTGATCGCGCTCCGGCGGCAGATCATGCACCGGCAAATAGCTGCCGGGCTCCCGGGGATGCGCCTGCGCATCCGCAGGCGTCATATCCGCGAGCTGACTCGAACAGCCGCCCAGCGCGAACGCCACGCTCAGCAGCGCGCCACCGATCAGCAGCGACTTTTGCAGGTCCCTCAACGCCAACACTTGGGAAAATCCCCTACTCGTCCCAAAGCACGGCCCCGGGCAACCTTACCCAAGACCACGCCCAAGCTCAAACCATTGCTGCCCAAATGGTGCGAGCGAGAAAACAGCCCGGGACCACCAAACCGAGCGGTGCGGCTCGATTGTGACGGAACCAAGAAAATTTGTCGCAGTGCAACACATCTTCGAGAGTGTTTAACGTCAAACATGCGAGCTTCGCGGTGACGAATACGGAATGAATCGTTACTGTTCTGCCCATGAGTATGGCCACGACCGACACGCCCAAACCCGAGACGAAGTTCGATGCGGAAGCCTTCGCGATGAATGTCGCGCGGGCGATGGAGAGCGGCGGCAAGGCGCTGGCCGCCTTCCTCAAGCCGCGCGAGAGCGGCGAGGTGCAGGACCGTCCGCCGGCCGAGCTTGCCGAAGTCGTCAAGACCTTCACCTCGGTCGCCGAATATTGGCTGTCGGACACGTCCCGCTCTTCCGATCTCCAGACCAAGCTCGCCAAGGACTATCTCGACCTCTGGGGTTCGGCGGCGCGCCGCATGGCCGGTCAGGAGGCCCCGCCCGCGATCGCGCCCTCGCCGCGCGACAAGCGCTTTGCCGACCCGGAATGGAAGTCGAACCAGTTCTTCGATTTCGTGATGCAGCTCTATCTGCTCACGACCAAATGGGCGCAGGAGCTGGTGCGTGACGCCGACGGGCTTGATCCGCAGACGCGCCGCAAGGCGGAGTTCTACGTCCAGCAGGTCACCAACGCGCTGTCGCCCTCGAATTTCGTGCTGACCAATCCGGAGGTGCTGCGCGAGACGGTGGCGAGCAGCGGCGAAAATCTCGCGCGCGGCCTGAAGATGCTGGCGGAGGACATCGCCGCCGGCAAGGGCATGCTGAAGATCCGCCAGTCCAACCCGGACAATCTCGTCGTCGGCGTCAACATGGCGACGACGCCGGGCAAGGTGATCTACCAGAACGAGATGATGCAGCTCATCCAGTATTCTCCGACCACGGAGAACGTGCTGCGCACCCCGCTCCTGATCGTGCCGCCCTGGATCAACAAGTTCTACATCCTCGATCTCAAGCCGGAGAAATCCTACATCAAGTGGTGCGTCGATCAGGGCATCACCGTGTTCGTGATCTCATGGGTCAATCCCGACAAGCGGCTCGGCAACAAGAGCTGGGAAGACTACATGAAGGAAGGCCCGCTCACGGCAATGGACGTGATCGAGAAGGTCACCGGCGAGATGAAGGTGCACACCGCCGGCTATTGCGTCGGCGGCACGATGCTCGCGACCACGCTGGCCTGGCTCGCCGAGAAGCGCCGCCAGCGCGTGTCGTCCGCCACGTTCTTCGCGGCGCAGGTGGACTTCACCCATGCCGGCGATCTCCTCGTGTTCGTCGACGAGGATCAGATCGCATCGCTCGAGCAGGACATGAAGACCGCCGGCGTGCTCGAAGGCTCGAAGATGGCGATGGCCTTCAACATGCTGCGCTCCAACGATCTGATCTGGTCCTATGTCGTCAGCAACTATTTGAAGGGCCAGCAGCCGAGCGCGTTCGACCTGTTGCACTGGAATTCGGATGCGACGCGCATGACCGCGTCGAACCATTCCTATTACCTGCGCAATTGCTATCTGGAGAACCGGCTGTCGACCGGCACGATGGTGCTCGACAACACGCTGCTCGATCTCTCCAAGGTCAAGGTGCCCGTCTACAACCTCGCCACCCGCGAGGACCACATCGCGCCGGCCGAGTCGGTGCTGTACGGCTCGCAGTTCTTCGGTGGCCCGGTGAAATACGTGCTGTCCGGCTCGGGCCACATCGCCGGCGTGGTCAACCCGCCCGCCTCGAACAAGTACCAGTACTGGACCAACGACAACATCAAGGACGTCAACGTCGCCGAGTGGATGAAGGGCGCGGTCGAGCACAAGGGCTCGTGGTGGCCGGACTGGCGGCAATGGCTGGGCGAGCTCGATCCCGAGGAAGTCCCGGCGCGCGCAGTCGGCAGCGAGGCGCTCCCCCCGATCGAGGATGCGCCCGGCAGCTATGTCAGGGTTCGCGCATAGCGGAATCTCCTGCGCTTGTATAAGCTCGCCTTCAGCACTGCGACGAGAGAGGGGACGCACCATGACGCGCGAATTGTTCTGGCTGACACTGACGGTGATCCTGACCGGGATCCTCTGGATTCCCTACACCATCAACCGCTGCCAGGTTCGAGGTCTCAGTGGCGCGCTGGCCAATCCCTCGCGCGGCGACAAGCCGCAGTCGGAATGGGCGAACCGGCTGATGTTCGCGCATGACAACGCCGTCGAGAACCTCGTGCTCTTCGCACCGCTGGTGCTGATCCTGAACGCGATCGACTATTCCACGAAATGGACCGTGCTCGCCTGCGCCATCTATTTCTGGTCGCGCGTCGCACATCTGATCGTCTACGCGATGGGAATCCCGGTGTTCCGCACGCTGGCCTTCACCGTCGGCTTCCTCGCGCAGGCCGTGCTGGCACTGGCGATCTTCAAGGTGGTTTGAAGGCCTCCGGGCGGGCGGCAATGCGGCGCAATGCATAGCGAAGCCAGTCGGGATTTCCTCCAATTCCACGACCTCGGCGCGGACACGATCCTGTCGATCATCGACCGGACGCAGGTCCTGGCGAAGGCCTGGCACGACCGTGCCATGCCTCAGAGCCTCGCCGGCAAGCGCGTGGCCGTTATCGCTGACGACGGTGGATGGCGGAATACGACCGCCTTCGATCTTGGCGTGAAGGCCATGGGAGGCATCTGCGTCCAGCCCCCGGTCAGGTTCAACGTCCGTGAGACAACGGCTGATCTCGCCAAATACCTCGACAACTGGTTCGACATCCTGATCGTGCGCACCCCCGAATTGTCGACCTTGCACGAGCTTGCGTCGAACGCGACCGCGCCGGTCGTCAATGCGAGAACGCGATCGAACCATCCCTGCGAGACGCTGGGCGATCTCGCTTATGTCAAGAGCAGGCGCGGAACGCTCGAAGGCTTGAAGGTCGTTGGCGTGGCCCCCGATGCCAACATCCTCCGCTCCTGGGTTGAAGCGTCCATCGCCTTGCCGGTCAAGGTCACCCAGGCCTATCCGGTGGATTGGCATATCCGCGACATCGCAAGTCCGGGATTCTCCGTCAGTACCGATCTGGACGCATTGTACGATGCGGACGTGATCATCACGGACTGCTGGCCCGGCGGAGCGCATGACGAGCAACTCGGAAGCTACCGGATATCTGCCTCGCTCCTCGACAAATGCCGCCCGGATGCGATTTTCCTCCCCTGCCCGCCGTCACCAGGGGCGAGGAAGTCACGGCCGACGCGATGAGCCACTGCACTTGCCAGAGCACGGCGGCGAAGGCGTACCTTCTGCACGCGCAAAACGCGCTGCTGGAATGGACCGCAGCGTAGTTGGCGCCGGCGATCTTCAGGACGTCCGAACGATCAGGATGCAACCTTGCGAACGACGAGATTCAGCATGTTGGCGGGCGTCTCGTCGAAACTCTGGATCACGTTGGTGTCGGATGACAGCGTGATCCACGGACCTGCGCTGGCGTAAGTCGTCTCGAGCCAATCTCGCGGCGGATAGTTGTAGTAGCGCCCGAGGCTGTCCCTGCCGTCGCCCTCACCCATCTTGTAGCTGGCGTAGAACACGCCTGATGGCCTGAGCGCACGATGAATCCGCGCAAGAATGCCGGCGAGCTCGTTGCGCGGCACATGCAGAAGACAGGCGCTCGCCCAGACGCCGTCATAGGCATCGTGCGCATCCAGTTCGTCGAACCGCATCGCCTCGACGGGATGACCGAGTCGCTGCGAGGCGATCTCTGCCATTTCGGGCGAGCCGTCGGTCGCACGCACCGAAAAACCTTCGGCCAGCATCACCGCCGAATGATTGCCGGCGCCGCAGCCGAGCTCGAGGATCGCGCCTGCGGGCGGCAGCAAAGCGAGAAAGCCGCCCAGCCGCGCCGAGGGCGCCTTTGCCCACCCGGCATAGGCCTCGGCATTCTGCCGATAGAATTGCAGCGTGGGCTCGTCCATGGCGTCACTCGCAGCGACCGATCACGCGGCCTCGAACCGGCACTCAATACTTCGCGACGACCGGCGAGTTGAAGTGATAGTTGAGGCCGGTGCGGAAGATGTGCTCGGTGACCGAGCGCGTCGTCGTTGCCGGCACCGCGCCGATGATGAAATTGTCCGCCCGCGTGCCGAGATCGACATAGAGATATTCGGTCTTGGTCGTCCAGTTCGGCCCGAGCAATCCGAGCAGCGTGAACGGGCTCTCGATGCCCGCGCCTGCCGTCCAGCCGCTCTTCGTCGAGTCGAACGTGGTCGTGACAATGCCGACGAACGAATTCGTCGTGACCTTGGTCTTGACGTCACCGTAGGCGTAGCCGCCGGTGACGTAGAACAGGGTCGATCCGACCGAATAGCCGAAGCGGCCGCGGACGGTGCCCAACCACGGCAAGGTGGCGTCGTAGGCCGCAAGGACGCCGCCAGCGGCAGGCCCGCCGCAGGTCAAAACGCAGGTCTTGTTGTCTTTCTGGCTTGATCCCTGGAAATCCGTCTCGACACCAAACACCCAGTTGGCCACCTGCCAGTTATAGCCGGCCTGAGCGCCGCCGATGATGCCGTCAGGCGCGAGATTGAATGCGTCCGCGAAAGGACCGATGGGCACGTTCAGAGAGCTTCGGTCCCGGCCGGTTGCCGATCCCAAATTGCCGCCCAGATAGAACCCGGCCCAATTGGCCGCGACCACCGGCTGGTAGTTCGACGACCCGCCAATCCGGTAGTTCAGGCCCGCGCGAAAGATGTTCTGCTTCACCTCGGTCAGGAGGTTGGTGGCACCCACCGCCGCGGCTCCAACGTCGGTGCGGTTGCCGAGGTTGAGATAGAGATATTCGATCTTCCCGGTCCAATTGCCGCCCAAGGCTGCCTCGACGCCGCTGCCGATGGTCCATCCCACCTGGGTGCGGTCCGACGTGAATGTCGGGAGCGCGACACCGGCGACCGTCTGAGAAACGGTGTCCTTGACGCCTCCGTAGGCGAGGCCACCCGTCACGTAGGCCAGCACCGGACCATTCGCCAAGCCGACACGCCCACGCGCGGTACCGAACCAATCGAGCTTCTGGCCGTAGCTCGTGAAGCCGAGACCGCCAAAGTTAGTGTTGGTACGGTCATCCTTGAGCCCGCTGCCCTGAATGTCGGCTTCGACGCCGAAGACGAGTGGGCCCAGCACGGAACTTGTCTGCCAGTTGTATCCGACCTGCGCGCCGCCAATCAGGCCCTGGGGCTGGAGGTAGAACGAATAAGGAGCCCCGAACCCAAACGGGTCATTCAGCGTGCGGTTGCGCCCGACGCCACCGCCGACGTTGACGCCGACATAGAAGCCTGTCCAGTCGTACACGGCGGCCAGGGGTGGCGCCTTGGTGTAGCGTCTGGGGGCAAGATCAGCTGCGAAGACTGGGCCAACACCGAGCGTCACGACGGACGCCGTCGCCAGTAGAATTCTCTTCATTGCCATTCCGAACCCCAAATGCCTACCCACCGAATTGCGAGTGAGTCAGTAGACGCAACGTGCTTTGGGGCACACAAAATGGCTGTAGCGGGCGCGACACACTCGCACCAATTTTGGCGCGGATGAATGAAGCTCCTAGCGGTCATGCCCGGGCTTGTCCCGGCCATCCACGTTCTTCCTCGATCGCGGCAACGCGTGGATGGCCGGGACAAGCCCGGCCATGACGCCTCGCGAGAGCAGCGGCTACTCCTCCGGCAATCCCAGCATCAGGCGCATGTTCTGCACGGCCGCGCCCGAGGCGCCCTTGCCGAGATTGTCGAGCCGCGCGACCAGCACGGCCTGGTGATATTTGTCGCTGGCGAAGACGTAGAGCTCGAGCATGTTGGTCTCGTTCAGCGCCTCCGGCTCGAGCCGGCCGCCCTTGGTCGCCTCGTTCTGGAGCGGCATCACCGAGACGTATGTCGAGCCGGCGTAGCGTTTTGCCAGCGCAGCCTGGAGATCGGCACCGCTGGGCTTGCCCGGCAGCATGTCGAGCTGGAGCGGCACCGAGACCAGCATGCCCTGCCGGTAGTTGCCGACCGAGGGGATGAAGATCGGCCGCCGCGTCAGGTTCGAATAGAGCTGCATCTCCGGCAGATGTTTGTGCTCGAAGCCGAGGCCATAGAGCTCGAAGGACGGCGCGCTGCCGTCTTCAAAACTCGCGATCATCGACTTGCCGCCGCCGGAATAGCCGCTCACCGCGTTCACCGTGACGGGATAGTCTGATGGCAGCAGCCCGGCATCGACGATCGGCCGCAACAGCGCGATCGCACCGGTCGGATAGCAGCCGGGATTGGAGACCTTCTTCGCGGCCTTGATCCTGGCGGGCTGATCCGGCGTCAGCTCCGGAAAGCCGTAGGCCCAGTCGGGCGCAACCCGGTAGGCGGTCGAGGCGTCCAGCACCTTCGGGCCCGACGGCCCCATGCTGTCGATGAGCGCAACCGTCTCCTTGGCGGCCTCGTCGGGCAGGCAGAGGATGACGAGATCGACCTCCTCCATCAGCGCCTTCTTCGCCGCGGGATCCTTGCGCTTGTCGTCGGCGATCGTCTTCACGACAACGTCGCTCTGGAGCTTCAGCCGCTCGTTGATGCCGAGCCCGGTGGTGCCGGAGCCGCCGTCGACGAAGACGGTGGCGGGCTTGGTGGCAGCGCCCGCCTTCGGGGCCTGTTTGGTTTCAGTAAGGCTCATGGCACGCTCCTTTCGAGCTTGTTGGTTTCGGCCGCGAAGGCTTCCGGCCTCACGTCCTGCATCAGTTGCGCGATCTGTCTGGCGTCGGCGGCGGGTTGCGCACCGAGCGCGTTGGCGATCGCCGTATAGTCGGCGTCCGATTTGTGCTGGTTGAGCTTGAAGCTGCCCTCGACCTCTTCAACCGTCATCACCAGGCCCACGATCCCCTTCTTCATTGCTTCAAGCCGGCCCGCCGTCATCTTGCCCGACGTCCACGGCTTCTTCGGCAGCAGCCAGCTCTCGAACTTGTCGCTGAGCGTATCGATCTGCACCGACAGCTCGTCATCCGACAGGAGCCGCACCGGCCCGGTCAGATGCACCGACTGGTAGAGCCAGGTCGGCACCTGGTCCGGCGAGACGTACCAGTCCGGCGATACATAGGCATCAGGGCCGTTGACCACGAGCAGCCAGGAGGTCGCGCCGTCCGCAAGCTTTAGCAGCGGATTGTGACGGGCGACATGAAAGGCGGCCTGCGGCGTGCCGTCGGCGGCATAGGTCAGGTAAAACGGCAGCGGCGAGGCGAGCGGCTTGTGGCCGTCGAAGGCGCACATGGTGCCGAAGCCGCGCTCGCCCGCGAATTTCAGGCTCGCGGCGCGGTCCTGCTTGAAAAAGGGTGGGATGTACATCGTGGTCTCCTGCTGGGCCTCCTTGGGGGCCGCCGGATCAGATCGCGCTGACAGGAGAGAGGATGCCGCGGATCGGGTCCAGCGGCAAAGACGATGATCTCAAACGCGATCGACCGCCCAAACCGCTAAAGAGCGGCGGCGGCGACGGGCGAACAGGATGGTCGCGGCGTTGATCATGGCGCGCGGCTATAAGGCCAGATCTGGTTCCCGTCAAGGCGACCGTTGTCGTTCCGGGGCGATGCCACCGGGTCCAGCCTTCGGCCGGCCCGATGACAGGCTCCGCATCGAACTGGGGTGCGCCCTCGCGCACCCGAGAATCTCGCGCCGCAACTTCGAGATTCCGGGTTCGCTCGCTTTGCGAGCGCCCCGGAATGACTACGATTAGATCACGCGCCAGATCCATTCCATCAGCTTGGCGATCACGTCGCCAAACAGCAGCAGCGCCGCCGACCAGACCAGCGCCGAGACGAAATTGGCGACCTGGAAGCTCCAATAGGGCATCTCAAAAATGCCGGCGGCGAGCGGCACGGAGGCGCGCAAGGGGCCGAAGAACCGGCCGATGAAGATGCTGGGCACGCCCCAGCTGCGCACGAAGGCCTCGCCCCTGGGCAGGAGTTCCGGGTAACGCGAGAGCGGCCACATCTGCGCGACCTTCTCCTTGTAGCGGTAGCCGAACCAATAGGAGACCCAGTCGCCGAGCGCCGCGCCGATGCCGCCGGCAATCCACACCGGATAGAAGCTGATGCCGCTCACCCCGATGAGAGCGCCGATCGCCACCAATGCGCCCCAGGCCGGGATCAGCAGCGAGATGAAGGCGAGCGACTCCCCGAACGCCAGCAGGAAGACGATCGGAGCCGCCCAAGCCTCGTGTGCGCGCACGAAGTCGGCCAGTGCGTGCGCAAACTGCTCCATGCCAGAATAGCCTTCCCGCCCCGTCTCAAGGTCCTGTTCAGTGAAAAAGACTGGTAAGCCAGGGACTTGTGTGACATCAAGTCACAAAGCCCGGCTGAGCGTGGACCTCGCTGTCAAATTGCCGGCAACTGAGCGACCCGCGGCGTAAAATCGCCGGGATTAGCTCCCAACCCCTGCGCCGGCCGGCCCTGCGGTGACCTTTCCAGGCCAGCCGTGTCATAGTCGCCCGAACCGATTCGCCGCCAGCGCGGCCCTCAAAACACATCAAGATTCATGTCCAAGCAGTTGAAACCCAAAGCAAAAGACGACTTTTTCGGTGGCGACGAGCCAAAGCCCCGCGCCGCCAAGGCGGCGCCACGCGCGGGCGGCGCGGAAGCCGATTACACCGCGGCGGACATCGAGGTGCTCGAAGGCCTGGAACCGGTGCGGCGCCGGCCCGGCATGTATATCGGCGGAACCGACGAGAAGGCGCTGCATCACCTGTTCGCCGAAGTCATCGACAACTCGATGGACGAGGCGCTGGCCGGGCACGCGACCTTCATCGGCGTCGAACTCAGCGCGGACGGCTTTCTCACCGTCACTGACAACGGTCGCGGCATCCCGATCGATCCGCATCCGAAGTTCCCGAAGAAGTCGGCACTCGAAGTCATCATGTGCACGCTGCACTCGGGCGGTAAGTTCGACAGCAAGGTCTACGAGACCTCGGGCGGCCTGCACGGCGTCGGCATCTCCGTGGTGAACGCCCTCTCCTCCCTTCTCGAGGTCGAGGTCGCGCGCAGCCAGAAACTCTACCGCATGACGTTCGAGCGCGGGCACCCCAAGGGCAAGCTCGAGGATCTCGGCAAGATCAACAACCGCCGCGGCACGCGCGTGCGCTTCAAGCCCGATACCGACATCTTCGGCGCCAAGGCCGCGTTCAAGCCGCAGCGCCTGTTCAAGATGACGCGTTCCAAGGCCTATCTGTTCGGCGGCGTCGAGATCCGCTGGAACTGCGCGCCCGAGCTGCTCAAGGGCATCGAGGACGTGCCAGCGGAAGCGACGTTCCACTTCCCCGGCGGGTTGAAGGATTATCTCGCCGCCGCGATCCACGCCGACACGCTGGTGCATCCCGACATCTTCTCCGGCAAGTCGGGCCGCAACGGCGCGCATGGCGCCTGCGAATGGGCGGTCGCCTGGACCGCGGATGCCGACGGCTTCCTCTCCTCCTACACCAACACGGTGCCGACGCCCGATGGCGGCACGCATGAATCAGGCCTGCGCAGCGCGCTGCTGCGCGGCCTGAAGGATCACGCCGAGCGCGTCGGCCAGGGCAAGCGCGCCTCGTCCATCACGTCGGAAGACGTGATGGTGGGTGCGGCGGTGATGCTCTCGGTGTTCGTGCGCGAGCCTGAATTCCAGGGCCAGACCAAGGATCGGCTCGCCACCGCGGAAGCGCAGCGCATCGTCGAGCAGGCGATGAAGGATCCGTTCGACCATTGGCTGTCGGGCAATCCGAACCAGGCCAACAAGCTGCTCGACTTCGTGATCGACCGCGCCGAGGAGCGCCTGCGCCGCCGCCAGGAGAAAGAGACCGCGCGGAAAACCGCGGGCAAGAAGCTGCGCCTGCCCGGCAAGCTCGCCGACTGCAGCGACGCCGGCACCGAAGGCTCCGAGCTCTTCATCGTCGAGGGCGACTCGGCCGGCGGCAGCGCCAAGCAGGCACGCGACCGCAAGACCCAGGCCGTGCTGCCGCTGCGCGGCAAGATCCTCAACGTCGCCTCCGCCGGCAAGGACAAGCTGGCGGCGAACGCCCAGCTCTCCGACCTCGTGCAGGCGATCGGCTGCGGCATGCTCGCGCAGTATCGCGAAGAGGATCTGCGCTACCAGCGCATCATCATCATGACCGACGCCGACGTCGACGGCGCCCACATCGCTTCGCTGCTGATCACCTTCTTCTACCAGCAGATGCGGCCGCTGATCGACCAGGGCCACCTCTTCCTGGCGGTGCCGCCGCTCTACAAGCTCACGCACGGCTCCAAGTCGGTCTACGCCCGCGACGACGCACACAAGGAGGCGCTGATCAAGAGCGAGTTCAACGCCAACGCCAAGGTTGAGGTGAACCGCTTCAAAGGCCTCGGCGAGATGATGCCGGCGCAGCTCAAGGAGACCACCATGGATCCGGCCAAGCGGACCATGCTGAAGGTGGTCCTGCTGGCCGACGACCGCGACACCACGGCGGATTCGGTGGAGCGCCTGATGGGAACCAAGGCCGAGGCGCGCTTCGCGTTCATCTCGGACAAGGCCGAGTTTGCCAATGAGGATCTGCTGGACGTCTGACCTCGCGCGCCCCTGTCAAAAGCCCCGGCTCAAGTCCGGGGCTTTTTCATTTGTGGAGACGATACCGCCCTGTCCCGGCGCTTCATGCGCCACGCCGCCGCGGCACGCCGCACGCCAGCCCGCGACTCGGCCAGCGACTCACAGCCGCCAAGGCTGAGGCAGGACTGCCTCCGTTTCGGACAAAGCTGAATTCACTAACGAAACCTTACCCTAGTCGGCGATTTGGAAATTCCGGCAAGAAATTGAAATAACACAACTTTTTGCGGTTCGGGCGTAACCGCTTACAAACCCAACCGGCGGGCGTTTTCCGGCGAGTGTGCCTGCCCGGCAACAGCATTTCGGCGAGAACCGTCTATAGTCCGGGCATCAGATGACACGAACTTCAGTGCGCTCGCGCCTGCTACAGACCAAGGTTGGGGATTTTATCATGAAGAAGATTTTGCTGGCTCTGACCGCAGCTGCGGCGATGACCGGTTCGGCCTCGGCGGCTGACCTTGCGGCCCGTCCCTACGTGAAGGCCCCGGTGGCGGCGCCCGTCGCCAACTGGACCGGCTTCTACATCTTCGGCGGTGGCGGCGGTGGCCTGTCGAACGCTGACCAGAGCGTCGTTGATACGGTAACCGGCACGCCGTTGACGATCACGCAGCGCCAAGGTGGCTCGGGCTGGTTCGGCACCGTCGGTCTCGGCTACGACTGGCAGTTCAACAGCACCTGGGTCGCCGGTGTGTTCGCTGACGGTCAGTTCGGCAGCATCCGCGCCACGATCCAGGATCCGATCTTCGGCATCACCGGCAACCAGAAGCTGGAAGACTCCTGGGCCGCGGGCGTGCGCCTCGGCTGGCTGGTCGCCCCGAACGTTCTCTCCTACGTCAATGGCGGTTACTCCGGCGCTCACTTCGGCCAGACCAACTTCACGAACCTCGCAGGCGTGCCCGTCGGCGTTCATCTCGCCAGCTACAACCGCAACGGCTGGTTCGTCGGTGGCGGCGTCGAGAACAGCCTGAATATCTTCGGCATCACCTCGCCCGGCTGGTTCATGAAGACCGAGTATCGCTCGGCCTTCTACAATGCCAAGACCCAGACCGAGCTGCTCGACGCCGGCAACGTTCCGCTGGTCAACAGCATCCGCGCCAACAGCTGGAACCAGACGATCTCGACCTCGCTGGTCTACCGCTTCAACTGGACCGGTCCGGTCGTCGCGAAGTACTGATCCGAACGCAAGTTCAGACGTCAAAGCCCCGGCATCGTCCGGGGCTTTTTCGTTGTGCGATGCTCCCGGGGTCTAGCGGCCGATGCTTGCCTTGAGCGTCCGATACGCCTCCCCGAGCTGCTTCTCGATCCTCGTCCAGTCGGCATCGTTGATCGCCTCACCCCGCGCATCGCGAAACGCCATGGCTTCCGCCCGGGCGATGCCGAACCGTCTGATGCCGGAATCATCGGCGCTCCTGCCGTAGGTCAGCGCGGCCACGCGTGCGATGGTGAGGCCATAGTCGCGCGGAGCCACCGCTTCGCGGCGCGCCTGCCACCAGTCGAGTTCGAGACGGGCGGCCTCCTCGACGTCGAATGCCCCAGACGCGGCCGACGCAAAGTTGCGGTAGTACGCCACGAGGGCCGGCAGGGCCGCATCGGCCTCCCGGCGCGACCGCGTCGGCTGGAACGTCCTGGCGGCCTCGGCCGCGCTGAACGCGACATGCAGGCTTTGAAGCGGAGAAAAGCCGAACTGCGTCCGCGTCGATTCGTAGAGATGGTAGAACAACGCGCCATAGCGCTTGTCGTAATAGTCGCGCCACATCGCGGTCTCCAGCCGCGCCATTTCGGCCGGATCGAACGCCCGCAGATCCGCATGACGCGGAATGACGGCATAGGCCGCAACCAGCGCGGCCGCAGCCGCGATCCCCAGGATCATCTTGCGCACGAGCATGCGTCCTCTCCCGGCAGTCTTGCATCCACGGCCATTGTATCCGGACCGAAGCTACGGCTAGTCTGGCCGGAAGTTTTCGTGGCCGCGGCAAACGTTCATGCCCGTGGGCCGCGACGAAGCAGACCAACGGGGAGGAACGCATGCGCAGATTTCTGCTGATCGCAGGCCTGTTTGTCCTCGCCGTCGGGCTGCTCTGGATCGGACAGGGCACGGGCACGGTTCCCTGGCCGCGATCGAGCTTCATGGTCAACCAGCTGCAATGGGCCGGCTATGGCGCAGCCATGGCCGGTTTCGGGCTGGTCCTGATCTGGCAAAGCAACCAATAGAAGAAACCAGGAAGTGAAAGCATGACATCCAGCCGGTTCGATCTGCGCGGCAAGGTCGCGATCGTCACAGGAGGCAATGGCGGCATCGGGCTCGGCCTGGCGCACGGGCTCGCCGATGCCGGCGCCAATATCGCCGTGGTCGGGCGCAACGAAACCAAGTCGGCTGCTGCAATCGCCGATCTCGGGCAGCGCGGCGTGAAGGCGATCGCCGTCACCACCGACGTGACCGACCAGGCGGCGGTCGCAGCCATGATCGACCGCGTCGTCAAGGAGTTCGGCCGCATCGACATCCTCATCAACAATGCCGGCATGAGCATCCGCAAGCCGCCGCACGAGCTCGAGCTCGACGAGTGGAACAAGGTGATCGACACCAACCTCACCAGCGCCTTCGTGTGTTCGAAGCTGGCCTATCCGGCGCTGAAGGCGTCCGGCAACGGCAAGGTGATCAATATCGGCTCGATGATGTCGATCTTCGGCGCCAGCTTCGCGACGGCCTACGCGGCGAGCAAGGGCGGCATCGTGCAGTACACGCGCGCCTGCGCCAATGCCTGGGCGCCCGACAACATCCAGGTCAACGCGATCCTGCCCGGCTGGATCGACACCGACCTTACCCGCGGCGCGCGGCAGCAAGTGTCGGGACTGCACGAGCGCGTGCTGGCGCGCACGCCTGCGGGGCGCTGGGGCGACATCGACGACTTCGCCGGCATCGCGGTGTTCCTGGCCTCGCCCGCCTCGAACTTCGTCACGGGCACCGCGATCCCCGTCGACGGCGGGTTCTCGGTGATGGCCTGAGACGCACACGCGCTGCACGCAAAAAAGAAGCCCCGGCGATGCCGGGGCTTTAAATTTGTCAGTGATCGTCTTTTTTTGCTGCTTGGTCGTTCGTTGCTCAGTAGCGCGCGATGACCGGCGCGTCGAACTTGTAGCTCGCGCGCACGACGGCCCACTGGATGTCGCGCGGCTTGGCATCGAAGGTGTAGTTGCCCGAGGTGCCGCCGAGCTGATAGGTCTGGCTGCCGAAGGCCGCGTAGTTGTATTCGAGGCCGACGATCCAGTTGCGGGTGACGCCGTATTCCCAGCCGGCGCCGACCGTCCAGCCGTTGTGCCAATGGGTCTGACCGCCGGAGCCCGTGGACGGGTTCGCAACATTGTCGATCACCGAGAGACGATTGTTCACGCCGGCATAGCCGCCCTTGAAGTAGAACAGGTTGTTCTGCACGGCAAAGCCCGCACGGCCGACGACCGTCGCGAGCACGTTGGCGCGCCAGCTAAATTGATCGTCGAGGCCGACACCAAACACGGTGTTCGTGAACGAGCCCTTGTTGTCGAGGCCGGAGATCGTGCCTTCCATGCCGAACACGTAGTTGTTGGCCTGCCAATTGTAGCCGATCTGGGCGCCGCCCATGATGCCCGAATTGCGCTGACGGAAGCCTTGGCCCGGCGAAAGATCCGCGAACGGCGCACCGGTCCCGTTGTTGATGAACTGCTCGTTGGTCCAGGCGCCACCGATGTGGCCGCCGACATAGAAACCGGTCCAGTTGAACAGCGGCTCGGCATAGGCCGGCGCCTTCGTGTAGCGCGCACCGAGATCGGCGGCGGACGCAGCGCCGGTCGAAACCAGAGCGGTCGTGCAGGCGAAGGCGGCAATCAATTTGTTACGCATGGTACACCCCGTGTCCTTTGATGGGCGCACGCTCACACGCAGTTCTTACTCAAATTTGAATCAACAGAGTTAAGACGCCGGATTGGCAGGTTGCGGTCCGTGAATCCGTTTGCGCTGTTGCGCGCCCGCAACGCGCCGCGCGCGATTTAACGCGACGTTATCCCTACCGAATTGCAGCGCTACGATGCCGGCGCGGCCTTCGACTGCACGTGCTCGGGCCGCACGCCGAGCGCGAGCAGGCGCGCCGGAATGCCCTGGAGCCATGGCAGCGCGGTGATGAGGCGCACGATCAGCGGCACCTTCAGCGGCCGGTCGCCGCCCTGCAAGGCGCCGCTGATGATGTTGTTCTGCACGGTCACCTGCATGGCTTGCGTCACCTTCACCGGGAACTCGCGCCGGCGGCGCACGGCGTCGAGCTCATCCTCGGACGGGCAGCCGTGCCGAAGCTTGTCCGCGAGCAGGTTGGCGGTCGCGACCGCATCCTGCACGGCGAGATTGATGCCGACGCCGCCGACCGGCGACATCGCATGCGCGGCGTCGCCGATGAGCAGCAGGCCCGGCCGCGTCCAGCGCGCCAGGCGGTTGATCGCGACGGTGAGCAGCTTGACGTCGTCGAAGCTCTTCACGTCCGCAATGCCGTTTCTGAGGATCGGCGCCATCCGCACGACATCGTCGAGCAGCGCCTGCAATCCCCTCGCCTTCACCGCATCGTGCTGCCCCTTGGCGATGACATAGGCGCATTGCCAGTAGTCGCCGCGGTCGAAGGTGACCATCATCTTGCCGGGCTCGACGCGCGCGAACACGTTTTCCGTTTCGTCCGCCTTGCGGCCGGCGCGGAACCACAGCACGTCCATCGGTGCGCCGATTTCCTCGACCTCGATACCGGCGCGCTCGCGCACCGTCGAATGCCGGCCGTCGCAGGCGATGGTGAGATCCGCCTCGATGTCGATCGGTCCCTCCGGCGTCTTTGCCCGCACGCCGGCGATCGTCTCGCCGCGGCGGATCAGGTCGACGGCTTCCGTGTTCATCATCACCTTGAGCGAGGCGAAGCGCTTGCCCGCCTCGCGCAGGAAGTTCAGGAAATCCCATTGCGGCATGAAGGCGATGAACGGGTACTTCGTGTGCAGCCGGCTCAGATCGGCGATCCGCACCGGCGTACCGCCGAACAGGCCGTCCATCTTCTGCAAGCGCTGATGCGGCAGCTTCAGGAAGCCGTCGATCAGGCCGAGCTCGTCCATCACCTGGAGCGTCGAGGGATGCACGGTGTCGCCGCGAAAGTCGCGAAAGAAATCCGCATGCTTCTCCAGCACCACGACGTCGATGCCCGCGCGCCCCAGGAGGTAGCCGAGCATCATCCCGGCGGGTCCGCCGCCGACGATGCAACACCGGACTTTTACGGGCGTATCTGGTGTCACGGCAGAGTCCCCGTTTACGACTTAAGTTTTCTGTGCGGTGCAGCAAGCAGGTTTAATTTGCCGCAGCTGTGAATGCCCGTTAGCGTCGCAGCAAATTTCGATTTCTTTCAGGAAAGTGCAGTGCGGACGATCCTCATACTGCTCGGCGTCTGGATCCTGATCAACGTGCTTTTCGTCGTGATCATGATCCCGCCGCGAAAGTCGCATCCACGGCAGACCGGCACGCTTGCGCCGGTGCCCATCAACCAGAACGGCTATCCGTTCGAGGAGCAGGAGAAGCTCCTGCTGCGCCACGTCATCATCTCGATCGCGATGGGCACGTTCTTCTCGCTGGCTCCCCCCTTGATCGAAGCCGTCGAGTCCGTCAAGCGCCTCATCAGGAAGCGCCGCGCGTAGCGGCGGCGGACGCCGCCTGCTCGACACCTCAGTTGTTGCTGCGGTTCGCCGCGCGAAAACTCTTGATCTCCGACACGCTGCCGTCGCGATAGGTCAGCTCCACCGAGACGAACTGCGTCGCCGGCGCGAGCTTCATGTAGAGCGGCATGCCGGCGGTGATCGCGCTGGGGTCGCGCATGTCACACCCCGGCATCTTCAGCACCTGGTTGGGAACGGCGGTGTCGATGCCGATGCGCACCTCGCGGATGGCGCAGCGGTAGGACACGAGGTGCGTGTAGTAGACGAGCAGCCCGTTGAACTCGCGGAATGACAGCCAGCTCGTCGCCGTCATGTCCAGGATCTTGCGCTGGTCGCGGATCAGCGCGGCCTCGGGATCGAACCTGATCGGGAACGGCCCCTGCATGTCGCCGGACTGATCGACATAGCGGACCTCGATGGTGCCGGCCTGCGCATCCGGCGGCAATTCGATCGACGGGTTCGGCATCCGCTTGCGCGTGCGCGGATCGAGCGTGTCGATGAATCCGGTCTCGCGGAAATCGCCATTGCCGGCCATGCGCCAGGAAATGCCGAGCGTCGGATCGGCGAAGGAGAACACCACGCTCCAGCCGCCATTGTGGCGCGAGAAGCTCGCGATCGGCGCATTGGTGGTTTCCTCCTTCGGCACACGCGGCACCGACACCGGCGGCAGCGCCGCAAGCTTCTGCGGCGGCGGATCGGCCGGGCGTGCCGCCGCATCCTTCGCGACGCCGCTCAAGAAGACGTCGTCGACCATCTGGTCGAAATAGACCGGCACCTGCCTGTGCTTGACGGTGTCGGCCATCTCGCTGACGAGACGGCGGGTGCGCTGCGCCACCTGCACGAGGTTCTCGCCGGGTTGCAGCAGCTCCTTGGCGAAGGTGCGCGTGAACACCGAATTGGGATTGGCGTCGTCGTTGGAGAGGCGATCCAGCGCAGTCTGGCGGGGACCGGCCGAGAACACGGAGAACACGCCTTCGGGCAGCTGCGTCATCGGCGCGAGCCCGCCGGCGCCGGCGACCGCGCGGGTCCCTTTGCGCTCGAACGGATTGTTGCGGCAGGCATCGAACACCAGGATCGAGGTCCGCGCCTTCTTGTTCTGAAGGCGCTCGACGATGCGGTCCGCCAGGATGGAGGCGTCGCGCACCAGCTCTTCCTGCCCTTCCGTCGCCGCCGGCACGTCGGTCGGCAGCAGGTAGTTCTGGCCCGCGATCTCGAAACCGTGGCCGGCATAGAAGAAGAACGCGGTGTCGCCGGGCTCGATCGCCCGGTCGAACGCGAGCAGCGTCTCGGAGAATTGCTGGCGGCTCTGGTTCTCCGCGACCATCACCGAGAAGCCGAGCTGCTTCAGCGTGTCGCCCATGGTGCGGGCGTCGTTGACCGCCTTGAGCAGTTTCGGGACGTTCCTGTAGTCGTTGTTGCCGACGACGAGCGCAACGCGCTTCTCGGCATGAGCAGGAAGCGCGAAGCCGGCCAGGCTCGCCGCGAGGCCAAGGGTCGCCAGAATTCTGAAAAGCCGACGCGTCATCGAAAAATTCCCGTTGCAGAACGGCTTACCGCCGGCGCCCGTCGTACAGTCCATTGGCGATCTTCGGCCGTTGTTGTCATAGTCGGTCCAGCCATAGCGGCGGTTCAACCGGCATGGGCCACCGGTTCCATCGTCCGGGCCCTATGGCAAGAACAGCTGGAATCTGCTTTTTCTTAGGCGTAATTCCGTTCGGGGACGAGGGGCTATCGTGTATCGCTGGTGCACCGACGAGGTCGAGCCGCATGACCGCTTCGACTATTGGCGCGAGGTGCGCGCCAAGGGCCTGTTCGGCGTCACCGCCGAACTCGAGCGCGAGCGGCGCGCGGACTTCTTCGGCGAATTCTCGCTGCGCCAGCTCGGCGGCGGCGGTCTCGTCGAGCTGAAGGCCTCGCACTACACGGTCGAGCGCAGCACCTCCGACATCGCCTACGCGCCCGGCGACAGCATCTGCGTCTATCAGCAGCTCGGCAGCGGCGGCTGGTTCGGCGGCATGCGCGGAAACGACTTCGCGATCGCCAATGGCAGCTTCGCCACCAGCCATACCGACCTGCCCTACCGCACCGCGCCGCTCGGCGCCGGGGGCTTCCACCTGCGCATCCTGAAGATCCCCGTGAGCCACATCCCGGCGCAGGACAGGCGCATCCGCGAACTCGCGCCGAAGACCTTCAATGACCACGCTCTGGCGCCTCTGCTCGCGGCCTGCTTTGCCGATCTCGGCGAGGCCGCAGCTGGTGATGACGGCGCGGCCGACGCGAGCTCCCTAGTTCAAGCCTCCCTAGTTCAAGCCTCCTTAGTTCAAGCCCTGGCCCATCTGGCGCTGATCGAGCGCGGCATCGTGCGCCCCGGCAGCCGGCTCGGACAGGCTGCGCTGCGGACCGCCCGTCTCTCGCAGGCGCGGCGCCTGATCGCGCGTCACCTGGAAAACCCGGATCTGGCGCCGGCGATGGTGGCCGATCTACTCGGCGTTTCCGTGCGTCACCTGCACATGCTGTTCGAGGCCGCCGAGAAGAGCTTCTCGCAGACCGTGACCGAAGAGCGCCTGAAGAGAAGCCGCCGCCTGCTGCGCGAGACGCCGGAGCGGCTGATCGCCGACATCGCGACCTCCTGCGGCTTCGAGAGCCTGGCGACCTATTACCGGGTCTTCAACGCCGCCTATGGCATGGCCCCCGGCGACTTCCGGGCCCGGGGGTCCGAAGGGCGCTATCAGGAGGAATTCGCTCTGCTCGGCTCGCGCTCCACGCGGGAACCATGAGCTAGATTTTTCCCTCAA
The DNA here is from genome assembly GCF_028128955.1 of Bradyrhizobium sp. CCBAU 11386. Lineage (NCBI taxonomy): Bacteria > Pseudomonadati > Pseudomonadota > Alphaproteobacteria > Hyphomicrobiales > Nitrobacteraceae > Bradyrhizobium > Bradyrhizobium sp. CCBAU 11386. The sequence goes on from NZ_LBKA01000211.1 coordinate 36,390, forward strand.
TCGTGAGGTAGTCAACTTTTCCAGCCGAAAGGGCCCGCAGCGACTTGGCTGAGTCCCATTCGCCAAGCTGCTCGGCAGCATAAGCGGAGATTGATCCGGATTTCCGCATCAGGTCGTCACCCGCCTTGCTTGCAGCGCCTGCCGCCAGCGCGCGCTTACCGAAACTGAACGCTGACACTGAGTCGTTTCGATTGAGGTAGATGTGCGCCGAATTGTTGAACGCCCAGGCCCGACGCTGGTCGCCCTTCTGCGCAACGTCGGCGAACAAACGGTATGCGCTGGCACGCGCAAGCGGATCCTTGTCCGTCATTGCCGTCGCGAAGAGATCGTCCGGTTGAACGTTTAGCGCCGCAAGCACACCTTGTGTCGTTCTAACCGTTACGTCGTTCGGATCGCCGGGGAGCGAGGGAACGGCGGCATGCAGGGACGCGTAAAGAGTGATAAGGCCATCGACATTTCCAGCCTTGGCGGCAAATTTCCGTTGCATCTCACGATGTAACTCATCGCGATAGTCGTCGAGATAATCCATGAATTCGTCCGATCCGACCAGGTGAAGGTGTCCCTCGCCGGTCGATCGCGACGTATTTGCCGTGGAGTACATGCGTTCCGACGCTATCCATTTCGGTACAGTTCCGTCGCCGTCGTCACACAGCTTCGTGTCAATCGTCGCAGTCTCGTTCAGGGTAGCCGGCTGGTTGATCGTCACCTCGCAAATGGTCTTGCGACGCATCCCCGAAAGCCAGACCACATCAAACTTCTGCTCGGGCCGGTAGTGACTGATCTCGCAGGCAAATTCGCGGGCCGAACTCAGCAGCTTCGGCAACTGCTTGTCCACGAAACCACCCCGATCGATCGACGGATCGATAATCTTAGGCCAGCGAAACAGCTTCCATGTACTGGGTTCGAACAGATCGATTTGCGAGGACGTACTGCCATTCGTCGATTTGACAAAAACCTGCGACGGCCATTTTGGGTCGACGAAGCACTTGTTCGTGTTGACGATCGGCAGCAGTTCATAGGCACTCGGGAAGGTTGCGCCAAAGGCATTCAGCGACTTCGAGAAGGTCGTTGAATCCGCGAAGCCCAGGATTGCATTCAACGTTGTGTCGTCGCGGTCAACGAACAGAGAATAATTGTCGGCGAATGCAGTGATTGCCTTCGGCGCTCCATAGTGGGGTGTTCCCACGAAGATGATGCGCTTGATCTTTGCCCAACTGGCAAACGTTTCTCCCTGCGAACACCCCGACGATTCGTACAGATCCTTCAGCCACGACTTGACGACCAGTCCGCCCATACTGTGCGCTATGAGCACGAGCGGCCGCGTTGCGAACTCGGCCTTATTGTCACACATCCATGCTGCAAACTTCTTCGCGCTCCGAGCATTTGGCTGACGCCAATCGTAGCCGAACTTGCGCAAGCTGTTGCCTGCAGAAAGATCCAGGAATGCGAGCTTGGCAACGGCTCTTCCGTAGACGTCGAATGCCTTGTTGAAGACGTAGTAATCCTCCAACGGCTCAGCGGTGACCTGATCCGTTTCATCATACAGCAGAAGCTTGTTTGGCGTGGAAAAGACCCCGTCTGCCCGCCCCCAGATCAGAGCCGTCTTGCCGTTCGGCAGCATCTTGGTCAGACGCGACCCCATGACCCCCGGGACAAAGATAAACAGTGGAAAGGTTTCGGCAGCGGCCGCTTCCATCACCGATCTTTGCGAGTCCGGCAGTTGCTTGATGGCAGCCCGGATCTCGCTCCCCGCGGGGAGGCGAAGGCTGACTGGATCGGCACCGGCGGTGTGCCCTTGCACCAGCATTGCAACGATCAAAAGCGGACCACGGATGTACTTGATCAGCAACATGGGCTTCTCCCCCTCTCCAGAATATCCGAGATGCCGACACCACTTCAACACTGGCTGTGAGTTTACCTACCCTCAACTCTGGGGCGAATCTTGAAATCAGAACAATTCCGTGAGTTGCCCTCGCCCCGGAACCTCTTAGACGCGCGCCCCTGCCATCCGGGCGGAAAACCCCAGCCACGCCCGCTATTTGGGTAAAACCTTAGGGTTTTTACGGTCTTCCCGCGCCTGCTCCATTGACTTTGGCCAATTCCCGCCTATGTTCCGGAGCGACGCAGCTCAGATCGAAGAGCGATTCTTGAGCCTTGCGCTTTGTTCGCGTGAGTCAGCACCCCCAGCTTCCTTGAGAGCGCGCCGTTTCGGGGTGGAACGCGACCAGCCTTATTACCCTCGATTCCGAACGGCGGTTTCGACCAGAGGCTCAATGTCCTTTTCAAATCTCGGACTATCCGAAAAAGTCCTAGCCGCAGTGGCGGCCACCGGTTACACCACCCCCACCCCCATTCAGGAACAGGCGATCCCCCACGTCCTCGCACGCAAGGACGTCCTCGGCATCGCCCAGACCGGCACCGGCAAGACCGCGGCCTTCGTGCTGCCGATGCTCACCATTCTCGAAAAGGGCAGAGCCCGGGCGCGCATGCCGCGCACCCTGATCCTGGAGCCGACCCGCGAGCTCGCGGCACAGGTCAAAGAGAATTTTGACCGCTACGGCGCCGGCCAGAAGCTCAACGTCGCGCTGCTGATCGGCGGCGTTTCGTTCGGCGACCAGGATGCCAAGCTGACGCGCGGCGTCGACGTGCTGATCGCAACCCCGGGCCGCCTGCTCGACCACACCGAGCGCGGCGGCCTCCTGCTCACCGGCGTCGAGCTGCTCGTCATCGACGAAGCCGACCGCATGCTGGACATGGGCTTCATTCCCGACATCGAGCGCATCTGCAAGCTCGTCCCGTTCACGCGGCAGACCCTGTTCTTCACCGCGACCATGCCGCCGGAAATCCGGCGCATCACCGAGACCTTCCTGCACAACCCGCAGAAGGTCGAAGTCTCCAAGCCCGCCACTACCGCCGTCACCGTCACGCAGTCCCAGGTTCCGGCCGGGCGCGAGGCGCATGAAAAGCGCGAATTGCTCCGCCGCCTGCTGCGCGAGGCCAAGGATCTCAAGAACGCGATCATCTTCTGCAATCGCAAGCGCGAAGTCGCGATCGTTCACAAATCGCTCCAGAAGCACGGCTTCAGCGTCGGCGCGCTGCACGGCGACATGGACCAGCCGGCCCGCATGGCCGCGCTGGAGCAGTTCCGCAAGGGTGAGCTGCCGTTGCTGGTCGCCTCCGACGTCGCCGCCCGCGGCCTCGACATTCCCGAGGTCAGCCACGTCTTCAATTTCGACGTCCCTCACCATCCCGACGACTATGTCCATCGCGTCGGCCGCACCGGCCGCGCCGGCCGCAGCGGTACGGCGATCTCGATCGTCACGCCGCTCGACCAGAAGTCGATGGTCGCGATCGAAAAGCTGATCGGCCAGAGCATTCCGCGCGCCGAGGGCGACTACGAAGTCCACGCAGAAGCCGGCGATGCGACCGACCGTCCGCGCGAGCAGCGCGGCCGCGAACGTTCGCGCGGCGGACGCGGCAAGCCGCAACGCGGCCGCGACCGTGAGCGCAGCCACGAGCCGCGCGAGGCGCGTGGCGAGGCGCGGCCTTCAGCCGAAGCACGGCCCGCTCCCGAGGCGAGGCCCGCACGCGAGGCAAGGCCTCCGCGCGAAGCCAGGCAATCATCCGAGCCACGTCACGGCGCGCGCCCGCAGGCCAATGCGTCGCATGTGCCGTCGATCGGCCGTCCCGAACCGCGCCGCCAGCGCGAGGTCGACACCGAGCCGGGCGATCATTCGCACCTTCCGGCGTTTCTGTTGCGGCCGGTCCGCTCCCCCGCCGGCGCCTGAAGCGCGACGCGCTTCAGGTCGGTTGAGACAGACTGCCGCACACGTTTTCAGACGCACACGTTTTCAGACGCATTCGTGAACGTATATTTACGGGGTGTTCACGATCGTCCGTTAGCCTACGAACATAATTTAAGCATTGCTGCGGTCGATGGCGCACCGACCGCTGTGGGGTATGTTCCGTGGTCAAGGTGCTCGACGAACACGAACGCACAATGGCGTTCGCCGAGGTGGCGCTCGGTCAGATCCGCTCGCTCCGCCAAACCGCAATTCCCCGCAATTACGAGATCTGGTACGTCTACGCCACCGGCTACAACGCGCCGCTCAACAAGATCATCAACGAGACGCTGGCCCGCCACGGCAGGCTGACCGAAGCCGATCTCGAGCAGATCTACGAGACCTATCTCTCCCACATCAAGACCACCGACCGCATCGACAAGGTCGGCGCGCGCGTCATCGGCGAGATCGACGACGTGATGAAGGTGCTGAGCGATGCGCTCGGCATGACCGGCTCCTATGACGCCAGCCTGTCGGGCGCGACCGAAAGGCTGTCGTCGGCCAAGAGCCGCGAGCAGATCAAGGCGATCGTCGAGACGCTGGTGCGCTCGACTAGCGAGATGCGGGAGACCAACAAGGCGCTGGAAGACCGGCTGACGCTGTCCAAGAACGAGATCAGCAATCTCCAGCAGAGCCTGGAGGCGATCCGCGCCGAGAGCCTGACCGACCCGCTGACGGGCCTCGGCAACCGCAAATATTTCGACCGCATGATCGGCATGGCCGTACAGAGCGCGCTAGCCAGTGGCGAGCCGCTGTCGCTGCTGCTGTTCGACATCGACCACTTCAAGTCGTTCAACGATTCCTACGGCCATCTCACCGGCGACCAGGTGCTGCGCCTGGTCGGCTTGTCCATGAAGCAGACCATCAAGGGCCAGGACATCACCGCGCGCTATGGTGGCGAGGAGTTCGCCGTGCTGCTGCCCAACACCGCGCTGCGCCAGGCCCTCACGGTCGCCGATCACATCCGCCGCGCCGTCATGGCGAAGGAGTTGAAGAAGAAATCCACCGGCGAGATCCTCGGCCGCGTCACCATCTCCGTCGGCGTCTCCATGCTCAAGCCGGGCGACGACACCGACGCGCTGATCGAACGCGCCGATGCCTGCCTCTACGCCGCCAAGCGCAACGGCCGCAACCGCGTGATCTGCGAAGCCGATCCGGAATTTGCCATCGAGAGCCACAGTCGCGTGGCGTGACGCGGACGCTGCGCGCAGAAGACCATGCGCGCTTGACATTCTCTCCCGACGAGCAACATCTTCCTCGCCGCCTTACGGTGCCTGACCGCGAGCGGCCAGAGGACTTGTCGTCTTGCCCAACCCTCATGATTTTCACAGCCCGCAACCGTCCTACACCAGGGACGAGTTGCTGCGATCGAGCGAAGGCGGCTATTTCGGCCCCGGCAATGCGCAATTGCCGGCACCGCCGATGCTGATGATGGACCGCATCTCCGAGATCAGCCTGGACGGCGGCGCGTTCGGCAAGGGCCATATCGTCGGCGAACTCGATATTGTACCGGGCCATTGGTTCTTCGATTGCCACTTTCGCGGCGATCCGATGATGCCGTCCTCTCTCGGGCTCGATGCCATGTGGCAGATGATCGGCTATTGGCTCGGCTGGTCGGGCTCACCCGGCAAGGGCCGCGCCATCGGGGTCGGCGAAGTCGAGTGCACGGGCGAGATCACACCGACCGCGCAGCGCGTGCGCTACGAGGTCGCCATGCGCATGGTCCGGCGCGGCAAGCTGGTGCTGGGAATTGCCGACGGTCGGGTGCTTGCCGACGGCACCTGCGTCTTCATGGCCAAGGACATGAGGGTTGGCCTCACCAAGGCCGCGGACTGAACTCAGCCGCTTCGCCTGGCGCGCTTGCGAACCGGGCTCTTCTTGCTCGCCTTCTTCGGCGCTTTCGCAGGCTTGACGGCTTTCTTCGCCGGTTTGGTCGCCGCCCTCTTCGCCGCCTTCTTACCCCTGGGCCGCTGCTTCACCTTGGCGCGCTGGGCGGCGGCAAGGGCCGCCCTCGCCCATTGCGCGAGCTCCTGGGAATCGTCGAACAGCCGCGCGGGCAGCTCCCAATAGGAGTTGACCGTCACGGTCTTGGCGCGGGTCGAATACTGGAACGGCTTCGAGCCTTCTGCCTCGAAGTCCGGGATGGTCAATTCGTCGGCGCGGAGGAACAGGCCGGCGCGCAAGGCGAGCGCGAAATTGGTGCCGTCGGCGGAGATGCCGTAGCCGGAGAACATCTTGCGGATGGTGACAGGGCCGAAATCAGCGAACAGGTCGATCAGGAATTCGCGGTCCATGGGCGTGCTCTCTCCGCATGGTCGTCCTGGCGAAAGCCAGGACCCATTATCCCAGGGAGTAGTTTAGCGAAGACTGGAAGTCACGCCACGCGGTACGAACATCTCCCCCTATCGAGAGATCA
>NZ_LBKA01000212.1:0-43111 GCF_028128955.1 Bradyrhizobium sp. CCBAU 11386
GTCGAAGACGCGAACCCGGAATCTCGAGATTCCGGGTTCGCGTCTTCGACGCGCCCCGGAATGACGAGCCCAAAATCATTCCAGCGTCGCCAGCAGTCCTGCCATCAGGCGGCCGCGTTCGACCAGGCTCTCGACTTCGATATACTCTTCCAGCGTGTGGCCATTGCCGCCACGCACGCCCAGGCCGTCGAGCGTCGGGATGCCCATCGCGCCGGTAAAGTTGCCGTCTGAGCCGCCGCCCGAACTCGCATGCGGCAGCTCCGCGCCGAGCGACCTGGCGATGTCGCGCGCCTTCTCGTACAGCGCCATGGTGCCGGCATCGGGTTCCCACACGGGCCGGGTGACGCCACGCGTCACCTTGAACGCAACATCATTGGTTGTGCCTGACAGAGCCAGCATCCTCTCGACGCCGCGATCGAGATCGGCCTGGCGCTTGGCCATCGAAAGCGCTTCGCCGGTGGCGGTCGTGGCAACGCAATTGACCCATTGTCCGCCATGCACGACGCCGACCGAGAAGGTGCAGTCCTCCGTCGTCATCGCGTCGATGGCGAGGATCTGCCGCGCCATCTCGCGGATCGCCGAGCGACCCGCCGACAGCGTCGCGCCGGCGTGGCTCGGCCGGCCGGTTGCCTCGAGATTGAAGCGCGCGATGGCGTAACGTCCGGTGGTGACGCCGTTGTCGGCACGGCCGGGCTCGGGCACCAGCACGTATTTGTTGCGCGCAGCCTCTGCCTCGATGATGTCGCGTGTCGAGGGCGTGCCGACCTCCTCGTCCGGCGTGAACAGCACGGTGATCGGCAGCGGCGTGGTGAAGGCGGCGCGCGCCAGCTGCCGGATCGCTTCCAGCGAGAGATAGTTGCCGCCCTTCATGTCGTAGATGCCGGGGCCGTAGCACTTGTTGCCCTCGCGGCGCCATTTCAGCTTCTCGATGGTGCCGACCGGGTGGACGGTATCCATGTGTCCGGCGATCAGGATGCCGGGCTCGCCCTGCTTCGGATGAGGAAAGCGCGCGCGGATCACACCGCCAAAGCCCTGGCGGCCGGCGATGCGTTCGATCGTCGCACCCATGATCGCCATATCCCGCGCTGCGATATCGAGCATGCGGTTCACGGCGCTCGCGTCCCAGGTCGGGCTTTCGCATTCCACCCATCCGCGCAGGCCCTCGAGCATCGCCTCGGAATCGAAGGGAAGATTGGCTGGATTCATCTTGATGTCTCTCAAGCTTCGAAAGATGGAACGCGCATTGCATCGGCGCGGGGCAGGACAAGCGGAGAGCGTTGTAGAGCCAAACCGATCTTTGGGGAGCCCGTGCGCGCGCCGCCTGGGCCTGCAGCGAAACCGGATTGACGCGCTCTGCACTGTCTGCAAGTCTCGAAAAGATAAAGGCATTGCATGAGGTTAGTTCGCCCAAAGAACGAACCGAATGCCCAACCAATAACCTGCCTTTGAACAGTTTCACGTCAGGAGAGACTTTTTATGTTCCACTTCATGCGCCGGGCGCCTCGCGCGTTCGTCTCCAAACTTGCGCTGTCGGTCGTCGCGCTCTCGACCGCGCTGGCCTCGCCAGTGCTTGCAGCCGGCAAGACCCTCACCGCGGTGATGCATTCCGATCTGCGCATCATCGATCCGATCTTCACCACGGCCTACATCACGCGTGACCACGGCTACATGGTCTACGACACGCTGGTGGCCACCGATTCGAACTTCAAGATCCAGCCGCAGATGGCGGACTGGAAGATCTCCGACGACAAGCTCACCTACACCTTCACGCTGCGCGACGGCCTGAAGTGGCATGACGGTGCGCCGGTGACCGCGGAGGACTGCGTTGCCTCGCTGAAGCGCTGGGCCGCGGTCGACGGCATGGGCCAGAAGCTCCTGGATTTCACCGCGAGCATCGAGGCGACCGACGCCAAGACCATCACGTTGAAGCTGAAAGAGCCCTACGGCCTCGTGCTCGACTCCATCGGCAAGCCGTCCTCGCGCGTCGCCTTCATGATGCCGAAGCGCCTCGCCGAGACGCCGCCGGACAAGCAGATCCCCGAGCAGATCGGCTCGGGCCCGTTCAAGTTCGTGCAGTCGGAATTCCAGCCCGGCGTGAAGGCCGTCTACGTCAAGAACACCGATTACGTGCCGCGCAAGGAGCCGGCGAGCTGGACCTCCGGCGGCAAGGTGGTGAAGGTCGACCGCGTCGAGTGGATCACGATGCCGGACTCGCAGACCGCGGTGAACGCGCTGCAGTCGGGCGATATCGACTTCATGGAAAACCTGCCGTACGACATGCTGCCGGTCCTGGAAGCGAACAAGGAGATCACGCTCGAGGTCTCGAACAAGTTCGGCTTTCAGACGCTCGGCCGGATGAACTTCCTTCATCCGCCGTTCGACAACGTGAAAGTGCGCCGTGCTGCCTTTCTGGCGATGAACCAGAAGGACGTTCTCGATGCGCTCGTCGGCAACGCCAAATATCAGAAGATCTGCGGCGCCTTCTTCGTGTGCGATACGCCGCTCGCGACCGATGTCGGCGCCGAGACCCTGGTGAAGGGCAATGGCATGGCGGAAGCCAAGAAGGCGCTCGCCGAGTCCGGCTATGACGGCACCCCGATCGTCGTCATGGCACCCGGCGACGTCACGACGCTCAAGGCGCAGCCGATCGTGGCGGCCCAGTTGCTGCGCGAGGCCGGCTTCAAGGTCGACCTGCAGGCGACCGATTGGCAGACGGTGGTGAGCCGCCGCGCCAGCCAGAAGCCGCCGAAGGAGGGCGGCTGGAACATGTTCTTCACCAACTGGGTTGCGGCCGACGTCTCCAACCCGATCGCCAATCTCTCGATCGGCGGCCAGGGCAAGAAGGGCTGGTTCGGCTGGGCGGAAGACGCCAAGATCGAGCAGCTCAAGGATGCTTTCGTCCGCGCGCCGTCGATCGACGAGCAGAAGAAGATCGCCGCTGACATCCAGAAGGAAGCCTATGAGCAGGTGATCTACATCCCGCTCGGGCAGTATCTGCTGCCGAGCGGCTGGCGCAAATCGCTGACTGGCGTGCTCGATGGCCCCGCAACGCCCCTGTTCTGGAACGTCGACAAGTCGGAGTAGGCGGGCGCGACCTTCCGCCTTTCATCCGGATGATCACGCGGCGCCGCTGTCATCAGCGGCGCCGTTGTCGTTTCAGCTCGGCGTCACCTTGAGGAGACCGTGGAACTTTTAGCGCTTCCAACTCTCAATCATTGCTATTTGTTTCCAACCTGAAATAGATGTGTCGTCCTCGCGCATCACTTTCCTTGTCCCATTTGATTCCTGTGCCGCTCGATTTTGCATTCCAGGCGATGGCCGAACGGTCCGATCGCGCGCCGGCGCGATGGCGCCGGCCTTTCCTGCGCTGGCTCGACGGCGTCGAGGCGGGCTGGGCCGTGCCGCTTCTCATCGCCTGCTTCGTTGCGATCTGGACGCTCTATCTGGCCATCGCCTATGCCGGCAGCGGCCTGCACCCTGATACGCTCGAGGCCTGGACGCTGGGGCGGAATTTCGCCTTCGGCTATCACAAGCATCCGCCGTTGATGGGGTGGGTTACGGCGGCATGGACCTTCGTTTTTCCACTCAGCGACTGGTCGCTGCAACTGATGGCGATGGCCAATGCCGGGCTTGCGCTGGTCTTCGTCGATCTGATCTCGCGGCAGTTCGTGACCGGGCACAAGCGCATCCTGGTGCTGCTGCTATTGATGCTGACGCCGGCCTATCAATTCCACGCCCAGCGCTTCAACGCCAATGCGGTGCTGCTCGCGACCTGGCCGCTGGCGACCTGGTGCTTCCTGCGCGCATTCGAGACGCGCGGCCCGTTGTGGGCGGTCGCGGTGGGATGCACCACGGCGCTCGCGATGGTCGGCAAATATTATTCGATCTTTCTCGTCGCGAGCTTCGCCTTTGCCGCGCTGGCGCATCCGGCGCGGCGCGCCTATTTCACCTCCGCTTCGCCCTGGATCTCGGTCGCCGTCGGGTTCGCGGCGCTGTCGCCGCACCTCTACTGGCTTGCGACGACGGGCGCGTCGACCTTCACCTATGCGCTGGCTCACGCCAACGGCAGCGCTGTGAGCTCGCTCGGCGAGGCGAAGAATTTCCTGCTGGGGCTGGCTGCGGCCATGAGCGTGTCGGCCGTGCTCTGGATGCTCATCGCCGGCACGCGGCTGAAGCAGTTTCCGGCCGACTACGCGGCAATGAGTCCGGGCCTGCGACTTCTCTTTCATGTTGCGATCGGCACGATCGTGCTGCCGGTCCTGACGTCGCTTGTAATGGGGACGGATCTGCCGTCGCTGTGGGCGTTGCAGGGGCTGTTCCTGTTCGTCGTTCTCGTGGTCTGTGGCACGCGCTATCCGATCGAGCGGTTCCACACCGTCAACGTCACGGTGATCGTGGCCGGCGTCGCGCTCGCCGCCGTCCTGGTCGCGGCCCCGATCCATGCCGTCTATCGCAACAATCACGGCTACGAAGAGGGCCGGAACTTCTACGCGCAGGCGGCCGGCGAATTGACGCGCCAGTGGCGCGAACTGACCGGCGAGCCGCTGAGCGCCGTGAGTGGCGATGATGCGCTGGCTTTTGCGACGGCGTTCTACAGCCCCGACCATCCGCGTTATGCACGGCCGTTCGCGTATCAATACACTTGGGGCTTGCCGCGCAAGATGACGCTGGACCGCGGCTGGGCCGCGCTCTGTTTCCGCGGCCAGGACCATTGCAACCGGTGGATGGAGTGGGTGTCCGCCGGCGCCGGGCAGTTCGTCAGGCGTGAGTTCACCGTGCAGGCCATGCTGTGGGGCCGGCCCGGTGTCACGCGGGAGGTTATTGTGCTGATGGTGCCACCGCGCGGAAGCCGCGCCGCGCCCGAGAGCGACGCAGACGATTTCAGCGCCAGCCGGCGTCCGGCGGAATAGGCTGCGCGCTCAGCAATGGCTGTCGCGCACCCGCTCGAGGCCTTCGCTTGCGAAAGGCGCGTTGAACGCAGCCTGCTCGGCGTTTGGCTCGGAACGTCCCGTATCAGGCCGATCTGAGGTGGGCTCTTCGCGGTGTTCCGGTTCCATGGCAGTGGCCTCTCGAATTGCTGCACTACAACATCGAGGCCGCCCGCAAGTTCCTTAGCCGACGGGGCGATGATGCGGCTTGAACAGCCGGCCCTTCTCCACCACCAGCACGATCGCGAGCGCAGCCAGCGTCGACAGGAAGAAGCCGACCGAGAACGGCAGCAGCGTGCCGTCAAAGCTCTGCCCGATCGCCATGCCGACCACGATGCCGATCAGCGTCGTGATCGAGCCGTAGAGCGAGGAGGCGGTGCCGGCGATGTGGCCCTGCGGCTCCATGGCGAGCGCGGTGAAGTTGGCGACCATCATGCCGAACGAGAACATCATGAGCGCCGACAGCGCCATGAACAGAGCAAGCGGCAGCACGTTCAGGATTTCGGTGACCAGCATGACGCTGGCGACCACGGCATAGAGCGTCAGGGCGCCGTGCGAGATCACGCGCATGCCGAGCCGCCCGACCAGCCTCGCATTGAGGAAGCCGGCAATGGCGGTGCCGGCCGCGATCGCAGCGAAGGCGAGCGGGAAGTAGTGGCCGAGGTGATAGACGCCGGTGAAGACCTGCTGGGCCGAGAAGACATAGGCGAACAGTGCGCCGATGACGCTGCCGGCGGCCGTCGCATAGCCGATGGTCTGGCGATTGGTCACGGTCTGCCGGAAGGCCGAGAGCACGTCGGCGGGCGCCAGCGACCTGCGTTCTGACGCAGGGAGGGTTTCGGGCAGCCGCAGCACCGACCATGCGAGCGCGAGCAGTCCATAGAGCATCAGCACGACGAAGATGCCGCGCCATTGGGTGACGAGCAGCACCGCCTGTCCGAACGACGGCGCGATCACTGGCACCGCGATGAACACCATCATGGCAAGCGACATCACGCTCGCCATGCGGCGGCCGACATAGCAGTCTCGCACGATCGCGGTCGCGATCACACGCGTTGCCGAGGTGCCGAGCCCCTGCAGCGCGCGCGCCAGCAGCAGCGTCTCGAACGAGGGCGCGGCAACCGCCAGCACGCTCGCCACCGCATAGACCGCCATGCCACCGAGCAGCACCGGGCGACGGCCGAAGCGGTCCGACAACGGACCCATGATAAACTGGCCCACGCCGAAGCCGATCAGGAAGGTCGACAGCACGAGCTGGAGATGGTTGGCGTTCGGAATCTTGAAGGCGGACCCGATATTGGGCAGCGCCGGCAGCATCATGTCCATCGCAAGCGGATTCAGCGCCATGATGGACGCGATCACGATGACGAATTCGGGAAAACCCATGGGCCGGTGTCCCGAGGACACCCAACTGTCGGCATTGACGTCGGACAAGAAACTCACCTCTGATTGAGAGGCTTTGTCTATCGTCCATGCTGCGATGCACAACCCTTGTTTTGGGATGGCTGTCAGGCGGAGCCGGAGCGGACAAGACTTGGTGAGGTCGCCGTCACTCCGGGACAGGTCAGTTAGGGCGCGAGCGCCGTTGCACCGGCCACGCCGCCTGGAAGGCGCTCGGGCAACAGTCTGTCGAAGCGGCGCGGAGATACCACCCAAGGTGGCAGGATTCTTGCTACTGTAGTCGTCGCCGGAATGGCTGCGGAGAACCGTGATGCTCTCTACGCAACGCTCGCTCGCGACGGCCCAACTCGGCCGCAACAGCTTCGAGGAGATCTTCGAGTCCCGAACGCCGTTGCGCGAGGCCGCCCTGGAGTCATTTCGTCGCAGGAACGCGGTTCTCGACGGTGTCTTCTACGACATCGGCGAGGTGACCCAGGAGGAGGCTCGCGAAACGGCGCCCTGGCTGGCACGCGAGGGCGCAATCCTGATCGTCCCGCCATCCGGCGCCGGATCGCTCAAGCTCTGCAACACCGTGGAAGACTTCGCCAATGCCGGCGGCGCAGACGTCCGTATCCTGGCAGTGGCCGGCGTCGGCAGTTCGGCGCTGGGGGCGGCGGCCTTCGCACGGAATGTCGCTGACGCGTTCGGCGTGTCGGCTGCTGCCGTGGTGTCGGGCTACGGGCTTGCCGATCTCCTGACCGAGGCGCTCGGCGGCTGGTTCTGGTTCGGCACGCTCAATCGCCTGCGCCATCAGTTCGAGGAGCTGGACGACGTCAGCCGGGCGCTGAACCGGCCCGAGACCCTCAGTCCGCCGACATCACCGCTCGAACTCGGCCGCGTCAGCCTGGATACAAGGACGGTCATGGCTTTGCTGGGCGATGATCGCTTCAGCTTTTCGCTGGTGACCGGACACTCCAAGGGCAACCTCGTGATCTCGGAAGCGCTGTACGAGCTCAAGGAGCAGCCGGCGATCGAACAGACCATTCCCGACGACAAGTTCTGGATCGTCACAGTGTCTGCGGCGGTAGCGATGCCGCCCCGATACAAGAAGATCATCGACGTGATGGGCACGATCGATGGCTTCGGCGCGCTCAACTCGACGCCGGGAATCTCGATCGAGAAGACGTGCCCGTTCTGCTGGCACCACACCAACACGGATCTGCCGTTTCACCTGCCGGTCACGAAGGTCTTCAGCGAGCTCAGGGTCGAGCGGACGATCGCCATCTGAGCCACGTCAGGAATCGCAATGACGTCGGTGAACCGGGACGAAAGCGATAAGATTGCAGACGCCGTTCTCGCGCCGTCAGCTCTCGTGGTGCGGGCAGCCGGGGTCGAACCGGCACAGCGCTTGCGCACCGAGGGATTTTAAGTCCCTTGCGTCTACCAATTCCGCCATGCCCGCTTGATCCAACGAGATCAAACACTTAAGTCCACCTCCGGCCGTCTGGAATCGGCGCTTTGCGGGCCGGGTGGGTGGTTCTTCCTTAAGCGAGCCGGCCGCACAAGGCAAAGCCTCAATCCGGACATCTGTTGCTGCTTTAGGCATTCTCAATCCACGGGGACTATTCATCCGGCATGCCTGTCTCGTTCCTCTCCCGCTGCCGCCCCGTGCGCGCGCTGCTTCCGCTGTCCGCGCTCTGCGCGGCGCTCGCCGGCTGTGCGGGCGTCAGCGACACCATCAGCCCGGCCTTCGTCGATCCGGCCCGCTATGACCTCTGGGATTGCAAGCAACTCGCATCCGAGCGCAAGAACGTCGCCAAGCGCATCGAGGACCTCGAGCGGCTGATGGCGAAGGCCGAGACCGGAACGGGCGGCGTCGTGGTCGCAGAGCTCGCCTATCGCAACGACTACCTCGCCGCGCGGGGACAGCAGAAGCTGATTGAAGAGACCTGGCGGAGGAACAGGTGCCGTGAGAGCGACATGGAGGCGGCGGCACCTCCCGCTCAACCGACCGCCGCGCCCGCACCGGCGAGCCCCGCCAGGCCGTCCAGGCCGAAGTCGGGCGGCGCCGTCAACTGACGACCACGCGCTAGGGCCGCCAGCCGTAGATCCAGTCCTGCCGCGCCAGCATGCGTTCCGGGCCGAGCGCCCGGATCGCAAGATCGCGCCCGATCGCGAGCGGTCCGCTGAAATGATAGATGCGGCCCTGCTGCCGTGCGGTCCGCTGCACCCGCCGCACGCGCGCCTGGCGCGCGCGGCCATATTGCTTCAGCGCTGCGATGATGCCGTCGGTGCTCTCGGCAATCTCGGGGCTCAGATGCTGTGCCAGCACGGCGGCATCCTCGATCGCCATGCCGGCGCCTTGCGCGGCGAACGGCAGCATCGCGTGCACGGCATCGCCGAGCAGCGCGACCGGGCCTTTGCTCCAGGGGCAGCCGTCGGGCACGCCGAACAGCGCCCATTTGCGCCAGCTATCGACTGCGGCGAGCATCATCCGCGCCTGCGACGGCCAGCGCGGCGCGGCGAAAGCCTCCATCACCTCGAGCGGATCGCCGGGCGTGCTCCAGCCCGGCCTGTTCCAGGTGCCGGGCAGTACCGCGACCACGTTGATCTGGCGTCCGCCCGCGATCGGATAGGCGACGAGATGGGCGTTCGGGCCCATCCAGAGCTGGACCCGGCGCGCGGTGTAGTCCTTCGGCAGCTGCGTGGCATCGAGTGTACCGCGCCAGGCGATCAGCCCGGAGAAGCGCGGCTGGATCTCGGGAAACAGATGCTGGCGTACCGTCGACCAGATGCCGTCGGCGCCGATCAGCGCGCTGGCGAGATCGCTGCGGCGGATCGTGCCGCTGCGATGGACGATGGTCAGGCCCTTGGCGTGAGGCGCGACGTCTTCGAAGGTCGCACCCAACTTCAGGTCGATGTCGGGATGGTCGGAGACTGCGCCGGCGAGCGCAGATTGCAGGTCGGCACGGTGCACCACCCAATAGGGGGCGCCGGCGCGCACGGATGCCGCTTCGCCCAGCGGCATGCGCAGGAGTTCGCCGCCGGCCCGCGCACTCATGATCGAGACCGCCTCCGGGACGACGGCGCGCAGCTTGAGCCGTTCGGTCAGGCCGAGCTCGACCAGCACGCGGCTCGCATTGGGGGAGAGTTGCAGGCCCGCACCGACTTCCTCGAGCCGCTCGGCTTTTTCCAGCACGACGATACGGAAGCCGCGGGACGCCAGCGCAAGCGCGGCCGTCAGGCCACCGATTCCGGCACCGGCGATGACAATCGTTCGGGAGAGCGCCACCCCTGACCGGTGGAAGCGGTCAGGCCACCTTGTCCTTCAGGACGCATTCCGGCGGACGGGCTTCGCCGGCCTTCAGGTCGGCCGCGAAGCGGTACAGCGTCGAGCAGTAGGGGCAGATGATCTCGTTGTCGTTGCCGAGGTCGAGGAAGACGTGCGGATGATCGAACGGAGGGTTGGCGCCCACGCACATGAACTCTTGCGAGCCGATCTCGATGACGGGAACACCGGCATCGTTATGGAAGTGCGGGACGACATGGTCGGACATCGTAACTCATCCTGGAGTGGCAGTGGCGGCAGATACAATCACAACTGACGCGGCATCTTTGAGGCGCCGCGGACCATACTGGCGGGTGCAGATGATTGCTAGTCCAGCGGAACCGAAAGGTTCGCAACTGCCCCATGCTCATTTGCTCATGCAAATTCGACACAATCTTGCGGCCTGAGAGAAGCCCTTCTTTCGTCGGGGACGTTGTGTCGCAATTTTGGCATACTATGTCTGTGGACGAGTGCAATTGCGGCAAAAGACGAACCATCAGGCGCAAACGACCTAGGCAAACGATCCAGGCAAACGATCTAAGGAACGTCCGGGCTCTTGGCATGAAGTGGCTGCGAATCAGCACAGCGTTGACCGGCATCGCGGCATGCAGCTTCATGCTCGCGCAGGTCGCGCCGCAGGCCCGCGAGGCCGGCGCGATTTTCGCCGCCCAGGACGATCCGGCCGCGCTGTCCGAACTGAAGCTCGACGCCGTGCTGCGGCAGAACGACCGCCTGGTTCAGGACCATATCGAGGCCGCGCTCGCCGCAGGCGATGCCGATCTCGCCGACAGTTTCGTTGCGCTGGCGCGTGACCGCAACATCGCGCTGCCCGACGACCTCCTGAGCCGCGTGAGCGATGCGGTCAAGGCCGAAAACTCCACCTCGCATTTCGCCAAGCGCTTCGCCACCGGGCTCGTCACCGGCAGCGCCGACGATGTCGCGAGCCTGTCCGGAACGGTGGCGGGCGATCTCTTCGTGATCGGCGACGTCAGGGACGTCGTGCGCGAGGGCAAGCATCTCGCCATGGGCGAGGACACCGATCGCCTGGTGCTGGGCCTTGCAGCCGCGGGCCTTGCGGTGACGGCGGCCACCTATGTGTCCATCGGCGGCGCCGCGCCCGTGCGCGCCGGCCTGACGCTGGTGAAGGATGCGCGGAAAGTCGGGCGGCTCGGCGAGGGCCTCGCGGCCTGGGCCGGCCGGTCCGCGCGCGAGGTTGTCGACACGCCGATGCTCCAGAACGCGGTGGCGTCCGGCTCTGTGCTGCGGCCGGGCCAGACCGTGAGCGCGATCAAGGCCGCGTTCCGGGCCGAGAAGGCCGGTGCGCTGGTCCGGCTCGGCAAGGACGTCACGCGCGTTGCCGAGAAGACCGGCACGCGCGGCGCCATGGACAGCTTGCGCATCGCCGAAGGCCCCAAGGACGTCGCCCGCGCGGCGCGGCTTGCGGAAGCGCAGGGCAGCAAGACCCGCGCGATCATGAAGCTCCTCGGCCGCGGCGCGCTGCTGCTCGTCGCCGGCGCGTTCGATCTTGCGCTCTGGCTGTTCGGTGCGGCGCTGACGCTGTTCGGCCTGTTGTCTTCGATCAAGGCCACCACCGAGCGCCTGACGCAAGCCTGGTGCGATCGCAGACGGGCACGGCGGCTTCGCCGGGCGCAGGTCGCCGCCGAAGCCGCTCTGGCAAGCGCGGCCGGTACGGCCTAAAATCAACCCTTCCCCTCAAGACCGCGGAATATCTGATGCCGAGCTTTCACAACGGCGCCGTTGAAATTGCCTATCTCGACGAAGGCGAGGGCGATCCGATCATCCTGGTGCACGGCTTTGCCTCCAGCAAGAACGTGAACTGGGTCTATCCGACCTGGGTTTCGGAGCTGCGCAGGAACGGCCGCCGTGTCATCGCGCTCGACAATCGCGGCCACGGCGAAAGCGCAAAGCTCTACGAGCCCACGCAATACTCGATCCCGACCATGGCCGGCGACGTGCTCGCGCTGATGGACCATCTCGCCATCCCGCAGGCCGACATCATGGGCTATTCGATGGGTGGGCGGATGACGGCGTGGCTCGGGCTCAACGAGCCGCAGCGGCTGCGCTCGGCGATCCTTGGCGGCATCGGCATCGGCGGCCTGATCGAGGGCACCGGGCCCGGCGAGAACGTCGCGAAGGCGCTGGAAGCGCCCGCGCTCGACGACGTCTCCGATCCCGTCGGGCGCACGTTTCGCGCGTTTGCCGATCAGACCCGTTCCGACCGCCGTGCGCTCGCCGCCTGCCTGCGCGGCACGCGCGACCTCATGACCAGGGGCGAAGCTGCACGCATCGACGTGCCCGTGCTGATCGCGGTCGGCTCTACCGACGACGTCGCGGGCTCGGCCAGCGCGCTCGGCGCCATCATTCCGGGCTCGGAAGTGCTCGACATTCCGGGCCGCGATCACATGCGCGCGGTCGGCGACAAGGCCTACAAGACCGGCGTGCTCGATTTTCTCTCACGCCGCGGCTGAGCCTTTAGGTTCCTCGTCGCCGAACGCGCGCGCCAGCGCCATCAGCACCACGAAGGTCGCAACCCACACCATGCGCGCGCCGTAGCGGTCGTGCGGACCGGAGATGACGGCGCAGATGAAGGCGTTGCCGAGCAGCGCGAGCGTCACCGTCGCCGCCAGCAACGTCAGATCGTCGAGCCGGCGGCGCGCCAGCGCATGCGCGAGCAACCCGACCAGCGCCAGCATCGAGGCCAGCGCGACGGGAACATGCAGCCAGTTGACGTAGTCGAAATTGACGTCCCATTGCTGTTGCCGCGCCGCGCGCATCGGCGCGATCTGTGCGGGGATGTAGCGCTCGATGATGCCGTAGGTGTGCGGGATCCAGCCGCTGGTGCCTTCGCCGGTCGCCACGTGCAGCAATTGCTGGCCCACCGCCCGCAGTGCCGCGCCGGCCTGCCAGGCCGGGTAGTCGGCGAGCGAGTGCACGACGATATAGCTCATCTCGTCGTTCATGCCCTCAAACCGGCCGAGCGTGTTGAACATGCTCTTGCCCCACAGGAACTCGTCGGCGGTCGCCGGCAATTCGTTGCGGTAGGGACAGAGCTTGAAGTTCTCGCGCGGGCAGTGGTCATTGAGATAGCGCGCGACGATGCCGTCCTGCATCATGCGGCCGAAGGCGACGCCGAAGCCGCCGGGCGTCCAGGCCCATTTGCCCGACAGCGCATGGTTCGCCGAGACCAGCATCAGGCCGCCCGCGACGATGGTCATGCTCGCCTGCGCCAGTCCTGCGAGCGGAAGCCTGCGCCGCGCGAACGGCCGCGCCATCCAGCCGGCGACGCAGAGGCCGAGCAGCACGCCGAGCGTGGCGCTGTGGGTTGCGGCGGCAAAGGCGGTGAAGACGAACAGCGCGATTTTTTCGAGCGGCGACGTGCGCTGCGCTCCGACGACCAGAAGGAACAGCGACAGCACCGACAATCCCGCGAAGATGTCCGTGAGCAGCATGCTGGCGAGCCAGGGCAGCGCGGTCGACAGGGTCAGGACCAGGCTGATCGCGACGAAGCGGAACGTCTGCATCAGGCCGAGGACGCGCAGGCTGAGCTGCAACAGCCACAGCGTCGCCAGCGACTGGATCGCGAGGTTGATCCAGAAGCCGAAGCTTTCGCCGTAGTGGAGGTAGAGGCCGAACACGGTGGAGCGGCTGGGGACGAGATAGCCCTCGTACCAGCGCGCCAGATAGCCGCCGGTATCCCATTGCAACAGCGGATAGCCGTTCCAGAACGCCGGCGCGATCATCAGGAGGGGCAGGGCCAGGGCGGCGAGCCGCAGCCAGAACGAGCCCGCGGCGCGCGCGCGCAAATGATCGGTGGTGGTGGTCAAATCCGCTCCGTCGTCCGGACCATGCCCGCAATAAGGGTTGGGAGAGAATTCACCAATAGTTTGACGCTGCCCGGCTTGAATTTGGCGAAACCCTGACCACTTTTAACCGACCTTGCCGCCTGGGGGCGTCAGAAGATATCGTTGTGTTTCAACGCGTTGGCAGGCGTTCGCAGGGCAAGGTGCTGTTCACTCTCAGGCAAGCCCGTCAGGACTTTGTCGCCTAGACTGTGCTATAGAGCCAACAAAACGAGCCCATTCGAAAGAGCAGATCCCATGGCAGTGCATCAGGTCAATCCGGGAGGAAAGCTCGCATCCCTCGATCCGATCTGGGAACGGATCCGGAGCGAAGCGGAGGACATCGTCCATCGCGAGCCGGAGCTTGCGACCTTCATCTATTCGACGGTGCTACATCACAGCCGTCTTGAGGATTCGGTGATCCATCGCCTCGCCGACCGGCTCGATCATTCCGCGCTGTCGGGCGATCTCGTGCGCCAGACCTATGACGAGGCGCTGCGCGACGATCCCGATCTCGGCAACGCCTTCCGCGCCGATCTCGTCGCCGTCTACGATCGCGATCCCGCGACCTCGCGCTTCATCGATCCGTTGCTCTACTTCAAGGGCTTCCACGCGATCCAGACCCATCGCCTGGCGCACTGGCTCTGGCTGAAGGGCCGCAAGGACTTCGCGTATTATCTCCAGAGCCGCGCCTCGGCGGTGTTCCAGACCGACATCAATCCCGCCGCGCGCATCGGCCGCGGCATCTTCCTCGACCATGCCACCGGTTTCGTCTGCGGCGAGACGGCGGTCATCGAGGACGACGTCTCGATCCTGCACGGCGTCACGCTCGGCGGCACCGGCAAGGAGAACGAGGACCGTCATCCGAAGATTCGCCATGGCGTGCTGATCGGCGCGGGCGCGAAGATCCTCGGCAACATCGAGATCGGCCATTGCGCGCGCATTGCCGCGGGCTCGGTCGTGGTCAAGCCCGTGCCGCACAACGTCACGGTCGCGGGCGTGCCCGCCAAGATCGTCGGCGAGGCCGGCTGCGCCGAGCCGTCGCGCACCATGGATCAGATGATCAACGCGATGGGGCTTTGAGCTCGAGAAGAAGGGGCGGATTCTCCGGCTCTTCTCGTCCCCAAATTCTTTGGCAATTCATGCTGGCGGTTCGTCGCGTCTCGTCCTAAAACCCCGCCAACTCAGATTTCGATTGGAGACTTGCCGTGGACGTCAAGGAAGTAAGGAAGCTCGACGCGTATCTGAAACGCGTATTCGGCAATCCCAAGATCCGCGTCGTGCCGCGGCCGAAGAAGGACGATTCCGCCGAGGTCTATATCGGCGAGGAATTCATCGGCGTGCTGTTCGTCGACGACGAGGACGACGATCGCTCGTTCCAGTTCCAGATGGCGATCCTCGAGGACGATCTCGTCGATCAGGAATAGCGCGGCGATCGTGTCGCTCAATGGGGCCGCGCGCACCGCGACCCCTCATTCTATGTCTTTGCAAGAATGCGTAGCCGCGCCGTGGCATCAGCGACAGTGATGCCCTCGGCATCGACGAGGTCGGCTTGCACGACCAAGTCGCGCTCCGTCCGCTCGATGACCCGTGCCCGCGCCGTGATCGGTCCGACCGTTGCGGGCTTCAGGAAACGCGTGTCGAGGCTCTTCGTGACCACGGTCTGGTCAGGAGATAGCGCTGCGAGCGCGCAAATCCAGGTGGCGGAGTCCAGCATCGCTGCAAGGAATCCGCCCTGGATGGTCCCATGCCTGTTGGTGAATGCGTTCTGAGCCTGGAAGCGGATCAGCGCTCTTTGCCCGGTCTCGTCAAAGCCGAGCCATTCGCGTCCGAGCAATTGTGCGCCCGGTGGCAGGTTTGCCGTCGCGTCGCACACATCGGTCACCGCACCGGTGTTTCAACGGGAAGGGTATCAAGCAGCCGATCCCATGCAAGGCCTGGCGGCTGATGCTGCTGCGGCTCGCCTCGCAAAGCTCGGCCACCCGCGGCTATATCTCTACACTTCGGGGACCTTGCCGGCTACCTTGCCTCGCGCGGCTGGCAACCGGTCAAGGCGCTCGAAGACCCCGGTAAGCCACGCGCCGTGATGGCATTCGATTTTCACTAGCTGAGCATCGAAGCGGCCATTGGCGCGGCCTGCGTATCTGGCCCGCTAGGGAATGCTTGTGTCTCGATCATGGCTCAGTCGCACACTTCCGATTGACCTCCTCCGAGGTTTCCATTCTTCGGGTTAACAATGCGACAGCCGGACTTTACCGGCCGACAGCCTGCATTGTTACAAAGGATTTGACCGGATGCCGACGGCTTCGCGGGTGCAGCTTCGACCTGCTTCCGCTCGGTGTCTCGCTTCTTGGCATCCTCGCGGGTCGCAACTGGCTTCTTGTCCTGGACCTTCTCGCATTCATTGTCGTCATTGACGCGATAGCCGGTGCGACAGGCGATCTTCACGCAAGCGTCGCCATCGGCCTTGAAGCCGTGATCACAAACCAGCGGGCAGACCCGGCCCGGCTTGGCCTTGATGGCATCGAGCGCATCAAAGCTCGCGAGCTTGGCGTCGAACTTCGTTCCCGCATATTTGTTGAACAGCGTCAGCGAGCGTTGCGATGACGCATTCCAGTCGCCATCGGCAGCTGCCGCCAGACAGCCGACGCGGCGCAGTTCGGACTGAACCAGCTTCGCCGTCTCTTGCGGAGACAGGCTCGGCGGCGATGAGGTCGGTGCGACAGCCGCAACCTTCTGCGCGGTGTCGGGAACCTGCTGCTTCTCCGTGGTCCGCTGCTCGGCGACCTGCTTGGTGTCATTTGCCAGCCTCTCGGCGAGCGCTTTCTCGGCGGCTTGCTTGTCAGCCAGGGCCTTGGCCGCTGCGGCCTCGGCTTCCTTCCGGCGCTGCTCGGCGGCGGCTGCCTTGGCCTCCTCGATCTGCTTGGCCTTCTCCGCCACGATCCTGGCTTCTTCCGCCGCCTTGGCTGCGGCCGCCGCCTTCTCCTGCTCGGCCTTCTGGGCGCGCTCGGTGATGAGTCTTGCCTTCTCCTGCTCGGCCGCCTTCGCCTTTTGCTCGGCCGTGGCGCGTGTTTCTTCAGCGGCGATCTTGTTCAATTGCCCCTTGGCCAGATTGGCATAGAAGCCGTCGGGATATTGTCCCAGAAAGGCTTCCCAGCCGTCGCGTGTGCCGAGCTGCAGCGCGAGCTCATAATCCCTGCGAATGGCATCCTGCGGATTCGCCTGCGGACCTGTGGCAGCGGGCTTGGCCGCAACCAGCGGAACATCGTCACCGCCGAGCGAGCCGTAGACATACGGCTCCTGCTTGTAGCCGGTGGTCTTGAGCACGTCGTCGCGCACGAAGCCGAACGCCTTGCGCAGATCCAGGCCCGGCATCGGCAGACGTTCGACCAGAGCGGTGGCAAACGGGCTGTTCTTGGCATCGCCATCCGAGGCGGTCGAGCCCGCCTTGGCCGCGAAGGCAACCATGGTGTTCGGGCTGGTCGGCTCGACCTTGGCGAGGCCCCGGCCGATGGCACGCGATGCAATCGTCCGCTTCATGGTCTTGGCAAAGGGGTTATCGCGGCAGGCATCCAGAATGACGAGGCGCAGTTGCTTGGCCGGCTCGATGGCAAACAGCACCCTGTCGAGCGGGAATGCCTCGTCGAGAACGTCGGTATCGGTCTCCAGGGCAGCATCTGTCGGGATCAGATAGTTGGTGCCGTCAAGCTCGATGCCATGGCCGGCGTAGTAGATGACCGCAACGTCGGCCTCGCGCGCCTTGCCGCCGAAATCGCGCAGCGCCTTGCGCGTGTCGACCACGTTCAGGTCGAGCTTGACGTCGACCGTATCGAAGCCGGCCTTCCTGAACAT
Organism: Bradyrhizobium sp. CCBAU 11386; assembly: GCF_028128955.1. Taxonomy (NCBI): domain Bacteria; kingdom Pseudomonadati; phylum Pseudomonadota; class Alphaproteobacteria; order Hyphomicrobiales; family Nitrobacteraceae; genus Bradyrhizobium; species Bradyrhizobium sp. CCBAU 11386. Next base: position 17,349 of record NZ_LBKA01000212.1, read on the forward strand.
GCCGCCGACCAGCGCGGCATCGTTCGCGGGGTTCGCCAGCTTCGCCACGTTCTTGTAGGCCGAGTTGCCGATGACGAGTGCGACGCGCTTCTCGGCCAGCGCAGAGCCGGTCCCAAGCCAGGTCGCAAGAATTAGTAAAACAAACAGCCGAAGCCGCATTCCAGCCCCCGAATGCAATAGCATCAGATTATCCGCACAATGGCCAAACGCAATCTGCGATCAGTGATATAAGTCACACATCCGTGCGCCCATCCCAGCAATTGGGCACCGGGCGAGTGATGCGTGACCGCATCCATTCAAACCGATCTTCACCATGATGGCATCATGCCCCTGTTTTGCCCGACGGGTCAAGTTCGGCTTCGAAAAATACGAAGTCGAGCGGGCCCTTGGCTACTGTGCATGGGGTTGTTTTCGATGTTTTTGCCGGAGGGCTCAGGCCCGTTCTGTCGGCGAACCTTGCGGTGGCAAAAGGGCCGCGCTCAGCCTTTCGGCCCGCGCAGCTGCGCCGTCAACCTCTCCATCGCCTCCGCCGCATCGCGCCATTGCGACAGCCAGCTGCGCGGAAAGCGGAAGGTGAGGTCGGCGCCGCCGACGCGGCGCTCGGAGAGGCACATGCCGGGCGTGGCCGCATCGCGGGTGCAGCGCGCGGTCAATGCGGGGCTTGCGGCAGAATAGAGGTCCTCGCTGCCGTAGGGGGTCTCAGTGCGGAACATCCGCATCGTCAGTCCGTCCTCGGGCATCGTCGCGGCCTGGTCGAGATAGCGCGGATAGATCGTGGCTGTCCGCTGCTCGGGCGAGAGCGCATCGTGATGGGCTGCGATCGACAGGAAGATGCGGTCGATCGGCTGCATCGCCGCATCCACCGTGTCGGCGGTGACGTGCTTCGGCGTGCCGGGCGGCTCCAGCGAGGGATAGAGGAAGTCGAGATCGATGCGCTCCTGCGGCCCGGAGTGGCGCTGGATCTTCATGCGGATCGCCGTCGTCGGCAGGTTGAACAGCGTGCCGCCGACGCTCACCGGCAGCTTGTCCGGGGCGTTGGCGCCGCTCGGGCCCCAGGTCGGCCACAACAGATAGGCGACGAGCGCAACTGCGCACACCGCCGCGGCGCCGCCGAGCACGATCGGGACGATATGCGCCCAGGTGCGCGTCCGGGGAGATCTAAGGGGAGCTGCCGAAAACACCGTCATGAGTTGCGCGAGGTAAGCCGGAGGTCGGCCGATGGCCGACGAATCAGCGGCGAATATGCCATGCGGCGGCGATTTCGCGGAGCGTTCCCCGGCTGCGGGGAAGGGGGAGGGCCCTGCGCCGGATGGCCGGCGGCGTTAACCTTCCCTTAAGGATAATGTAGCGTTAACCGGCACTATTTGTCACAGGAAGTCTCCGGCGTTGCGTAAGGGCGGACAGTTCCGATGACACCTGAAGCTCTCAATACCTTCTTCTCGATTGGCATCGGTTTCGCGCTCGCTGGCGCACTCGTGAACGGATACCAGGCGGTCGCGCAGCGGCCCGCCGGCTTCGGCCTGTTGCAGGACGGCGTGGCGCCGAAGACCTTCGCGGCGGTGCCGTTCCTGGTGTTCGCCGCGCCCTTCATCATCATGCGCAACACGCTCCGCGGCATGCGGGTGGAAAGCCGCCGCGTCGAATTCGTGATGATGGCGACCCTCATCGCCGGCTTCTGGAGCATGATGAGCGGCACCTTCTTCCTGATGACGCTGCGCGCGGCCGGCGTTCTGGTCTGAGACTGTCTTGCAGGGCTGCCCGGTGCGGCGGTCCTTTGCCTCTTCGCTGCCGTTTCGCTATGGCTGTGCTCGACGTGACAGGAGACCTCCATGGCGATCTACGAGCTCGACGGGCAGGCGCCCGATCTTCCCGCCGACGGCAACTATTTCATCGCTGAGACCGCAACCGTGATCGGCCGCGTGCGCCTGAAGCCGGGAGCGAGCGTCTGGTTCGGCGCGGTGCTGCGCGGCGACAATGAATGGATCGAGATCGGCGAAGGCGCCAACGTGCAGGACGGCTCGACCTGCCACACCGATCTCGGCTTTCCCCTTGTCATCGGCAAGAACTGCACCGTCGGTCACAACGTCATCCTGCACGGCTGCACGATCGAAGAGGGTGCACTGATCGGCATGGGCTCGATCGTGATGAACGGCGCGAAGATCGGCCGCAACAGTATCGTTGGCGCCGGTTCCGTCATCACCGAGGGCAAGGAGTTTCCCGAACGCTCCCTGATCATCGGCTCGCCCGCGCGCGTGATCCGCACGCTCGACGATGCCCAGGTGCAGAGGATGGGGAGTGCGGCGAAGTTTTACGTCGCCAACGGCCCGCGCTTCAAGAAAGGCCTGAAGCGGATCGGCTGACGCGCGTGCCGGTTCCGTTTTCCATGGCTCAGACCGTAAAAGTACCGGCCGGCACTTTAATCCTCCGCTAGCGCAACCGCACCTATCGTGGAGCGCATTCAACCAGGAGGAGCGGCGCCATGAACGCTGCGGCGCTGGGATCCGGGCTCGGCACCGGAACCAAATTCTTGAAGAAGCTCGTTCGGTTCGTTCGCGGCGCGGATACGCTCAGCGTCGCGGAGAAGGTCTACAGCATCGCCGGCTTCCTCGCGATCGTCACCACCTTCCTGCTCGTGATGTCGATCCAGACGGTGCGGTTGCAGACGACCTATCGTCACATGCATGCCTCTTCCGCCGAGGCTGCGATCAGCGTCGGGCGCATCAACGCGCTGATCTATGCCATCGTGATGGAATCGCGCGGCATCTACATGTCCGGCGATCGTGGCGCGATGAAGCAGTTCGCCGATGGGCTGGTGCGCCGCAACCGAGAGCTCGCCGATGCCGTGAAGAGCATGGAGCGAACGGTCAGCGACGACGACGCCGAACTATTTGCCAGTTTCCGCCAGCGCATCGCGCAGTTCATCGACTTCCGCCAGGAGCTGGTGCGACGCGGGGTCGAGATCAGCTCTGCCGCTGCGCGCGAATGGGGCGACAATGATGCCAACCGGACGCTGCGCACCAAGCTCAACAGCGATCTCGAGGCGCTAGAACGCATCTACAGGGAGCGCGCCCGCCAGGCGGACGAACTCGCCGACGAGAACCGCTACGCCGCCGCCTATCTGTTCGCGCTCGGGCTCGTGGCCCTCCTTCTGGCGGGGTTGAACGTCGTCGTGATGCGGGGCTCTGTGGTCGGGGCACTTGCCGAGATCACGCAGGCGACCGACCGGATCGCGGACGGTGACGTCAAGAGCAAGGTGCCGCATCTGGGCCGTCACGACGAGATCGGGCATCTTGCGCGCGCCGTGCAGCACTTCCGCGACGCGGTGGCGCGCATCTTCGAGCTCGAGGAGCTCGAGCTCGGCACCGCGCAGGCGCGCGACGCGGCGATGACCGAGCGCGACAAGTTCAACGACAAGTACCAGGCCAAGAAGTGGCAGCTCTCGGCAGCGATCAACAGCATGCCGCAGGGCCTGATCATGCTCGACGGCAAGGCGAACGTCGTCGCGATGAACGCCAACTACCGGCGAATCTACAATCTGCCCGAGACGATCCAGGCGGGATCGACGCTGGAGGAAATCCTCCAGCACCGGGTCAAGAGCGGTCTGTTCAGCGGCGACGTCGAAAAATATCTCGGGGCGGTTCTCGACCGGATCGCCCGTCGCGAGCCGGCGGCCAATGAGATCACCTTGAACGACGGCCGCATCATCAAGATCTACGAGCGTCCGATGGACGGCGGCGGATGGGTCTCGGTGCAGGAGGACGTCACCGAGCAGCGTCAGCGCGAGCGCATTCTGGAACGGATGGAGCGTTTCCTCGCCACCATCATCGAGAACGTGGCGGAAGGAATCATCGCCAAGGACGCGCGCGACCAGCGCTACGTCTTCGTCAACAGGGCCGCCGAGAAGATGATCGGCATGTCGCGCGGCGAGATCATCGGCAAGACTGCGCGGGAATTGTTCTCGGAGGACGCCGCCGAATTGATCGAGCGGCGCGATCGGCAGCTTCTGGCGCAGAAGCAGCAGCTCGAACCGATCATCGACACCATCGACAATCCGACGCGCGGGCGCCGTGTGATCTCGGCTCGCCGGGTCCAGATCGGCGGCGCCGGCGAGGAGTCCCACATGTTCGTGACCATGGTCGAGGACCGGACCGAGAAGATGGTCGCCGCCGCATAGCGGCCTGCCGCCCCGCCAGGGGCGATGCGTCAGCTTCCCTCGGACTCGCGCGCTTCGATCGCGCCTGCGACCTTCTCGTGGCCCGCAGCCCAGAGCGCATGTTCGGCGCTGCCATCTGAGTAGGGATTTGCCTCGGCCGGGATCTTGTCGCGCGCGGCGCGCTCGCCCTCTGCAAAAGGATCGCGATCGGTCATCGTGGTTTGGCCTTTCTGGCTTTGGGACGCGCGGTCGGCTTGTCCGGTTCGGCGCCGAGCCTGGCGCTCTTGCGCAATGCGTCCCGGAGATCGATGGGGATGCCATGCTTCTTCAGCAGGTCGGCAAAGGCTTCGTCCGCAAGCTCTTGAAACGTCGCCATCCTGTCGCGTCCCAGTTGCTTGAGCTTGTCGAACGTGTCCTCGTCGAACGCGATCAGTTTGCGCATGATCGTGGCTGCCTCCTCGTTTCAAGCTGATGTGACGGCATTTGTTCCGGAACGGGTCTTGGTCCGGTAAAGGAGCATTTCCAATGGCCATTTCGCCTGCAACCGCTTCGATGAAGACCTTGATCGTAATCCTCAGCCTCTCGGCGATGGATCGACTGGGGGTTCGTCGGGATCGACGACGGGAGGCGTCGCCAACTCGCCGGCGCCGCCTCCCGGCACCAACAGCCTGGGTACGGCTCAATCGTCCGGCCCCGGCTCCGGCTCCGGAGTCACCACCGGCACCGGCTCCGGCGCGGCCGCCGATGCCACCGTCAATACCGAGAACCGGCAGTTCGACAAGAAGATGAAGAGCATCTGCCGCGGCTGCTGATGCTCGCGCGGAAGTGAGACAGTGTGGCTGTCAGGAGTGCCCCGATAGCATTAGCTTGGTCCTGCTTTGAAGCGTGGAGCGTGTCCACGCAGAGGATCGAGTAAATGCTACGCAAGATGATCATGGCGGCGCTGGCCGTCGCAGCGGTCGGGCTCTCGGCGCCGCAGGCGGCCCAGGCGCGGGGCGGTTTTGGACATGGCGGCGGCTGGGGCCACGGTGGTGGCGGCTGGGGCCATGGCGGCCACTGGCATGGTGGCGGCTTCTGGCCCGGCCTCGCCATCGGCGCGGGCATTGCCGGCGCCGGCTACTACGGTGGCTATTATGGCTACAGCTCCCCGTATTACGGTGACCCCCACTATTATGGTACCGGCTACGACGACGGTTATGGCGGATGCTATGTCGTGCGCAAGCGCGTGATGACGCCATCGGGATGGCGATTCCGGCGCGTCGACGTCTGCGAGTGAGGCGGGAAGACCTGCCGGCCTGCTAAAAAACAAGGCCGTTGACGCAGTATACCGTCAACGACCTTGCCAGCCCCGGACATTGAAATCGGCTCACGCCATCCGGTAACGGCGAGCATCGCGCGGAATCACACGGGCGAATGTGATCCAGTTCACAAGTGGCAAAAATAAAATTATGTCCGCGTGGGTGACCGGCTCAGCCGCGCGAGCGCTTGCGCGCGCTGGCATGGACGCGGTGGCGTGCCGGTTTCCTGCGGGTAACCGACGGCGTCTCGGCCTCGGTGGCCCGGGCGCTGGCAAAGGACTGGCGCAGGCCGTCGATGGACTCGTTCAGGCTCGCCACCTGCTCCGACAGGCGCTTGGTATCGGCCTGCTGGGCCGCGAGCAGCCGCTTCACGGTCTGGAGCTGGTCCTGCACGACCTGGAGCTGGTCGATCGATTCCTGCTGGGTCGCCTCCAGCCCCTTGGTCTTCTCGACCAACTGCTCGGAGGCCTGGGCCGTGCGGGCCTGGAGCTGCCGTGACGCGGCCACCCGGTCGGCCTCCGGCGCAGCGCCGGTATAGGCGCGCCAGATCGCAATCGAGGTCACGCCGGCGATCAGCAGGAGAAGGGCGGCGGCGGTCAGCGCGATGGGCTGGGCGCCGAGGCGAAGCAGGGGGTTGGACGGTGTGTCCTCTGCGAGATCGATCATCGCTGACAAAACCCAAATTGAAACTTGGTGAGTGCGAAGACCGGCAACCCTGGGGCCGCCGGGACGTCCCGAAAACGCAACAGTTCGGCAACAAATGGGACCAAAAAGAGGCTGAAGGCGAAAAACCAGCAATCTTCCGGCCTTGAGGCCTCCAAAGGCCCGGCCGGAAGCAACGATCAGGGCTGAAACGGCGAAAACGGCCCGGAATAGGTCTTCGACCGTGGCGCAGCGTAGGGCCCCAGCCGGGACGTCTTCAGGCCGAGTCGCACCAGCGATTCCGCCAGCGTCACGGCGGCGGCGACGCCGTCGATCACGGGCAGGCCGTGCATGGCGGCGAGTTCGGCGGCGAGATCGGCCATGCCGGCGCAGCCGAGCACGATGGTCTCCGCGCGGTCGTTTCGGATCGCGGCCGTAATCTCCGCGGAGATCCTTGCGAGCGCATCGGCGTTGCGCTCTTCGAGCGCGAGCACCGGGACCTCGGCGGCGCGGACGCGGGCGCAGCGTCCGGCGAGGCCGTACTTCGTCAGATTATGCTCGATCGGCACGATGGAGACACCGAGCGTCGTCACCACGGCAAAGCGCGCCGCGATCAGGCTCGCCATGTGGAAGCCGGCTTCGCCAATGCCGATCACCGGCGCTTTCGCCGCCGCGCGTGCCGCGTCGAGGCCGGTGTCGTCGAAACAGGCGATGATGTGGGCGTCCGCGCCGTCGCGGTCGGCCTCGCGGATGCAGCCGAGCATGCCGGGGACGGCGAAGGCCTCGTCGTAAAAGCCCTCGATCGAGACCGGGCCCATCGTCGGCTGGCGCGCGTCGATCTCAGTGCCGGGCAGGGCGACGCTGCGCGCCGCAGCGGCGATCTTCGCCGTCATCGACGCGGTGGTGTTGGGATTGACGACGTGAAGTCGCATCAGATCAGACAAGCCCCTTCTCAGACAAGTCCTTTGCCGGCGTCCGAGCCCTTGGCCGCCTGCCGCTTGTTCAGCACGTGGATGGTGCCGAGCGCAAGCGTGATCACCGTGAATGAGACGGCGGAGATCACGGTGCCGAGCGCGTAGATGTCGGGGTTCGTCACGGTGGTGGTGAGGCCCTGGAGATCGAGCGGCAACGTGTTCACCGCCCCGATCGCCTGGCTGGAGCGCGCGAGCTCGTCCCAGGACAGCGTGAAGCCGAACAGCCCGATGCCGATCACGGAGGGCAGGATGATCGGCAGTACGACATGACGGAACGCCTGCCACGGCGTCGCACCGAGATCGCGCGCGGCTTCCTCGAGCCTGGGATCGAAGCGGTTGAAGATCGCGAACATGATGAGAAGCCCGAACGGCAGCGTCCAGGTCAGATGCGCGCCGAGGCCCGAGGTGAGCAGGCCCATCGAGGTCTCGAAATTCTCGTTCCAGTGTGCCTTGATCAGATCGTCGATGATGCGGAATTCAAGCGAGATGCCAAGCGAGGTGATGATCGAGGGAACGATGAGGCTCGCGATCGCCGAGTAGAACAGGATGCTTTGCGCCCTGAACTTGCGGCGGAAGGCCATGCCGGCGGCGACCGACAGCACGACGGTGACAATCATAACGATCACGCCGAGCAGCAGCGAGCGGCGGAAGGCCGCGCCGAGATCGACGATGCCGGTGCCCTGGAACAGTTTTGCCAGCCAGAAGGTCGACACCCCGTTCATCGGGAAGGTGAGGCCGCCCTGCGGCCCCTGGAACGACAGCACGTAGATCGCGATCATCGGACCGTAGAGAAACAGCACATAGGCTGCGAAGAAGATCGCGAGCACGTAGAAAGAGCGCGGGCGTCCTTCCTTCATCGCTCAGAGCTCCTTCTTGATGTCGACGATGCGCGACATCATGGTGATGATCAGGAAGGTGATCGCGAGCAGGATCACGGCGTTGGCCGCTGCTGCGGGGAATTGCAGCGCGTTCACCCGCGTCTCGATGATCTTGCCGGCCGCCGCAATCTGCTGGCCGCCCATCACGCCGATGGTGATGAAATCGCCCATCACGATCGTGATGACGAAGATCGAGCCGATCACGATGCCGGGCTTGGCGAGCGGAATGATGACGTTCACGAGTGTCTGGAAGCCGGTGGCGCCGGCGTCATAGGCGGCCTCGATCAGCGACTTGTCGATGCGCACCATCGAATTGAAGATCGGCACCACCATGAAGAAGGTGAAAAGGTGGACCAGCGCCAGCACGACGGAGAATTCGGAGAACAGCAGCCATTCCAGCGGATGGTTGATCAGTCCCGTCTTGACGAGGCCGGAATTGACGAGGCCGTTGCGGCCGAGCAGCGGAATCCACGCGATCATGCGGATCACGTTGGAGGTCCAGAACGGGATCGTGCAGAGCAGCGACAATCCCATCTGCCAGGTCTTGGACCTGACGTGGAAGGCGAGGAAGTAGGCGACCCAGAAGCCGATGAAGAGCGTGATGGCCCAGACCAGGAAGCACAGCTTCAGCGTCATCAGATAGGTCTTGCCGATCGTGCAGAGATCGGGGAGCTGCGCGATGCAGCCTTCGAACGTGTCGGTATAGCCGCGGCCGGAGAACGCCGGCAGCAACTGGTATTCGTTGTAGTCCCAGAACGAGACGATGACGACGAACACCAGCGGGATCAGGAAGAAGGCGAGAAACACCAGCATCATCGGCCCGGCCTGGAGCCAGGAGATGAGGGATGGCGACAGGCGCGTCACTTTCGCGGCGCGCGCTGTGCCCGACCCCGGGATCAATCCCGGGGTCGCCTGTTGCAGGATGTCTTCCGACGTGTCCATCAAATTACGCCGCGATGAACTCGTTCCACTTGCGGACCATGTAGTCGTTCTCGTCCATCACCGCGTTCCAGCAGGCGACGCCGCCCATGCGGTCCTCGTAGGAGCCGCCGTCGCGCACCGCGCCGGCCTTCTCCAGCAGCGAGCCGTCGGGCGCCTTGATGTCCTTCTCGGCGGGCTTGCCTTCCATCCAGTAGGCCCACTCGTAGGGCTCCATATGCGCCTTCGCGGTGGAGAGCACGGCCGAGTAGTAGCCCTGGCGGTTGAGATAGGCGCCGGCATAGCCGGACAGGAACCAGTTGACGAACTCGTAGGCCCATTCGAGCTTGGCGCCCGACACGCCCTTGGAGACGCAGAAGCCCGAGGCCCAGGAGCGATAACCCTCCTTGAGCGGCTGGAAGGTGCAGGGAATGCCCATCGAGCGCACCTTCGTCACTGCCGGCGACCACATTGATTGGATCACGGTCTCGCCCGAGGCCATCAGGTTGACGCTCTCGTTGAAGTCCTTCCAGAACGCGCGGAACTGGCCGGCCTTCTTGGCCTCGGTCATCACCTTCATGGTGAGATCGATCTCTTCCTTGGTCATGTTGCCCTTGTCGGCATATTTGTACTTGCCGGTGGCTTCCACGACCATGGCGGCATCCATGATGCCGATCGAGGGGATGTTGAGGATCGACGCCTTGCCCTTGAATTCGGGATTGAGCAGTTCGGCCCACGTGTTGATCGGGCGCTTGATCAGGTCAGGACGGATGCCGAGCGTGTCGGCGTTGTAGACGGTCGGAATCAGCGTGACGAACTCGGTCGCCGACGTCGCGAACTTCTTCGAGTCCTTGCCTTCGAGATAGAGCACCTTCCAGGGCGCGGTGCCCTGGTTGCCGATCTTCTTGCCGCCGGGCGTCTCGCCCTTGGTGAAGACGGGCGTGATGTTGTCGAATTCCTTGATCTTCCTGGCGTCGAGGGCAAGGATGTTGCCCGACGGCACCAGCTTCTTCAGCGAGAAATATTCGGTGTCCAGCACGTCGAAGGAGTTCGGCTGGGTCATCACGCGCTTGGTGACGTCGTCGGTGGTCGCGGTGATGTATTCGATCTTGATGCCGGTGTCCTTCAGACACTGCTTGGAGATGTCGTCGCCCTCGTTCACGGCGGTGCCGAGATAGCGCAGCACTTTCGCATCGGCCGACTTCACATAGGGAAAGCCGGTGATGGCGCCGGAGCCGGCGGCAAGGCCGGCGAGACCCGCGGTGCCCTTGAGCAGCGTGCGGCGGCTGACGCCCTTTGTCCTGGTGGTCTCGGTCATATCAGTCACTCCTCTGTTGCGCATTCCAGTGATCGATCGGCGCTATTGCAGACGCTGCGCCTTGGCGGGATCCCAGGTGGCCAACACGCGATCGCCCGGTCGGAACGGGTGAACGTCGAAGGCGGCCTCGGGGAGGTGGGAGAACAGGGCGGTGCCGTCGTCGAGCGTGAGCGAGACGGCGATGTAGGAGCCCTGGTACTCGGTCTGGGTCAGCAGCGCCGGCGCGCCGTACGCACCGTCGGCGAACGGCACGATGCCGAGCTGATCGGCGCGCACGGCGATGAGTTTGCCGGCGTCGCTGAGGACGTTGTGGCCGCCGATGAAGCGCGCCACGAATTCGGTGCGGGGATGGTGGAAGATGTCGCGGGCGGTGCCCTGCTGCTCGATCTTGCCGTGGTTCATCACCACGATGTGGTCGGCCAGCGCCATCGCCTCTTCCTGGCCGTGGGTGACCTGGATGAAGCTGATGCCGAGCTCGCGCTGCAGCCGCTTCAGCTCGCCCCGCATCTTCACCCGCAGGAACGGATCGAGCGCGGAGAGCGGCTCGTCGAGCAGCAGGATCTGCGGCTCGGTGATCAGCGCGCGGGCGAGCGCGACGCGCTGCTGCTGGCCGCCGGAGAGCTGCGCCGGCAGCCGGGCCGCATAGGGGGTCATGGCCACCAGCTCGAGCAGTTCGCCGGCGCGCTTGTGCCGCGTCGTCCGGTCGATCCCGCGCATTTTCAGGGCGAATGCCACGTTGTCGAGCACGGTCAGATGCGGAAACAGCGCGTAGGACTGGAACATCATCGCGGTGCCGCGCTTGGCGGGCTCGAGATCGGTGACGTTCTGCGCACCAAGGATGATGTCGCCCTCGCTGACCGCTTCGTGGCCGGCGATCATGCGGAGGGTCGAGGTCTTGCCGCAGCCGGAGGGGCCGAGCAGGCAGCAATAGGTGCCCGCCGGGATCTTGAGGTTGACGTCGTCGACCGCCAGCGTCGTGTCGTAGCGCTTGGTGACGGCGACCAGTTCGAGAGCGGCAGGAGTGGCCATGGCGTGTCCGCTGGGAGGGCGATGCTCCGGCTTTCTCCGCAAGGTCCGTGCCAACCGCCCGGAGACTGCCGAATTCCAAAACTGTGCAGTGGAGTCAGGTCGTTAGATCGAATCCGGCGCGGCGGCGCGGCTCGCCGGGTGGGCAGTAATATGCACACAAAATGTGCTCGGATTGTATAAAGTTTCGCCTGTGATTGGATACAGCTGGTCGACTAACATTGAAGGCCGAACGTCGCCGATCGAGCCCTCAAACCCAACCCCCTCGAACTGATGGCCGCCAAAACCCGCCAGAAATCCGATGCGCCAGACGCGAGCGATCGCGTCAGCCGGATCAGGGAGGGTGTGACCGCGGCGATCCTCGAGCATCGTCTGCTGCCGGGCACGAAGCTCGGCGAGGACGAGATCGGCGAGATCTACGGCGCGAGCCGCACGCTGGTCCGCACCGCGCTCCAGCAGCTCGCGCATGAGGGCATCGTCAACATCGAGAAGAACCGCGGCGCCTTCGTCGCGCGCCCGACGCCCGGCGATGCGCGCGAAGTATTCGAGGCGCGCCGCCTGATCGAGCCCACGATCGTCGACCACGCGATCGACGCGGTCTCGCCGGCCTGGCTCGATCGCCTCGGCCAGCATCTTGCCGAAGAGCGTGAGGCGGAGCTGCGCGGCGATGCGCGCACCTCGGTCCGGCTCTCCGGCGAATTTCACAAGCTCGTCGCCGAGATGAGCGGCCACAGCATCTATCTCGGCTTCCTCAAGGAGCTGATCGCGCGCTCCTCGCTGATCATCCTGCTCTATCGCCGCCACGACACGCCGGCCTGCGGCACTGATCATCACGCCGGCATCGTCGCCGCGATCCGCAAGCGCGACAAGCAGGCCGCCCGCGCGCAGATGCTGTCGCATCTTCGCGAGATCGAGGCCGAACTGTTCCTGAAAGATACTGCCGCCGACGAATTGCGGCTCGCCGACGTGCTGGGCGCCTGAGAGCCCGCGGCCTGACGTCACGCGCGACGTCTTTGATTCACTTGCTTTGATTCAATTGCCGTCGGACGAGCAGATCCCTCATCAAATCAGATGGCGAAACTGCATATCGCCGCCATGGTTGTAAGTTGACGGCAGCTAAACGTCGGCGTCAACTGAATGCAGACGTTGCGTGCCTGCCATCACCCCTCGCGTAGCCTGAACCTGTGCGGAAGGCTGATATGTCGGGTTTGAGGATGTCGGCCAAAGTCTTCGCCATCGCTGCCTTGCTTGCCGGCATTGCAATGGTGTTCGGCAGCCTATCATCCGCACCGGCTCAGGAGACGGCGGTCCTTTTCCGGAATGTCCGGATATTCGACGGCAAGGGCAGCGTGCTCTCGGCGCCATCCAGCGTCCTCGTCAGAAACGGAGTCATCGCGAAGATTTCGACGGCGGACCTCACGATCACCGCTGAGGTCATCGACGGTGGTGGGCGGGTGTTGATGCCGGGGCTGATCGATGCGCATTGGCACGCGATGCTGGTGCGGCCGACCCCGATGGCCGTGCTCGCCGGCGATATCGGCTACAACAACCTGCTGGCCGCGAGCGAGGCGACTGCGACGCTGATGCGCGGCTTCACCACCGTGCGTGACGTGGGCGGGCCGAGCTTCGGCCTCAAGCAGGCCATCGACGAGGATCTCGTCGCCGGTCCCCGCATCTATCCATCCGGCGCCATGATCACCATCACCAGCGGTCACGGCGACTTCCGCCAGCTGTCCGATCTGCCGCGCACGATCGGCGGCATGCTGAGCCGCATGGAGCGGATCGGCGGCAGCATCGTCGCCGACAGTCCCGACGAGGTCCGCATGCGCGCCCGAGAGCAGCTGATGCAGGGCGCCTCGCAGGTCAAGCTCACGGCCGGCGGCGGCGTCGCCTCGCCATTCAGCCCGCTCGACGTCTCCACTTTCACCGAGCCGGAGCTGCGCGCGGCGGTCGAGGCCGCCGACAATTGGGGCACTTACGTTGCCACGCACGCCTATACGCCGGTGGCAGTCCAGCGTTCGATCGCGGCCGGCGTGAGGTGCATCGAGCATGGTCACCTCATGGATGAGGCGAGCGCGAAACTGATCGCGGAGAAGGGCATCTGGCTCAGCACGCAACCATTCCTGGATATCTCGGGTGCCGCTGCACTCGGACCTGCGGAGCAGGACAAGATGCGGCAGGTGGTTGCCGGCAAGGATCGCGTCTATGCGCTCGCGAAGAAGTATCGCATCAAGACCGCGTTCGGCACTGACGTGCTGTTCTCGAAGGCGCTGGCGGACAAGCAGGGCTCGATGCTGGCCGCGCTGACGCGCTGGTACACGCCGGCCGAAGCGCTGGCCATGGCGACGTCGGCGAACGCGGAGTTGCTGAGCCTGTCGGGCCTGCGCAATCCCTATCCCGGCAAGCTCGGCGTGGTGGAGGAGGACGCGCTGGCCGATCTCCTGCTCGTCGACGGCAATCCGCTCGACAACATCGCCCTCGTCGAAGATCCCGCGAAGAATTTCGTCGTGATCATGAAGGGCGGCAAGATCTACAAGAACAGTCTTGCGCACTGATGCGCGCATGTGCAGGCGTGACCTGCGACATTGGAGCGCATCTAGTCCCGATGATCGGGAACCGACTTTTTGCGCAGCGAACCGGTCGCGGTCTCCTGCACCGCGGGAGACCGCGCAGGGCTTGTCACAATCTCGGGCCTGTCATCGGAAGCGTGACTTCTAAGTGTCTCCAGGACCAGAAAGAATTTCTCGGCTAGCATGAGTCAAGCTCGCTGACGCGTTCATCTCGGCTTCGAGAACGACGAGATTCGCTGTCAATTCGATCACTTGCCGCGCTCGGCAGCAATCTAATTCATGACATCACGCCGGATTGTGACAGACCTTGCCGGGTTGTTGCCTCTGACGCGTCGTGTGGACGATTAGGCGCGACGACGTGACGTTACTATTCCTCGCGGGGCACACCGGCTATATGCTGACGCACTGTCATCCAACTGTCATGTTGCCCCAAATGTTAAAGTCAGACGCAACACCGGCTCGCAAGACTCCGGGCGCGCCGGATGGGAATCCTGTCCCGAAGCACAACCAGAGAACGCAATACGCCGCCGGCTTCCTCAGGCAAGTTGAGCCGGCCGAGACCGGCGCGAAACCTGCGATCGAGGGCGCCGTGATTGACCAGACGCCGTTGCAGGACACGACGCCTGCACCGGGGCCGGCCCAGTCGAACGCTGGCGCGCGTCCCGCTGGAGAAATCGAGCTCAAGCTTCTCGTCGATGCCGATCGCATGGCGCATTTTAACGCCGCCCCGGTCATTGCGACCAACGCGCGCAACAAGGGCACGCGCAAGCATCTCAAATCCGTCTATTACGACACGGCCGAGCGTGCGCTCCAGCGCAGCGGCCTGAGCTTGCGCGTACGCCAGAGCGGCGCGCGCTTCGTGCAGACCGTGAAGACCGACGCTGAGGACGATCCGCTGCGCCGTGGCGAATGGGAGGCGAGCGTACCGTCGCTGGCGCCGGATGTCGCTCTGGCGATGCCGTTCATTCCGGAGAAGCTTCGCTCCCACCTCGAAGCACAGCCGCTCGAAGCCGTCTTCACCGCCGACGTCCATCGGCATGCGAGGATCGTCGATCTGCCGTCCGGGACGGTCGAGATCGCCTTCGACCAGGGCGTGCTGACGGCCGGCGACCGGTCGATCCCCGTGAGCGAGATCGAGCTGGAACTCAAGAGCGGCAGCGCGAGCACGATCTACGAGGTCGCGCTGCGGCTTGCGGAGCAGGGGGCGGTGAAGCCGTCCATCCGTGCCAAGTCGGCGCGCGGCTTCGACCTTGCCGCGGGCGCGCCGCCCTCGGCACGCAGGCCTCGCAAGCTTCGCCTCGATCCGTCGATCACGCTCGACGATGCCTTCGCGACGATTCTGCGCTCCTGCTTCCTTCATCTGCTTCAGTCGTTGCCGGCGGCCGAGGACGGGCGCAATCCGGAAGGCGTGCATCAGCTGCGCGTCTCGCTGCGCCGGCTGCGAGCGGCGCTGGACCTGATGCGATCGGTCGGCGCACTCAGCAATCTCGACGCGCTGCGGTCGGAAGCAAGATGGCTGGCGCAGGACCTGTCCGCCGCGCGTGACTGGGACGTGTTCCAGCTCGAGACCTTGCCGACGATCGCGAAAGCCTGTGCTTCGGTTACCGGCTTCGATGCCTTGGGCCGGGCTGCGGCCGAGTGCCAGTCGGACGCCTATCGCAAGGCGCATCAGGCGCTCGACGATCGCCGCTGCGCGGTTTTCCTGATCGGCCTCGGTCACTGGATCGAGACGCGGGGCTGGCGCAACGACGTTGCCGCCGAAGATCTCGGTCAGCTCGCCGAGCCCGCCGTCAATTTCGCGCAGCGCATTTTGTCGGAGCAATATGCCAAGGTGCTCAAGCGTGGCCGCCGCTTCAAGTCGCTGTCCACCGACGAGTTGCACCGGGTGCGGCTCGCGACCAAACGGCTGCGCTATCTCAGCGAGTTCCTGCTGCCCCTGTTCGCCGATCGCAAGTCCGTGCGACGGTTCTCGCGCCGGCTCGCCGGTCTGCAGGAGGAGCTCGGCGCCTTCAACGACATGGCGGTCACGGCCTCATTGCTCGATGGACTTGATGCGGAGCCCGACAGCGCCATCGCCGCGGCGGCGATCGCCGGCTGGCAGGCGCGTGCATCGATCGGCGTGCAGCCGTCGTTGCAGGGCGCGTGGCGGGATTTCACCGCCGCGCGGGTGCCGTGGTCTCGCCAGGCCTCACAGGACTGATCGTGCATCCCCAAAAAAGTTGCGGCCAGCCATTGGGGGATGGCTGGCCGCGCGCGAACCGGTCTGGGACGGGGAGGGGTGGGGATGTGACCGGGTCGCGTAACTCGTTTGTTCCTGACTGCTAGTCCCTGGCGCTGGCGGTGGAGACCGCCGGCCTGGTATCGCCCAGCGAGACCCAGACATTGGGATCGCCCTGCGACTGGCGCTTGACGAAGCGGTAGCCGGTCTCCGTCCAGGCAACGACGTTCTCGTTCTGATTGTCGAGAACGAACTCGCCCTTGTCGGTCTTCACCGTCAGGACCGCGTGTCCTTCGCCCTTCTTGTCGCGCACGACGGTGATGAGCAGGGCCTCGCGAGGCCAGCCGGCATCCATCAGCATCTTGCGCTTCAACAGCACGTAGTCTTCACAGTCGCCGTAGCCGTCCGACGGCAGCGACCACCTCTCGACCACGCCCCAGTGCTCCTGGTCGGTCAAAGGCTTGACGGTCTCGTTGACCCAGCGATTGACCTTGACGAGGTCGCGCCATGCGGCCTGCGACATCACGATGTCGCGGGGCTGCGTCGGCCCGCCCTGGCACTGAGCGGCATTGTCCGCACAGAACTCGACCCAGCCGATCGGGGCACGGGTGGTGTCGCCGAGGCTCGCGTAGAGCAGGCGGTTCTCACCGGCCTGCACTGTCGCGCTGATCCCGAAGAGCATGGCGGCGATCGCCAGCCCCTTCCCCTGTCCCTTGAAATCAAACATTGCGGCCCCCGTTTCTTGTTGGGACCACATTTCGCACGGAGCTTTTGAGTTGCCGCTAAGTCAGCCAAGTCAAGTCGAGACGAATACAAGTAAAACGCGCGGCGAATTCGATCTATACTTGAATCGAATTCGAATAAAATTCGAGATGACTGTAATTGATTCAAATTCTATCGATTAACGCGGAAACGCTGGCGGAACTGCTGTTCCGGGGCGCAAACAGGTCCCGCGTTAACCCGCACAGACCCGTCACCGCGCACGAAAAAGGCGGCGTCCGCATCGCGGAGGCCGCCTTCAGGGCTGGAAAGACAGTGGTTTTGGCGCGCTTTCGCTTTACCGCGCGGTAACGCTCTCTTCGAGTGTCTCGACCGGCTGCTCGTGCATGAACTCCAGCGCGAAGCCGTCTTCGAGGTTTCGGACCACGCGGCCCTGGACCCGGCCCAGCAGCACGATCGATTTCAGCGGCGGGCGGTTCTCGGCGGCGATGGCCGCGCCCGACAGCGACAGGTCGATGATGCGGCAGGTCATCTTGGTGCCG
This sequence comes from Bradyrhizobium sp. CCBAU 11386, assembly GCF_028128955.1. NCBI lineage: Bacteria > Pseudomonadati > Pseudomonadota > Alphaproteobacteria > Hyphomicrobiales > Nitrobacteraceae > Bradyrhizobium > Bradyrhizobium sp. CCBAU 11386. Next base: position 34,606 of record NZ_LBKA01000212.1, read on the forward strand.
TCCTCGAGGGTCAGCACCGCGATCGGGTTGCGCGGCACGATACGGTCGTGGCGGCGGTCCTCCGGCAGGTTGAGGATGTCGCGGTTGGCGAGCCAGGTGAGCTGGGCGGCGAGCTTGTCGCGCTTCCTGGGCGTCGCCCCGATCGTCATGGCGAAGCCATTGTCGATGATGCGGGTGATCTTGCCCTCGACGCGGCCGATATGGTCGAGATAGGCGACCACGCGGTCGCCGACATTGCCGATGCCGGGGGCGAGCAGGGCAAGGCCACCCGGCGACATGTTGATCACCTGGCAGGGGAATTCCCGGCGGTCCGGCAGCATGTAGCGGCCGAGCAGGTGCACCTTGACCCGCTGGAAACGCCGACGCTCCTCGGCGGCCGGAAGAAATTTTTTGTTCGCCAACGCCATTTTCAACACCCGACCCCCCGCCCGGGCGGAGTCCGGCACGACCCTAAGGTGCATAGGGTTAATGCCGCGTTAGGATCGGGCGCGTCAGTCACGGACGGACACAATGCGCTCGGAAAGCCACATAAGCGGCGGGCAGGCCGGCCACCGTGAGCGCGCCCGGGGTCAAGGGCGACCGGTCAGGCCTGTCTTGTCCCCTGCCGATACAACCACAGCAGCAGCGCCAGCAGCACCGCGGCCGAAAGCCCGAGCGACCAGTGAATGCCGATCGCCGCGCCTGATAGCCCGACGGTGATGCCGCTGAAGGCCCGCATCCCGAGCCCGGCCATATTGTAAAGGCCGACGACGCGGCCGCGGATGTCGGACGGCGCGTTCAGCTGCACCAGCGCCTGCGCCATGGTGTTGAACGACAGTTCGAAGAAGCCCGCGAAGAACAGCAGCACGATCGCGACGGGATAGATCCGCACCGCGGCGAAGCCGAGCAGCGCGGCGCTCCACAGCATCGCCAGCAGGATCGCGGTGCGCGGCGTGCCCTTCAGCCGCCCCCAGGATTCCAGCGCAATGCCGGCGAGCAGCGCACCGGCGGCGTCGGCCGCGAGCAGCACGCTGTAGGACACGCCGGGGTCGCCGTGGCCGAGATCGCCGGCAAAGCCCGGCATCTGGGCGTGATAGGCGTTCCCGATCATGAAGGAGGTGAGGCCGGCGAGCCACGTCATCGCGGATAGTACCGGCTGGGTGCCGATGGCGCGGATGGTCAGCGCGATGTCGGCAAGGCCGCGCACGGCGAAGCGCCGCACGGCAATGCTCTTGTCGCGCATCGGCGCCCAGAACAGCCAGAGCAGCATGGGGAGGTAGAACAGGGTGTTGAAGATGATGCCGTGCGAGGGGCCGAGCGTCAGCATGATGACGCCGCCGACGGCAGGCCCGACCAGGATGCCGAGATAGCGCGCCATCGCGTTCAGCCGCACTGCGCTCGGAAGATCGGCCGGGCCGACGAGGTCGTAGAGCAGCAGCTGGTTCGGCGTCTGCCACAACACGCCGGCGCAGCCGTGGATCACCAGCAGCAGCATCGCGTGCCACATCTGGATGCTGTCGGTGATGAAGAAGAAGCCCCAGCCGCTCGAGGCCACGATGAACAGCAGCATGCCGCACTGGATGATGCGGCGCGGATCGAACCGGTCGGCGAGCCCGCCGACGGCGACGGAGAACAACAGAAACGGCAGCCAGTGCGACAGCACGGCAAATCCCGCCAGCGCCGGCGAATGGAATTTCTGGAACACCACCCAGTAGCTGATCACGTGCTCGATATTGTCGGCCATCATCGCCAGCACATAGGCCACGAACTGGAGGCGGTAGGGCACGGACTTCATGGCCGCGAACGAGCCGGACGCGGCCATGGGATTTTGGGGAAGGGGGTTCAAGCGATCACCTGGGTGGGACTTGGGCCGTGCCTACACGTTCGCCGGTGGGCGCTCAAGACACTTGGGTGTGCTTGGAGATCAGCCATGCAACGCTGCCACAAGCACCACCGTCATCCTGAGGTGCGAGCCTTGCGATGCATTCGCATCGCAAGGTGAAGCCTCGAAGGATGGGCCACGCGCGCCTGCAGCCCATCCTTCGAGGCGCGCAAGGCTCGCACCTCAGGATGACGGTTGAGCTTGTGGCAGGCGCTGTAGCCCGGATGAGCGAAGCGATATCCGGGGGCCGCTGCTCCCGCATATCGCTTTGCTCATGCGGGCTACGAGCCTGCACCTTGGCACGACCGCGCATCTCACATACGCTTCGCCCCACGCCCGCACCAATCAATCATAACAGACGGGCAGCGAGGACACATCATGGAGCACATCCGCGTCTGCACCCACGCAGGACCGGGCTCGGAGCCTGTCATCCGCACCGTGCCGTGGCCGAAGGTCGGCCGGAAGGCCGCGCTGATCAAGATCGGCGCCTGCGGGGTTTGCGGCACCGACCTGCACATCCTCAAAGGCCACTGGCCGAAGCCGCTGCCCTGGCCGTTCACGCTGGGCCACGAGCTCGGCGGCATCATCGTCGAATGCGGCGAGGAGTTTTCCGAGGACTTCATGAGCAAGCCGCTGACCGTCGGCTCGAAGGTGATGATCCCGCCGCTGATGCCGTGCGGCCGCTGTTACTACTGCATCCATTATCCGCAGACCGCCAACAAGTGCCTGACGCCGGTCTATTACGGCCGCTATCTCGGCTTCGACAAGGCGCCTCACATGTGGGGCGGCTGGGCCGAATATGTCTATGTCGATCTCGACATGCTGCCGGGCACCAAGATCTACAAGCTGCCCGACGACATGTCGTTGCGGCTGGGCGCGCTGTCGGAGCCGCTGACCTCCTGCATCCGCGCCTTCAACCGCGCGACCCGCGCCGGCGGTTTCAGCTGGGGCGACACGGTGGTGATCCAGGGCTCCGGCCCGATCGGCATTCTGGCGGTCGCGGCCGCGCAGGAGATGGGGGCAGGGCGCGTCATCTGCGTCGGCGCGCCGGAGGAGCCGCGGCTCAAGCTGGCGCGCGCGTTCGGCGCGGAGGCGACGGTGAACATCGACGAGCTCAAATCGCCCGAGGCGCGTATCGCGCGCGTGCGCGAGATCGTCGGTGGCTTCGGCGCCGATCTCGTGATGGATTGCTCCGGGCATCCGACCGCCGGCCCGGAAGGCATCGAGATGCTGCGCGATGGCGGCACCTATGTCGAGATGGGCCAGTTCACCGACGCCGGCTCGATCGACACGTCGTGGCACCGCATCTGCACCAAGGACCTCAACGTGCTCGGCTCCTGGGGCTTTACCGCCAACGATCTGCCGCTCGGCGTCGACATGCTCTACCGTACCCGCGACAAATATCCGTGGCTGAGGATGCAGACGATCTATCCATTCACTGAAGAGGGCGTCGCGCAGGCGGTGAGGGATGCGATGGCGATGAAGACGGTGAAGTCCACGATCGTGCCGTGGCCGGAGCTGGTGGAATAGCCGATGTCGTCCGTCCCCCACGATCTCGCGGCGTTTCTGGTCGAAGCCAAGCGAGGCCGAAGGGGCGCTCGATTGCTTCCACGGCATCGAGATGATCGCACGGCATGATGGCACACTGTTGTACGAGCTACCGTAGCCCGGATGAGCGCAGCGACATCCGGGACTTTTTTGACGAGGCTTTCCCGCATATCGCTTCGCTCATGCGGGCTACGAGTCGGAGTTTGGAATGAAGACGAGATGACAAACGAACAGACACCCGCACCCAACCGGCACACCCGCTCCCCCTTCCATGCCATTCGCGCGATCGACTACACCGTCATCTTCGTGCGCGACATGACCGCGATGCGCCGCTTCTACGAGGTCGTGCTCGCATTTCCTCTGCTGCGCGAGCTCTCGCCGAACTGGATCGAGTACGGCTTGGGCAGCAATACGCTCGCTTTGGCAAGACCGAGCCGAACCGCTGCGGATGCGTCGGTCCCGCCCGGCGCTGCATCGCTGCAACTGGCCTTCAGGGTATCCGCGACCGAGGTCGACCAGTGCGCCGACGAGCTGGTTCGGCAGGGCGTTGAGCTGGTGTCGCCGCCGACGAACCAGGCCTTTGGACATCGGACGCTGTTCTTCCGCGACCCCGACGGCAATTTATTGGAGGTCTACGCGGAGATCTGATCTATGCCAGCTTGCGCGCCGCGGCGGTTGCCTCGTTGCCCGTGTTCGGCGTGCCGGTCGGCTCGATGAGCAGGAGATGAACCTCCTCGCGTGCCACCGGGCGATGTTCGACACCTTTGGGCACGACGTAGAGTTCGCCCGGACCGAGTGTCACCGTGCGGTCCCGCAATTCGATGTCCAGATTGCCTTTCAGGACCAGAAAGAAATCGTCGGTGTCGTCGTGCTTGTGCCAGGTGAATTCGCCCTTCACCTTCACCACCATCACGTCGCAATCGTTGAAGGTCGTGATCGTGCGCGGCGACCAATGGTCCTGAAAGGTCGCGAGCTTGTCGGCAAGTGATATCCCGTCGGCCATGGGCCCTCCTGTGCTATTTTTCCGTGAATCCCGATTTGGGATCGAGTGGCGGGCGCGACAAGACTTGTATCCGGTTGATTGCGTGATCCTGTCTGCCGGGATCCAAGGGCGCCGGCTAGGTCGGCGGCGCGACGCTCCCTGTATCGATCTCGCTCTCCTTCACCACCGCCGCCCCCACCACCTTCGTGCCCTCCAGCTCCCGCACGATGCGATCATCCGGCCCCACGACACCGAGATCGAATTCGCGATCCGGCGTGACGAGGACCACGCGCTGGCCGACGATCACGACCACCGTCATGTCGCTGGTCTCGCCTTCGACGGCCCATGCGCGGATGTCGTCGGCGAAGGGCTGCTTGCGCCAGGCGTCGGGAAAGCCCGGGTCGCATCGGACTTCGATGCCATCCTCCGACGTGGTCAGGACCAGCTTCGACCGGCTCGGCTTCCAGCGCTCGTCGAGGAGATCGTTGACCAGCCACAAGCAGGCGAAGGTCTCACATTCGGCCGGCCGCTCGGCGTAGATCGCGCAGCCGCGGCCGGGCTTGCAATGCCGGCACCAGGCATTCGCGGGCTTGGCCAGCGCCTCGATGGCCATCACCTTGCAGCAGAGCGGGCAATCGCCGCAGGTGCGTTTGACGGAAGAGGTCATGCGCGCATTCCCGGCACGTCCAACGCGCGCAATTTAAGCGAGGCGGCCGCGAAAATCAGCTGCTTTGGGGCAAAAGTTCACTATATGCAGCAAAACGGCCCGGAAACGCTGCATGTAGTGGGTCGGGCGGCCAGTAAGCTTATTCGCGATGTCGCCAACGCCATGCGTCATAGGCATGGTGATTTGCCCGCGCTTGGCGTAAAGAGCGTCCAAATCAAATCACAACGCGTGCGGCCGGACCATTTGCCGAGCACGCAGCTTCAGGTCGCGCGGCTCGACGTTCCGCGCCTGGACCAACCAAGGTTTATCCCGTGTCATTCCCGACCATGAGTCCGCCGCTCGCCCGAGCTTTGGCCGAGCGCAATTACGACCGTCCGACCCCCGTTCAGCTCGCCGTGCTCACGGATGAGGCCGCGGGCCGCGACCTCCTGGTTTCGGCCCAGACCGGCTCCGGCAAGACCCTCGCTTACGGACTGGCCCTGGCCAAGGATCTGCTTGACGGCATCGAGCGGTTCGAGCGGGCGGGCGCGCCGCTCGCCCTGATCGTGGCGCCGACCCGCGAGCTGGCCTTGCAGGTTCAGCGCGAACTGGCCTGGCTGTACGAGCACGCAGACGGGCGCGTCGTCTCCTGTGTCGGCGGCATGGATCCGCGGCGCGAGCAGCGCGAGCTTGCCGCCGGCGCGCACATCGTCGTCGGCACGCCCGGCCGGCTGTGCGATCATTTGCGCCGCGGCCGCCTCGACATCTCCGAATTGAAGGCCGTCGTCCTCGACGAGGCCGACGAGATGCTCAATCTCGGCTTTCGCGAGGACATGGAGTTCATCCTCGAGACCACGCCGGAGACGCGCCGCACCCTGTTGTTCTCGGCGACCTTTCCGCGCGGCATCGTCGCGCTGGCCAAGCAGTATCAGCAGCAGGCGTTCCGGATCGAGGTCGCCGGCGACGAAGGCGGTCACGCCGATATCGAGTATCGCGCCATCCGGATCGCCCCCGCCGATGTCGAGCACGCAGTCGTCAACGTGCTGCGCTTCTTCGAGGCGCCGAGCGCCCTGGTGTTCTGCAGCACGCGCGATGCCGTCCGGCATTTGCAGGCGGCGCTGCTGGAGCGCGGCTTCTCCGTCGTCGCGCTATCAGGCGAATTGACGCAGAACGAGCGCACCCTGGCGCTCCAGTCGCTGCGCGACGGGCGTGCCCGCGTCTGCGTGGCGACCGACGTCGCCGCCCGCGGCATCGACCTGCCGAGCCTCGACCTCGTCATTCAGGCCGACCTGCCCAACGACGCCGAAGTCATGCAGCATCGCTCGGGCCGTACCGGACGTGCGGGCCGAAAGGGGACGAGCGTCCTGCTGGTGCCGCCCGCACGGCGGCGGCGCGCGGAGCTGCTGCTCAATCTCTCAGGCATCGATGCGGTCTGGGGAACGGCGCCTCAGGCGGACGAGATCCGCAAGCTCGATCATGAGCGCATGAAGGACGTGCTGTTCACCGAGGAGACGACCGCCGACGATCTGGTGCTGGCGCAGGCGTTGTTGGCCGAGCGCTCGGCCGAGGATATTGCCGCCGCGCTCGCGCGGCTCTATCGCGCGCGGCTGCCGTCGCCCGAGGACATCATCGATCCCGGCGAGCGAACTGGCCGGCCGCGCGACGATCGCGGTCGCGACAATGTCCGGGCACCTGGCGGCGATGACCGCCCCGAAAGGGTCCGGCCCAAATCGGGGAAATCGTCGTCGAAACACGGCATGGCGGAGGGCAGCGTCTGGTTCCGCGCCAATATCGGACGAAGAAAGAACGCGGAAGCGCGCTGGCTCTTGCCGATGATTTGCCGTCGTGGCGGCATCGACAAGGGCGACATCGGCGCCATCAAGATCATGGACACCACCACCGAGTTCGAGATCTCCGAGCGGGTCGCGGACTCCTTCGCGGCCAAGATCAAGCGCCCGGACAAGGAAGACAATATCCGCCTCGAACCGATGGCGGATGCGCCGCAGCGGCAAGCGCCTTCGGAAGAGCGGTCAAAGCCGCCTCGGCGCGAGAGCGGCGACAGCGATCATCGTGAACGTCGCGACGATCGCCCGCGCGAGGCGGGATTCAAGCCGCGCAGCAAGGCTTTCGGCGAGCGCGGGCCGAAATTCGACGATGCTCCTGCTTTCGGGAAGAAAAAGAAGCATAAGAACAAGCCCGGCCACGCCGGACAGCCGCCTGCGGTCACTGCGTGGCCTGTGAAGGGCGCGCCCGGAAAGAAGACAAAGAAGAAGCATCGGGGCTGAGCCGAGGCGCGTCACGTCGTGGCGAGATCGCGGAGCATGTAGGTCGCGCTTTCGCCGTAGCCTGCGAGCTTTGCGCGCAGCTCCGCATCCGCCGTGACGGGCCGAAAGCCGAAACGTTCCCACAGCGGCCGCGTGGCGTAGACCGAGACCAGCGCGAGAGCCGCGATGCCCGACGCGCGCGCAAGTTCCTCCATCTTCGCGACATAAGCGCGCGCTGCGCCGCCACGATGATCCGGCAGCACGGCGACGTCGTGCACGTAGAGGCAGTCCGCATCATCGGGCAGTCGTTCCAGGAATCCATCGAGCGGTGGAATCCGGTGCCGCCGCCAGGGATGCGAAAGTCCGTAGCCGGCGATCTCGTCGTCCGCAACGAGCACACGGCAGCCATCGGGATAGAGCCGCATCTTTTCCGCGAACACCTCGGGGCTTTCAGGCAGATCAGGATGGATGCGCGCTGCGATCGCGCCGACCGCGGGCAGGTCGGAGGTGCGCGCGGGACGCCAATGCGGCTTGCTCATGTCGGTCCGTCGTTCCGTCTCACTCATCCCAGTTTATTCCGGCACGATGATGCGTGCAGCGAAAAATTTCTTTGCCGCGCGCAGAGGAATACGACGGCTCGCGCGGCGTCCTATCCATGCAAGCCATTGCATGACAGGAGAGACCATGACGACATCCCCGATCCGCCTCGCGCTCACGCTCGCCGTGTCGCTCGCAATCATTCCCGCCGCGTTCGCCGCGCCGCCGACGAAAACCGGCAAGACCGACAAGGGCAACGTGCTCACCGATGCCAAGGGCATGACGCTCTACACCTTCGACAAGGACGCGGACGGCAAGTCGGCCTGCAACGGTCCATGCGCGACGAACTGGCCGGTGCTGAAGGCCGAGGCCAGCGATGCCGCCGGCGACGGCTACACCATCATCACGCGCGACGACGGCTCCAGGCAATGGGCCTACAAGGGCAAGCCGCTCTACACTTTCGCCAAGGACACCAAGCCCGGCGACATCACCGGCGACGGTTTTCTGAACGGCGCCTGGCATCTGGTGATGCCGTGAGCTGACCAGCGAGCTCGTGCCCCGGACGCAGCACAGCACGTCTTCAGTGATGCGCTGCAGAGCCGGGACACGAGCTCTGCCAGCCATCGGCCCGCGCATGATTTGCCGCCCGCGACGGCGCGGACACGACT
>NZ_LBKA01000213.1:0-43164 GCF_028128955.1 Bradyrhizobium sp. CCBAU 11386
GCCAGGACCCATATGTGGACGGCCCCCGTGGCACAAGAGCTTTGTCAGGTTTGATCGGATCGCTTGCATCCATATGTGCGGCCTGTTGGTGCAGCTTTGTAGCCGCTGGCCAAGATGGTTTCCGCAACACGAGTTCCAATCACCGCTGCGACCTTGTACGGCCAATGGGTCCCACGGATTTGCTCGCGTCTCGGATCGACCGATCACACCATCTCCTCTGCTCCTGCAGCTCCGGTTCGGGCGGCGGACTAAGTCGCCGGCCGGCCGAATCTCTCAACTACGCGGCAACAGCCATTTGGGCATCGATCCGCGCGCTATCGTAGCTTTCCCCTGTGGTCATCAGTTTCCAGGCGATGCGAGCCATCTTGTTGGCCAGCGCCACTGCGGCAAGCTTCGGTGTCTTGCGCTTCAACAGCTCGATCAGCCAGCCAGGCCCGCGATCTTTGGTTTTGGCCATCTTCACCACCGAGGTCGCCCCGACCACCAGCAGCTGACGTAGTCTCTCATCACCTGCACGGGTTATCTTGCCGAGCCGGGTCTTTCCCGCAGTGGAATGGTCCTTGGGGGTCAGGCCGAGCCAGGCCGCAAACAGTCTTCCTGAGCGGAAGGCGTGCGGATCCGGCGCCTTCATCACCAGCGCCGCCGCCGTAACCGGACCGATCCCCGGGATCTGCGCCAATCGCCGGCTCGTGGCATCGGCCCGGTGCCAGGCCAGCAGCTTGGCCTCGACCGCCTTCAGCTCGACCTGCACCTGTTCATATTGGCGAGCCAGCATCGCAAACAGCTCGCGGGCCAGCGCCGGCACGCCTTCGTCCTGGCTGATCGCCGCCAGGAACGCGGCGAGCTTGTCCAGCCCCTTGGCCGCGATCAGACCGAACTCTGCCGCATGCCCCCGGATCATGTTGGAGAGTTGTGTGCGACGCGTGACCAATTGCTCGCGGACGCCAAGCAGCATCAGTGCGGCCTGCTGCTCCGCCGTCTTCACCGGCACATACCGCATCCGCGGCCGGCTCGCCGCCTCGCACAGCCCTTCCGCATCGCGCCCGTCGTTCTTGTTGCGCGACACGTAGGGTTTCACCAGTTGCGGCGCAATCAGCTTGACCGTGTGTCCCGACCTGCCGAGCTCCCGTGCCAAGTGGTGAGCGGCCCCGCAAGCCTCGATCACCACCACCGTCGGCGCCAGCTTGGCAAAAAACTCCAGCATCGCCTTGCGGCTGAGCCGTTTGCGCAGCACCACCTGTTCTGACGCATCAACCCCATGCAGCTGGAAAATATACTTCGACGTATCCATCCCAATGCGGATAATCTGGCTCACGGACGGCTCCTGTGAATGAGTGTATGACAACCTCATTCTGGCACACTGATGCCGTAGGGGGCCGTCCACCCCATCACCGCGTGATCTACGCAATGGGCAGGACGATCATTGCGAGGGTCTTCGCCAAACTGGCATTCGGGGAAATGGGTCCCCTGAGTTCACAAACGAAGTGCAACACTTCCAACTGGAGGTGTTGCCATGGGGCGGACTTACAAACAGCTCTCCGGCGATGGACGCGGGTAGCAGTACCGAGAATGTCTTCGCCAAATTTCTTTCGGTGGTTATGGATCCCGGCCCCCCGTGCGCAATTGCGCACTAGGCCGGGATGACACCTTATGTGTGGCGTGTGCGCAGGCCTTAATTGCTGCTCGTCGCGATGATGCTCTTCACCTGGCTCAGCGTGTAGCTGGCGCCGTCGATGGTGAGCAGCGGCGGCGACTGGGTCAGGTCGACGGACGACACCACGCCCTGCACCTGCGCGGCGATGCCGACATTGTTGTTCGCGACGTCCTTGCCCGTGGCCGAGATCGTGTACTTGCCGTCGGGCCATTGCGTGCCGTCATTGCCCATTCCGTTCCAGGTGAAGGGAATGTCGGTGCCGGCGGCGGCGGTATATTTGCCGGTGAACACGGTCTGGCCGCTGGAATTGGTGATGGTGATGTTGACGGTCGAGTCGGTGGGCACGTTGAGATGCCAGGTGGCCGACGACTTCGTCATGGTCGCGGTCGAGCCGTCGACCAGCGCGGTCTTGCCGACGAAGCCCAGCGCCTGGGTCGCCTGCGTGGTCTGCTGCAGGGTGACGAGCTGGGCCAGCGAGTCGTTGGTCTTGAGCTGCTGCTCGACGCCGGCGAACTGCACCAGCTGCTGAGTGAACTGGTTGGTGTCGAGCGGATCGAGCGGGTTCTGGTTCTGGAGCTGCGTCGTCAGCAGCGTCAGGAAGGTCTGGAAGTTGCCGGCCAGCGTCGATCCCGTCGTCGAGCTCGGCGAGTTCGACGAGGAGGATTTCGGGATGTCGGTCGTGCCGGAGACGACGGACGGGGCGGTGGCGGCATTCGTGGTGGTCATAGCCGAATACTCCTCACACTCTGATGTCGACGCCGCTGCTCGATCCGAGCATGCGGCCGTAGCCGCGTCCCACGGGCGTTGCGGGAACGGTGTCGTCCTCGCTGATGATCAGCCGGCGGGCATTGCCGCCATTGTCGTTGTTCTGGCCGGAGTTCTGCCCCGACGAATTCTGGTCGCGCAGGCTGAAGGAGAGCCCGTTGCTGCCGGTCTTCAGGCCGGCATCGTCGAGCGCGCGCTGCAATTGCGGCGCGTCCTGCCGCAGCATCTGCAAGGTCTCCGGCTTCTCGACGGTGAGATGCGAGGTGACCTGGCCGTTGCGGTCGACATTGATGCGCACGTCGATGCGGCCGAGATCGACCGGATCGAGGCTGATGTCGAAACGGGTCTTGCCGGCGCGCGCGGCGGCTGCGATCTCGATCGGCACGGCGTTGATCGGCACGGCCGTCGAGGTTGCCGCGGTCGCGGTGAGCGTTGCGGTCGAGGCGGTCGCAGCCGAAGTCGTATTGGTCAGCGGCGCCTGCACGGCGGAGGCGGCCTGCGCGCTGGTATCGGTCGTGGTGACGGGGCCTTGCGCATTCGCATGGGCGTGCGTGGCCGGTGCGCCGGGCGCTGCGTCGGCGGCGCGGTCGGCGGGACCTGCCTTCGCGTCGGTCGCGCCGGCATCGTCTTGCGGCTTGGCCGCTTGCGGATGCGCGGCGGCGCCCGTCGCGGTCGCCGGAGTTTGCGCGGTCGCGGCGTTCGCCTTGCCCGCGTCCTGGCCGATATTGGAGACGTCGCTCGCGCCTTGCGCGGTGGCGGCGGCCTTGAACGAGGTCTTTGGCGTGCCCTGGTCCACGGCGGCGATCAGTCCGCCACTGGTCTTGGCGTCGGTCGCGGTGCCGTCGGTGGTGCCGGTCGCAGCATCGGCGAGCGTCGCCGAGGTGTCGGCATCGACCTTGGCGCCCGCGGCCTTGGCGCTCTTGTCGCTCGCCGTCGCCGTATCGGTCTTGGTGCCGGCGATCTGCGCCGCGGTGGAGGCGCTGGCGGCGATGCCGGCGGCGGCGATCGTCAGAGGCGAGGAGGCGGCATCGCTGGCCTGGTTCGCCGTCGCGTTCGGATCGAGAGGCACGACCGGCGCGGCCACCACGATGCTGGGATCAGGCACGGCGGTCTGCGTCGCGTCCACTTGCGCGGCCGCTGCGGCATCGACGGCGGCGGCGAGCCCGTCGGTGCCGTCGGCCTTGTCGCCCTTGGTCTCGTCGGACTTGTCAGCCGATTTGGCGTCGGACGCCTCCGGCTTGTCCTTGGTCTTGCCGGTCTTGGTTGGATCGTTGGCCGGATCCTTGGCCGGATCGTCCGTCGCCTCGCTCCTGGCGGGCGCGGAATTGTCGGTGTCGTCGCTCGCCTTGCTCAGCGAGGAGGGGTCGGTCGAGGAGATGTCGCGCGGGCTCTTGTCCGAGGCGGACGACGCCGAATCGGTCCGCCGCGGCGCGCTGTCCTGCGCCTGCGGGGCCGCGTTGTTGCTGATCGCCTGGGTATTGCTGTCGACCAGCGAGCCGAAGGAGTCGTTCGTCGACGTGTCCTTCGGCCCTTGCGAGCGCGCAGTCTTTTGCTGCGCACCCGGAACCGGCACGCTCGCAGCTACATCTGACGTCCGACCGACCACAGGCGACCCCTTGAAAACATCTTCGGCACAGGGGTAGCAAGGAGCGGGCCAGCCTCGTGCGACAAGATTTATATAGTAAAATCAATAGCTTGATGGGTCGTGGCTGCCGCCGCAGGGCCCTGCGTGACCCCGCCATTTCTGCCGCCCCGGCAAGAATTGCCCTAAGCCGGCCTCCCCCGTGATTGCTTCACCGGAATGCCCCCTATATTAAAGAGATCGCTCTCAGCCGCTTTCGACTGGGGAAATCGCGCCCCTGCGGGAATCGAAGTTCCCCGGGACCGCCGATGTCCCGGCCAAGGCACATCGCGGATCGCCGAACGCCGCCGTCACACCTTAAGAACCCATGCTCAACAGTCTGGATCTCGAAGGCCGTCCGCAGGACACCAGGGTCGTCGTCGCCATGTCGGGCGGCGTCGATTCCTCGACGACGGCTGCGCTGCTCAAGGCTGAGGGCTACGACGTCGTCGGCATCACGCTCCAGCTCTACGACCACGGCGCGGCGACCCATCGCAAGGGCGCCTGCTGCGCAGGCCAGGACATCCACGACGCCCGCGACGTCGCCGCCAAGCTCGGCATTCCCCACTACGTGCTCGACTACGAGGACCGTTTTCGCGAATCCGTCATCGACAATTTTGCCGACTCTTACGCGCTCGGCGAGACTCCGGTGCCGTGCATCGAGTGCAACCGCTCGGTCAAGTTTCGCGACCTCCTCAAGACCGCGCGCGAGCTCGGCGCCCAGGCGCTCGCCACCGGCCATTACGTTGCCTCGCGCCGTGTCGACGATGGCTCGCGTGCGCTGGTGTGCGCCGCCGATGCCGATCGCGACCAGAGCTATTTCCTGTTCGCGACCACGCGCGACCAGCTCGATTTCCTGCGCTTCCCGCTCGGCGACATGACCAAGCCGCAGACGCGCGAGCTCGCGCGCCGCTTTGGTCTTGCGGTCGCCGACAAGCACGACAGCCAGGACATCTGCTTCGTGCCGACCGGCCGCTACACCGACATCATCACCCGCCTGCGTCCGAACGCGATGGACCCCGGCGACATCGTCGATCTCGACGGTCGCGTGCTCGGCCAGCACAACGGCATCGCCAATTTCACCGTCGGCCAGCGCCGCGGCCTCGGCATCGCCGCTCACGCGCCGCTGTTCGTGGTGCGGCTCGAGGCGGCGAACCGCCGCGTCGTCGTCGGCCCGCGCGATGCGCTGAGGATGCACCGCATCGTGCTGCGCGACGTCAACTGGATCGGCGACGGCGACATCGACCGCGCCATCGGCTCTGGCCTCGAAATGTTCGTGCGCGTGCGCTCGACCCGCAGCCCCCAGCCGGCGTGGCTGCGCGGCGGCAATGGCCATTACGAGGTCGAGCTCGTCGCCGGCGAGGAGGGCGTCTCGCCGGGACAAGCCTGCGTGTTCTACGACGCAGCCAGCGGCCAGGCCCGCGTGCTTGGTGGCGGCTTCATTCAAAGCGCCGCGGCCAAGGTCGCGAGCAACGCAGCGAGGCCGCTGGTGGAAGCGGTGCGCGGCTGAGGATGATGAGATTTAGCGCAACTGGTTGGGCTGGGTTTACCTCTCCCCAGCGGGGAGAGGTCGGATTGCGAAGCAATCCGGGTGAGGGGCCGCAGCTATTATTGAGACCGCAACCCCTCACCCGGATCGCATCTTTCGATGCGATCCGACCTCTCCCTACGGGAGAGGTGTAGTAAGGGCAGGGGGCATGGCAGCAGACATCTCGCGGGCCGGGGTCGAGAAGGCCTATGGCCGCTGGGCGCCGGTCTACGATCTCGTGTTCGGCAAGGTTTTCGACGCCGGCCGGCAGTCGACCATCGCGGAGGCCGACCGCATCGGCGGCCGCATCCTCGACGTCGGCGTCGGCACCGGGCTTTCGCTGTCCGACTATTCGTGCACCACGAAGATCTGCGGCGTGGACATCTCCGAGCCGATGCTGCGCAAGGCGCAGGCGCGCGTGCGCGCCATGCGGCTTAGTAATGTCGAGGTGCTCTCGGTGATGGACGCCAAGAACCTCGCCTTCCCGGGAAACTTGTTCGACGCGGTGGTCGCGCAATATGTCATCACCGCCGTGCCCGATCCCGAAGGCACGCTCGACGAGTTCGTGCGCGTGCTGAAGCCGGGCGGCGAGCTGATCCTCGTCAACCACATCGGCGCCGAGAGCGGTCCGCGCAAGCTGTTCGAGCTCGCCTTTGCACCGATCGCCCGCCGCCTCGGCTGGCGCCCGGAATTCCCGTGGCAGCGCCTGGTCGACTGGGCCGCGAAACACGGCGGCATCACGCTGGCCGAGCGCCGCCCGATGCCGCCGATGGGGCACTTTTCGCTGATCCGCTACGTCAAATCGTGATCGGAAGCATGATCCGGAAAAGTGTGAAGCGGTTTTCCGACAAGATCATGCTCAAAAGACAAAGGCCAAAGCGCGAGTTCCTCGCGCTTTAGCGGGAACGCGGGACATCGCCCGCGCGTTTCCCTCCCATGCGCACGACATCAAAACTCCTCCTTGCGGGCCTCGTCGTCGCCTTCTCAGGCGCCGCGATCGCGCAGGCCCCGCCGCTACCTGCGACGCCGCCGCAAGCGACCGCGCCGCCATCGGCCCAGCACGCCGCCAATTGCCTGCCCCAGGACCGCCCGAACCGCGCCGCCGTACCCGACGGCACCACCACCGGCCAGTCCCGGGAACCGCTCGGCGACAGGCTGGCCAAATCCGACGGCGTGCTCTGCCCGCCCGCGGGCGTCGACCCCGACATGCACGCCCCCGCCCCCGACACCGGCGGCAACACCCCCGTCATCCCGCCCCCCGGCAGCCCCGGCGGCGACCCGACGGTCAGGCCGAAATAGGCCCGTTCCGGATCCCCAATCTCGTCATGCCCGGGCTTGTCCCGCCTGCGCGGCCGAAGCCGCTTCGGCGAGGCGAAGGCCCGGGCATCCACGTTCTTGGGCCGGCGAATGAAGGCGTGGATGGCCGGACAAGCCCGGCCGTGACGGATTCGGCCCAAAAAAGGGCTCAAATTCACCCGCGGACATGTCCCGCCGAAGCTTTAGCGAAGGCGGAAGCCTTGCGAAGGTGGAAGCATTCGCAAACGCGGATTGACAGCCCGCCGCCCCCTTCCTTATATGCCGCGCGTTCGCGAGATCGGCCGTTTCGGCCCTCGCGACCCCTGTGGCGGGGTAGCTCAGCTGGTTAGAGCACGGGAATCATAATCCTGGGGTCGGGGGTTCGAGTCCCTCCCCCGCTACCAGTAAGATCAACAGTTTATCGCCTATCTTATTCTGGGCGAATTTTTCGCACCACATTTCGCACCACATTTTCGGTTCCGTATCTGCCTTGACGGAAAACCGCACTTGCACAGGGGCGCGAATTGTTCCGACCGAGTAATAAGCGTTGAAAAAAGAGCGGCGTCGGCTTGCTCGGGATTCCCTCACGGCGGACATTCGGTTTGGGCCACGTAACGGAACAAGCGAAGTCGAGCGCGCCAGCGAGGAGCGCAACGGGTGAGCCGAATCCTCGTGGGTTGGCGGCCTGAAGGGCCATCAGCGAACTAGGGCCGCATCGTCGTAACGATGATGGGCAGGGGATCATAGTTCTGGGGTCGGGGGTTCGAGTCCCTCTCCCGCTACCACTTTCACTCCGGAAAAGAACGCTCCCCGAACGACTGCTTCAGAAGGGTTTCCAGATGCCCTTCGATCCTGATTTCCGGCGCCTGTCGCGCCGGCGCTGGCATGACCGAAACCCTGTCAACGATCGCGCGCAGGGCCTGCGCCAACCCGTCGTCACCATCGGACAGATCGCCGGCGATTAGCTGATCCAGCCGCGCCAGATCGCGAAGGTATTGGTCGACGACGCCCGGATGCAGCGTGACGACCTTCGGCGGCTCGCCGGCGCTCGCCAGCGCGGCCTTCGCGCTCTCGACTTCGGCCCGCAGCGCCGGCATGCGCCGTCCCGCTTCTTCGACCGTGATGACGCCGGCGCCGATCGCGTCGACCAGACGGTCCAGCGTCCGCTGCGCGTCGGACAGCTTCACTTCGAGCTTCGATCGGTTGGCGATGGCGCCGGCGGACTGAAGGCGTAGTTCTTCGTTGAAGACCCGGACGTAATAGGCGATGGCGTCCTTTGATCCGATCTGCGATCGAAGCCCGTGGATCACGGCGCGCTCGATCCGGTCGACATGATAGGCCCGGCCGTTGTCGCATCCGCCGCCGTGCTTGGCGTTGACGCATTGGATGCGGATGCGCCCCAGAACGCCCGACGGCCGGGCCCGAGTTTATGACCTTCGACACAACGAAATGACGCTGTCGCTGCGTCGGCTGGTCGACGATCCGGCGCGCACCGGGCAACTCGAAATCAGGTTCTATCGAGAGAGGGTGTTGTTTGCGGAGTGGAACGACGATGGCTTCACCAAACGGTCGTACAGGCCGGGTGATTGGGAGCACGTCCTGCACCGCTACAGTCGCATTCCGGCGCTGGCCGGATCGAAGCCGGCACGCTAACGCCCCATTGTCCAGCGACGTCCGATGACGCGGTCAAGATCGGCGCCTAGCGCCTTGGCGCGGGTCGCGTCGCGCTGGATCGTGCGTTCGGGCTTGCCGGTCTTGGCGGATGTGTCGGAAGTAAAAGACGCCAAGTTGGCGTCTTTTTTCCCGCGGCGCCCGGTCGCGCCGTGCTTCGTCTCCGGATTGACCGTTTCATAAGCCGCCTTCCGCTTCGCGATCAGCTTGGCGCGCTGCGCCGGCGTCAGGTCGCGACGGATCAAGCTTTTGATCTATTTCGGCAAGCAACGTCGTCCGAAGGACGGCGAAAGGGACCGACGCATCGAAATTTTGCGAGAATGGGAACACTATTTGGAGCCGCAAGGTTCTTCCTCTTAGAGGCTAATGGAATGCGGAGTTTCTTCCATGGCTACCCAGATCGTTATGGACCACACAGGCGACAGCAGACATTTTTTTGAACAAGCTGATCCGAAGGAGCTCGCCGAGGCTGAACGGCGATTTAAGCAGCTCACTGATCAAGGATTTACCGCCGCCACTCGGAAGGCGGGCAGCGATCTAAAGGTCACACGGTCATTTGATCCCACTGCAGATGAGACGCTCTTCTATCCGCGGCTCGTCGGCGGCTAAGCCTTCGCGATGCGACAATGTTTCTGTCCAGACGCAGGGACGCTGGCAGTGCGCGCTTTCGTGCCCTCCGTGAGCTTTATCGGAGCTTCATCGAGCAGAATGGCCCGGACGCACGCGCGCTGCGGCTTCTGCGGGAATGGTTATCTCCAGAGCAGCGAGCGCAATTTGATGCAGATGGCTATTTCGAAGTCATAGGCTCTCACACGGGCCGGCGATATCGAATTCACCACGGGACGGTGGGCAACGTTTTGGAGGTCGATGAAAAAGGACAGCCCAAGATCGGGTGGTGTTTCGTTCCCGAACGGACCATGTTAGCTGGCGATGTGATGCTCGCCCAGAAGATCGCGCTCGAAACCGATGAAGCCGCAGTACTCGCGCTTGCCCACCGGTTTTCTCCCAGACTGCCCTCCCTGCCCCGAGTAGTGCGGCGTGCTTACTAGGCCGCTCACGGGCGGGGCCGCCGCTCTTGACGGCGGCGGCCCCTTGCCGCGAAGGCGCCAGTACGCGAAACAAGGACGACTTCGCGACTGCATCTAGCATCGGCGCAGCCGCCTAAAAGCGCAATGAGATACGATCGTTAGTGTTACTTGGACGGCTTAGTGGCCGGTGGTCGCTTCGCTGTTGGCTTGCGCGAGATGATCGTCTCCACCTTCTTCAGCGTCTCTGCAAACTCAGATCGGAGATATTGTTCGTGGTCCTGGTCTTTCGGCTCCGAGAGGAATGCGACCTTCACGAAGAAACGGTTCAACAGCGACGCGATTGCAAGGTTGTCCGAGTATTGCGAACGCAGTGCCGTGAGTTGTCGACGCATCTCCATGAGATCGAGGGGTTCGCGGTTTTGCTGCCTTTTCAAATGAAACTCGCGCGAGAACAATCAGACGAAGCCGCCGCGACGAGTATATTGGCGCGACGGCTGCGCCATGGTGAACCCCAATGGGACTATGTCCGGTGCAAGAGAGGCTAACTCTCCTTAGCCCCGGTGCAATCGAAGACGCGGATTAAGCTTGATGTCGCCGCGGAACGTTAAATCTGGAACAAGGCTGCTGTCCCTGGCAGCATGCCAGCGCGTTCAGTTCGACGCCCTTGTCCAGCGACGTCCCGGCGAGGCGATTGATAGATCCTCGTTGCGCATCAGCTCGACACCACGGGCTGATCGTGCTGCCTAGGAGGCCAGCCGAAGATCGTATCGGCGCTTCAACCGATTGCTTGTGATCTTGGCAGCATATTGAATGCGGTCGAGATCGCCTCCGTCGTTCGCTATGACACACAATTGCCAGTTGATGCCCTGTGGTTGATAGGCCGCGTATTCGACTTCTACTGAGACGACATGTTCGGAGCCGGGGAAACCACGAATGTCCTGAAGCGCAATGCGTTCGAGGTCAGCCTTTGAAATTAAAGCTTTTGCCACCTTCATCTCCTGAGTTGGCAAAGGGACGCCGAGCGGCACACCGTAGCCAACCGAACCTGCGCGGCTAAGTTCCTATGGGGGCTGCGATGCTTCAATCTTTAGGCCGCGCCGCGGAGCGGAAGCGTCAATTGAACGTCAAACTGCTTCGTGGCGTTGGCAGTAATGAAAGCCTCCAGCGAATGTCGAAACGTCGTTGTTCGAGATGTTCCCTTTCCTCAGGCCTACTGTTCACGATCGCCGATGTCGAACACGCCTAGACGGTAATCTTCCCCCACCGATTGCTCAGTCGTCGGCCGCGCGATCAAAGTGAACGTCGCGTCGGGATAGCGCGTCCACACCTCAATGTCCTCTGAAGTGACGGTTAGATATCCGAAAAAGCACTTGTAGCGACCCGGCTCGGTTACCCGGCCGACTTTATCCCACGTGATCTTATTAACGCGCATTCTTGCTCAATCGAGAAAGAAACCCGCTCACTTTCGGGGAGCGGGCTTCTCCTGCCCATGCGTATCGCGCCCTGTCCGTTAAGCGCTCAACTAGCGTAGCTCGGATTGGTTTCCGCCCGGCTACTATTCGCAGTCAAGCGAACGAGGGCCGCGGTGAGAGAACGTTTGTTGTGCTAGCTCCACTCGTTCTCGGGCAATGATCCCGGCGGCGGTTTGAGTTTTTCTAGGCCGGCTTCGATCATCGCGAGTTCGTCTTGTATTGCTTTGACAGCACTTTGTGGATTGATGCCCGACACGGCTTGCAGCTCAGCGAGAACCTTGCGGCGATGCGCGAGTAAGTCCGTCAGCGCGCGACGGTCCCGCACCTTCACGTAGCCAGCGACGATCAGTTCCATGGCCTTTGACACGTTCGTCGTTTCCTAATCCGCGCCTTGCAGTTATCGCGGTTGGTAAAGCTCCCTCAGACCAGCTTCTGTCATGCGGCATTCGATACCCGTTTTCGTGGAGCGCCGCTCGATCCAGCCATTCCGCAGAAGCGCAAGCGTGGTTCTGGGGGTGTCGGGCAACTTCGTGGAGGTGATCCAATCGACATCCCGCAGAAGATTGAGAAATTGGCGGTGATACTGATTGAAGACCGGGCTGCGCTTTTGGTCCTGCAATATCGTCTCAAGCGAGCGCTCTGTTTGCATGGCAGCTAATTTTGCATTTGCTTTCTTGAGGATCAGTTACCAACCGGGAGAAATCGGCAATCTTTTCTAAATGGCTCGAAATTATGCTTCGAACATGGATCACGAGGACGCATCGGCGGCTTGGTTCGTTCCGGCTCTCAGGCGAAGCTACGCTCGTCTAGCAGCGTGGATGACGCGCGGTAATCGCGCGCCTGAGCCCAGCCGCTTGCCGGCGCCGCCGCGCTCGGAGCGGCCAGCTCGCTTTCCCGATCCACCGAGACGGCCAGCGCCGCCGCGCAGTTAGGCATTGCGAATGACGAACAGTCGCACATCAACGCGTCCGTGGTCGCCAGACGAAGAGGCGGAATTGCTCTCGCTCTTTAGCGCAGGTGCCACAGCTGAAGAGGTCGGCGAGCGGCTAGGCCGCACCCGACAAGCGGTTTACGCTCGCTTGCAGCGCTTTCAAAAGCAGCGGGGACGAGCGAGTAGGACGAGTGGGAGGTTATTCGCTCAGTTGCCGGAGTGATCTAGCAACGGCGATCAATCTTTAAGGTCGCAAGATCACATCTGCTGCGGACATGGGGCAGAGATCTGACCGTTAATCCGCTGAGTAACTCTCAGCCGGTACATCGAAGGTTCAATTGCCTTCACTTCAAAAAGCCCCAAGCTATAGGCGATCGCATTGAGGGCAACCGATGACCAGCCCGACTGATAGTGAATTGCGCGCCGCTGTGACCGCGGCCATTGAGCAGTGGAAGAGATCGCGCCAGCTTCCCCACCTGTCGCCGACCGATTGTGAGACGTTGAACAAGCTGATCATCACCGGACTTCAAACTGTGCTATTCCAGCGCGCGAAGGCCTTCGACAAGCGCTAAGCCGTAGAGCTTGATCAAACCCGGCGGAATTCGATGACGCGATATAATCGAAGCATGCGCGCGAAAGCCCGCGTTCATCCAAGCCCTTGCTTGGGTATGTCCAACTTTCATGGAGCTTTCGTTGCTCCACCACGCCGTGAATTTGTGAGCCGATGCTGGAAGCTTTCTCCTAAGTATCTCTTCCATTTCGGAGAAGGTTAGCCGAACGATTTGTCTGCGCTCGCTCAACAGCCGTTGATGCAATGGTTCGTAGATCGATTTTCGGAAGGTCATGGTCTCAGTGCAGGCAAGGCAGAAATTCGCTCATCGCACACGGGCTCGCTTTCAAAATTCGGCGACCGCCAATCCGAGCCGGGGGCTCAGACGCCGTAGGCGCGACCAATCTGTTTCGTCATCGCGATCGCAGCTGCGGTATAGCGACCATCTGACAAGTAGTGATCGTACTTCGTTAAGAAGAGGAGCGCCAAGAGCGCCATTAGAATTCCCTTGCACATAGCGGACTTCTCCAGCGAGGAGACTGCCAACCGAGCAGGTAAAATCGAAATGGAACAGGTACTTCCAAGGGAGCCGCTGTGCGGCGATTACAACCATCTCAGCATTGACGAAAAGCCGTAATTTTCGGTTAACTCGTTCGACCTCGCAGCTTCTGCCTTTGGCACTGCGTCGCGGCGAGGCGAACTAGTGCGCCGCAGCGACGAATTTGCCGAACCAGCGAGTTCCAGAGGCGTTGACGCGTATCGCCGCCCGGCTCGTGGCTTCTATCGGTGATGAGAACGCCGGCTGCGCTCCCGCCTAAACCAACAAGGAAGGAGCCCGCCATGCAGGAACGGCGTCGTTTCGAACAAATCGATCCCCTCGACAGCCGCCTTTCGGAGAGGCTGTGCGTCTCCGGAAAGAAGCCCCTAGCCACCCCGCCTGGTATCGAACGTGAGCGGCTTATCAGAAGGGCGCGGCAAGCCGAGGCAGCCGCGCACATGTTGCTCGCGAGGTCTCCAAGCCCCGAAATAGCTAGTAGCGAGCCATGGAATACAAAGGCATCCACTACGCGGTGGTCCAAACAATCAACCCAAAGGGGTGGCGATGGACTGTTGACCTAGCCCCGCCTCTCAAGAATTGACCGGCGTGATGTTGAAGGGCGGATGCTGTAAGAAGGGCATTGGCGGTCATTAACAACTTGGTCCTGCCGCCGGGCCCCAAGACTTAAGGCCGCCTCAGTTGGCGGCCTTCTTGCTTCGCCGCGAGCATCCGAAGCTTTCAAAATGGGCCGGCATTTACGCGGCGACGTCGAACGATGCGATCAGGGCACGTACGTCGTTGGCCAACTCGCGATAGTGTTCGCTCGCACGCAGATACATCTCGCGATTACTTCCATCCGATCGTTTGGCGATCAACTCGCATTCAGCTGCGAGACTTTCAAAACGTTCCAGTTTTTCTTGAAAACCGATCATGTGGCGTCGCCCCAAAACTCGTTACTAAAAGGGACGCGAAAGATATTCGCCGAATTAGGTCGAGGCGAACATCGTTATCGAATATAATTATGCCGTACCAATTTACCGGGCCGCTGCGTGCGCAGTACGTACATGTGCATCGAGGGTTCGGATGCTGACCGCGTCACCACAGAAACAGCGAGCAATGCCTTCCGCGCGCTGCGTGGGAAGCGGGAGCGCGAGCGAGTGCATTCGGTCTCTCCAAGCCATCCAGTCGAGGGCTTCTCGCCATGTGTCGTAGTTCTTTTCCGTGAGCGTCGCTGCGAGCCCGTCCCAAGCCGCTTGGAAGCCGTCCCGCGCCTGGTCGAAAGTCTCAGCAATCCCGCTGCGATGCTCGCCCGGGTCAACGCCGGGATAGAAGCCGCAGGACCAGCCCCATTGCGGTGCGGAATTGGGAACGCCCGAGCGCCGGCTGATCACACCGACCCGCACGTCGCCGAGGTAGATCAGCCACGTTTCGCGATTGGGATCATCTTTGCTGCGGCGGCGGGTGAGCGGAGGCACGCCGCCATCAAAGCGGTAACTGACGAGGCCTGCAAATTATCAATCGCTTGCGTGTTGAGAGGCTGGCGAACCACTGCCGCTCGTAGGTGTGGACAATGGCCGGCGGGCATCACTGCTGCCGGCCATCGCTTGCGCTACCTTTGGGCTTGGGGGGGTGATCAGCAGCGCTGACCGCAAGCGTGCCGGGCGCCGATTAACAACTCGCTAACCAATTCGGGCGGGCTCTGGATATTTCGCGGGCAAGATCGCGGCGGTCTTGGGCCGCCGCTTGGTGGGGTGTTTGAGGGGCGAAAGGCGCATACTTTCAACTTGTCTGCTGTCGCATCGGTTTCTTACCGTCCTGCTTTTCCTAGGCCACGACGACGACTTTAAGGTCGTGAGCGGTAACCCAACTTCAACCGTTATCGCTATACGATCTGCTCTCGCGGATTGGTGACGAGTACCGCGGGGACGCATGGGCAATCGGAAACCCGTCAGCCCTACGCGGCTGGCGGGTTTTTCGTTAGGCGGGGGGGGGGGGGGGGGGGGGGGGGGGGGGGGGGCGCAGCGCGAAGTCCTTGCCGCTCGGCAGAGTGATAGCCCGCGTTTCTACTGGAAAGAAACAGTGCTGGAACGTCGCAGACAACAGCGCATCGAAATGAACGAAGTCGCCTACATCTTCGGCGACGGATCGAGCACCTGTTGCCGCGTCGTCGACATCACCGAGCACGGAGCAGCAATCGAGCTGCCCTTATCAGCCGGGCATAGTATGAGAGACCGGTTCAAGCTCATGATTGCGAAGGATCGCGTCGAAAGAAATTGTCGCCTAATCTGGCGTTCGGGCAGCCGTATCGGCGTTGAATTTACGGATGACTTGTAGGCGATTGCAGAACGCTTGATCCTACAGCGCGGGCGGCTGCGGGCCGCGAAAGCAGCCGCTCACCTCAATTTTCGGTCTAGCTCTCATCTCACATGCATCTTCTCGACGATCGCGTAGAGCAGCATGAAGATCGGCAGGAACACGAAGAACCAAACGACCGTGGGCTCCGCGCTGCGCGCAAACTCGCGGTTCGGGTCGGTATGCTTTGCGAATGGTGTCGACGGCGGCGCGGGCCGGCGACGCTCAGCGGCCCGTTTTAGCATCCGTGACCGCAATTTTGTCGGCAGGCTTCGACCGTCGTTGGGTATCAGAGTGTGAAGAGGCGGGGCGATGACTGCACCCGTTCAAGATCGACATAGCCGTTTTCGTTCAGCCATTCGTGCGGACAATAGGCAAGCGATGCAGGATCGATCGTAAACCCGTCTCTCGCGATGGCGCGGCGCGTGCCCATGCGGCCGGCCCACTCCTTGCCGCCGTTGATCGGATCGACGCGAAGGGCGTCGTACACGGCTGTGTCGTTTGTCAAGGCAATCTCCTCAGGGGGCTGAAATGAATGGGCGCTAATGCGAGAAGATTATCGGAAGACTGATTTCAAGCAACGATCATCGTTGCTGCGGTGCGAACACTCACCACCGCATTCATCCTTGGCGGCCAGGCCGCTGGCCATCATCGGGCCGGTGTTTCGTCTGAGCAATTCGACGGCCGTTGACCCGCCCTAATGCAAGAGCGATATCGCCATGGTTCGACAAAGCTTCCGGCCCACATGCCGGCGCTGGCGCGCTCGGCGCGCCGTTGCGCTTCGGCGTATTGGCCGTTGGAGTACTTAGGCCAACCGAGCGCATGCCCGTTCGAGACCATCCAATGTCCGATATCCGGGCCCGGATCGCCGATTTTGCAAACGGCGACGGTGCGGTCGTATCGGTCTCGATCTTTCGGCGTGCAGATCACCGGCCTCGGTACAGCGTAAAGTATGCCAGCCAACGCCGCCGCGGCCTTTTGGCCACATTGATAAAGCTCACTGTCGTCACCGCGGCAAAGCTGATCATGCTCCGGCGCATCGATACCCCACAATCGTATGCGCGTGCCGTGGATTTCTATCGTGTCGCCGTCGATCACGCTGGCGCGACCGACGATGTCTTCGGCTGTAGCTTGACTACCGGTCAGTAGCACAACGAAAATGCTGACTAAGATTGTCAGCCGTCGCATCGAGGCAATCTCAGAACAACCGCCAGTGATCGAATGGCAGTTTCTCATTTCAGCTTTTTTTTCGTATAGGTATTGCGACATCTACTACAACGCCTCCGCCGTTCCTCGTGAATGCCTGACATTCGACTGTTGCGTTGGGGAGAGCGACGGAGGCTTGTTCATCTGTGTCCTTGAGCGCGGCCCTATGGCATCGGCGCGCTGCCGCTTCCAATATCTTCGGATCGGCGCCTGTGACGGCGTTTCCGGCCGCGGCTGCCAGCCCGAACCAATCGTTGGGCGGAAAACCGCTCGCATCCCAATTCAAGGAAACATAGGTCACGAACTTAGGATCGCAGACTAGGACCATGTCAGGGTGCTTGAAGAACACGCTACCGCCCGACGGCGAGAAGTGATCGAAATGCGTGTTCGTGCGCTCAATGATCCGCGCTATTATTTCCTTGCATTCAGGCGTCTCGGCTGATCGCTCGCCGGCCATCACGTCGCCAAGCGTGATCAGTAGAAGGAGCAGCACGGCACAAGGCGCAAGACGTAACAAGAGTTCGTGTCCAATTTTCCGGGGAAGGTGTGCTGTTTGAATAGCAGATCGCAATGGAAAGACGCTACAACCTATCGCGGCCGCTATGGAAACGACTATTTAACGGTATCTTGCGACAGTTTCTGCTTCGCGGAGAAGCGAAATGGCCGATACTTCAATCGAGTGGACAGACGTCACGTGGAACCCAGTCGCCGGGTGCACGGTGCTTTCGCCCGGCTGCACCAATTGCTATGCCATGCGCATGGCAGCTCGCCTTGAGGCGATGGATGTAGAAAAATATCGCGGCCTGACCCGCAAAAGCGGGAAGAGGGCAGTCTGGACCGGCAAGCTTTTCCTTGACCGCAAGGCGCTTGAGCTTCCGAAGGCGTGGCGCCGGCCCCGCCAGATTTTCGTGAACTCGATGTCCGATCTGTTCCATGACCACGTGCCGGATGCGTTCATTCGTGAAGTGTGGTCGACAATGGCAGCGACGCCGCAGCACACGTACCAAATCCTGACGAAGCGTCCCGATCGGATGGCTGACATTACGGCTGGGCTGTCCGTTCTGCCGAACGTTTGGCTCGGGACAAGCGTGGAGAATGCAGAATACTTTGACCGTATCGACGACCTCCGCTGCGTTCGCTCGGCCGTGCGGTTCATTTCGTTCGAACCCTTGTTGGGGTCAGTCGCCGGTGCTGATCTTTCGGAAATTCATTGGGCAATCGTCGGGGGCGAGAGCGGCCCGCGTGCGCGTCCGATGGACGCAAAGTGGGTGGACGAGATTGAAGTGATCTGCCGGCGTTACGGCACGGCGTTTTTCTTCAAGCAGTGGGGCGGAAAGAACAAGAAGGCGACCGGCCGCCTACTGCGCGGGCGAACGTACGATGAGATGCCGCTTGGGGTCTAATAGATGATTGCCGATCCTCTTGGCTAGGCCGATCGCCTCTGGCGTTCTGTTGGATATGCACAGAAACAGCGAAAACATTTGGGGCGCCCGATCGATCGGTAATGCAAGCGGCTTCAGGACGGCTCCAAAGATTTCGCTCAGACGGTTTTGGACGTAGCGTTCCAACCCTCTCGGGTCTAACTCCCTTCTTCGCTCCGGGAGTATGCCGAACATGTCCGGCTCTCCGTCGGGATAAAGCTCAGCTTCCCACGAATTCGAGCCGAACATTCGGGTTAGAACTCCGCGCTTATGGTCATCAATGTCAGTGAGCTTCCTTGTCGCTTGCCGAAATAGGCCGGCTAGCGGAAACAGAAACCAGACATCAATCGCTTGTGTGGCTGCGAGCGCCTGAAGCGTAGACCACTCGACTTCCATACCGTAAGGGTCGAGGAAGACTACGGCTCGCTTGTCTTTCCAGTTATTGTTCGCGACAAGCGAACGTAGCGCTGAATTTGCGTCTTCCTCGGCGACAACGACTTTCCGTTGGAGGTTTCGGGCCGCGAGATCGTTTAACGCGGCAACGTAGTTGCGATTTTTCTCAATGAAGACCAGAAAATCGAATTCAGGACGAACATCCAAGGCAATCTGAGCCGAGCCGCGCCTTCGTTCAACCGCCTCTTCGATCGGCAGTTCAACCAACGTTGCGCCGCGACGTTCGGTCCGAACGGTCCTGCTGCCAGTCCCTGCAAAAGCATCAACGTACCAAAGGTTTTTGAAGTGTGAGCGGAGTGCGATCGTGAACGCGTTTAGGTAGCCTTCAACTATGGACAGCTTAATCTCGGTATGCTGCCCTCCGAATTCATGGTCAATCGACATGACAGCTCCACATTGATCCTCTAAGCAGCGTCTGCTCATCGCGGCCCCTTTTGCTCGGGTGACCAGCTTCGCCGGCTGGGCTGGTGTCAGGTCGCTGCATTTAGAGATTGTCTAAGTTCTGAAGTAACCAGACGCGGAAGTCCTCCATCTTCGGCGTCCAGACCTCAAGTTTCGATGCCGCACGGGCGATCATCAGCGCGGCGTCCAAGCACTCGATCTGCATTTCGTCGGTACCACCATGCTTGAGCCAGTCGCGCTCTCGATTGAGTAGAGCGATCCGCTCCTTCTTGTCTCCGATGCGTTCCATGAGCCGCGGGTTGTCGCGAAGGCTGGCAAAAAGGTAGTGGCTATCGCGCTCGATCATTCCTTCAGCGGCGCCGGCGAGTGTCAGGGCAACGTCGAACCTGCCCCGTTCCAACGCGTCGATAGCGGCGTCGACCTGTCGATGGGCGCCTTGCGCCAGCCTCAGCTTTAGCGGGTCGGCGGGCAGCCGCGGGCCGCGGAAGCGGCGCCGGCGACTGATCTTTGACAGTAGGCGATCCATGCAGTCGCAACCCTCAAGACCCAGTGGGGCGATCGGCCTTGATTTGAAGGCGGATAAATTCGGCAGCGCGTTGGATCCTTGAAAGGACGTCTAGCTGTCGATCGCCGTCCAGAGTGATGCCCCCGGTCGCATCATCCCAGCTGGACAGGTCCCAAACGGCGCGATCCCAAACGGCCGGCGGCCGCGAGATCACGTCTTCGGCCGACAATGGCTGAAGATTTGGATCGGCGGGATGCCCCGTATGCACGTGCTTGAACGCATGTGCGATACGGTCAACCAGTGCGAAGTCAGGGTCGGTTTCTCGAAACTTCTTCCGATGGTTGCCGGCGCCCAGATAGTCGATCGCGTGAAACACCGCGACCGCGGCTAAGAACGTATGCCGGACTGATGTCGGGTTCGCTTCGAAGTCCGCAATCGTCGGATCGACGATCTGTTCGAAATAGCGGTCGATTTCCATCAGCCGAAGCCCCAATGCGTCCGCTGGATTACCTTCAGCGGCGTGTTCCGGTCAAAAAAGTCTTTTGACTGGTCGTCGTTCGGGGAGACCAAATAGAGCCGTTGCACCGATCGCGACGACGCACTGTCGGGGGTCGTGACGTAAAGCTGCAAGCAGACGATGTAGCTATCATTCTGCTCTTCCTTGGCCTGCCGGAAAAGAAGCCCATCCTTGTCCCTTTCCCAAGGATAACGCTGCACCACCTTCGCATGTACCGGCGAAATGTCTCCCGGCTTTATGACGATCTGGGTCGGATTAAGAACGATGGATTTGGCGAACCGGCCATCGCATCCAGTCTTCGGATCGGTAATCAGCACTAATTCAGCGTAGATTTCGCTTATGAGAGCTTGGCGGTTTCCAGAATTGATGAAGGTGAAATTCTGATCCTCTGCCAGCACCAATCCCCCTTTATCCCGCGTGACTTTGAGGGCTTCGCCGATGACGACCCGAATGTCGTCGCGTTGGTAAAGGACGCTTGTGAAAAAGGCGAAGCCCAACGATGTGACCGTCACAGCCCCCAAGAACCAATCGAGCCAGTGCTTCCTGTGTGGCTTGTCTTCCGACGCCTCTCGCTTGCGATCGTGCCAGGCTAGCCAGTCTTCAGCGAAGCCGATCGTCATTTCCGTCGTTCCGATCGTAACCGCGCCGGCAGAGCCGGCGCCGGTTTGCACTAGTCTGTTGCGAACGTTCTGCGGACTTTGCGTGTCCAGCTCCTCGGACCATCGTTTGGCTTGGTCCGGCTGCGCCGGCGACCATCGTGAAGTCTCATATGGAAATCGGTCAGGCTTCTTCATTCCCCGGAAGCTCCCGGCCTCGCCGCCAAAAGCTTGATCGCGATCGGCTCGACGTCTTCACGCCGATAATCTTCGCCATTGGGGAGGACACTTCCCACCATGCCCTGCGAGTAAAGGTGCGGTTCCGGGCGGCCGGCACACGCTGTCCAGCGGGCGTCGGTCGGAAGATGGATGACCTCGTTTTCCTTGACCTGAAACTGATCCTCGCTGACTTGCGTCCTCGCCATTGGTTTGGCATCGAGGCTGGTCATCAGCCATCCGGACGCAGCGTTGTACATCCAGGTGCCGACGTTGGCGACGACGGTTGGCGCGCTCAAGAACAAAAGCGCGTACTGCTTGGGCGGTAAAGGCTTTTGGGTCGTCGCCAAGAATCTCGAGAAGATCGACAAGAGTGGTCTGATAGGTGTCGAGCGTGGAGTCGGTGACGCCCCGCTGGCCTCGCATCCACGTCCGGAATGCTCCGAGTATAGGCCATATCTTCGTGGGAGATGGTGGCGCCGAAGGCGGCGGCAACGCTCCTTGTTCCCGGAGATACCGGATAAACAAGGCGCCCGCCCCGCGGGGAGCTCTGATCGTCTTACTACCCTTAAACACCGCAGCAGATGCATCGAACCCGGCTACTATGTTGTCGAGGGTAAATTCCGACGATTTCAGCCAACCGGCCCAGCACGCAAGCAGACGCATCACCTCTACCATCGTCGTCGGTTGATAGCCGTTTCGTTGAAGCCAGCTCCTAAATCCGTCAATATAGGCAGAGAGGACGCATAGCCGTCCCTCCACGCTCTTGCCTTGCCTTCGTTTCTGATTCCGCTTCGACATGACGACGCCTCCCTGGCTTGAGTGGAGGCTGGAGCATGCGACGGTCTGCATCGGACCGAACGCTTGGCGTCATGACAAGGCCCGCTGTCCACAGCAGATCGGAGCTGCTCAGGATTTGTGTCGGCACCTCGTTCAACGGCTTCCTCGGTCTTGTCTCCCTGCACGCCATCGCCGTTCCTGGCAATACCGATTAGCCCCGGTTCTTCTCGTCGTTGCGGACGTTCAGGTGCGCGCTGTTGTATCGAGCGCGAGCTGCCGGTGTGGTGTCGCGGTCGCGGCGGTGTGGGAGCCTTTTAGCGGATGCCCTCCTGTCAGGCTGTTTGCGCCCACGTCCATACCGGCCTTTTGCTGGCGGATCACGCGCCACAATACGCTCGCTGCGCTCGCCGACCTTTACCCGCAATGGCTCGTTCACGATCTTCTTCCCCTGCCGCCAAGCGGCGGCATTCCTCGCGAGGCAACAAGATCGCTCAGCCCGCCATCCTCCGCTTCGCTGCGGGCCAAGGCTGCGGGCCGGTCGTTGCGGCGCTTACAGATCGCCATCAAGGCCGCGATGGTCGCGGGCTTGGAAACAGCAACAGGAGATCACCATGGCTCAGATTGGTACCTTCACCCGCGCCGAAGATGGATCCTACAGCGGCACCATCAAGACGCTCTCGCTCAACATCAAGGCGCGCTTCCTTCCGGCCGAACCCTCCGAGAACGAGAAGGCCCCGAACCTGCGCGTGATGGCCGGTAACGTCGAGATAGGTGCCGCGTGGCAGCGGACCTCCAAAGAAAACACCGTCTATCACTCGGTGAAGCTCGACGACCCGTCCTTTTCGGCGCCGATCTACGCCAACCTCGTCGCGGTCGATGACGGCTACGCGCTCGTCTGGTCGCGCTGACCACTCACTGCGGCGTCTCGCTCCCGCGAGGCGCCGCGGCTCCAGTGCCATCAATGTGCAGACAAATACTTACGACCCTCGACGGCCCGGAGCGGCGAGCCGATCTTGTCTTGTCGTCGCGTATGCGAGATCGACGGGCGCGCCCGAGAGGCGAGTCGCAAAGTAGCGCTCCACCATGTGACGATCAGCTGAGAACGCAAAGTTCGGCAATTTGTCTCCAAGAGAAAACCACCCCAATTCGTCGACGTCATCGCCGGGACAGATTGCTCCGCCCACCGACTTGGCGAGCACGGCAACTGCCAGTGTGTGGATGTCCGGGCGAAGAAAGTTGGAAGCGACGCTGAGCAGGGCAGTAATCTCTACCTCAAGGCCAGTCTCCTCTTTCACCTCGCGCCTGCCTGCCGTCAGATAATCCTCATGAAATTCGATGTAACCGCACGGCAGACACCACTTGCCTCCTTCGAGGGTTTCTCGCTTCCGCCTGCACAACAAGAACTTGTCACCGTCGACGACGAGAACGGCGATGATTGGAGTTGGATTTCGGTACAGCACAAAGGCACAGGTTGGGTTTGCGCATGCCTTTGCCGGCTCACCTTTGGTCGCTCGGATCAGGCCGGAGCCGCACATAGGGCAGTAGGCCCAGGCGTGTTCAGCAGGTGCGTCGCGATCATATGCAGCAAAGACCTGGCAAGTCTTCATTGAATGCCTTCCTGCGTCATGCTCCGCAGGCGTCCTCCCCAGAAGGCTCTCAGCGCGTCGGCCAGATCGCGCGGATTGTCTTCCTGGACGTTATGGCCCGCACCCTTGATATTGATCCACCGCCCGTCGGAGAATCGCGCGGTGAAGTCATGGGCAGTGTCTTCGGCGACGATAAGGCTTTCACCACCCCTGGCCAGCAGGAACGGTGCAGCCATGTCTGGGACACGCGTCTCGAAGCCTGCGAGATGCCTCAGGATCATGGCATAATAATAATCCAACGGACGACGGCGGTCGCTCTTCCACACGAGGCGCCCGTCGTCGCCACGCTTCAGCAGGGTGCGCATCCGATAATGAAGGCGCTCTGGATCGCTCTTGGGACTAACCGCAAGCGCCATCTCAACCACTTCGTCCACTGTCGCCGCGCCACGAAAGTCCGTCATGAAGGTACGCATCCGCGCCGTTGCAGCGAACACGGGCCGTGAGGTCACATCGACCATCGCGAGGCTTTCGGTGCGGTCCGGGTGGCGCAGCGCGAACTCGCAAGCCACCATTCCGCCCAATGACATGCCGACGATGCGCGTGCGTTCGATTCCGAGTCCGTCGATTACTGCCAAGAGGTCCGTCACGTAGCTTTCTATTGAATAGTCGCTGGACCAATCGCTTGCGCCGTGGCCGCGCATGTCGAGTGCTACGAGCCGGTAATCGGCCCGCAGCGCAACGGCGACATAATCCCAGGTGCGGGCGGTGAGCGAGCCGCCGTGCAGCAGCACCGCCGGAGGTCCTTGGCCGCCCCAATCGAGGACGTGGATATTGGGTCCACCCTGCGTGCGGAAACTCCGTGAGCGCGGCGGCGCGAGGTCGGTAAAGGCAATGCCGAGCCGATCAGCTATTCTCGCCAGTGCCTCGGGATGCCAATCGTCCATGGACAACCCCCTTACTTAGGATACCCTAAGTAAGGCTCGCCAACGCAGGAATGTCAATGGCCACGCGACAACGTCGAACACCGCAAGCGGCGAAGTTCGCGATCCTGGATGCAGCGGAGCAGCGACTGCACGACGACGGCCCCGAAGGCGTGCGCATCCAGCGCATCGCCGCCGACCTGGGCATTACGGACGCGGCTGTCCACTACCATTTCGGCACGCGCGAAGCGTTGATGGACGCCCTCCTGCGCCGCATCGGACGCCGGCTGGTGGATGACATTGAAGCGACTATCGAAAGCTGGGCGCCCGATCAGATTGACGTCGCCGCCCTCGGCCGGCTCTTTCAGCGCGCCTATACGGACGAACGGGCCGCCAGGCTCGCCCTCTGGCTTAGCCTGGCCGGCTGGCGGCCAAAGGGATCAGGCATGCTCAAGCCGCTGGTCGAGCGAGTTCATCGAGCGCGGATGGAAGCAGCGCGGAAGGCTAGGCGGCCCGCACCGCGGATCTCCGACACTCAGTACGCCATTGCTCTCTTGAGCGCGGCTCACATGCATGCGGCAATGTCAGGCGAAGCCTTGTTGGCAAGCGTTGCCCAAGACCCCGCCGGCTTCCACCAGCGCGACTTCCTCGACTTCGCAGTCGAGTTGATCGCGCGCCATCTTGCAGAGGCGTGACCAAACGACAGGCCTCGCATCATGGAGTCGAAAAGCGTGCTGCTTCGTTGGTGGCTGCCGCAAGCGCAAAACGGCAGGTTTTGGAGTGCCCGGTTTTTGTGCCGAAGTGGCGCAGCTCCTCTCCACGAGATTATGCGGAGTGCCGCGGTCGACGAGGCCCCGAAAAATCTGCATTCACAGCACGCCGCTCCGCATAACGCTCAGCTCCGCATAATCCGCGTTTTGCGGTGCACCGCAAAACGCCGAGTTCGGCGCCGCCTGGAAGAAGACTGCCCGCGACAGCGATCGCGAATACCTCTCAGTCAAGCTCGACGACCCGAGCTTCCCGGCCCCGATCTACGCCTCGCTGGTGAAGGTTGAAGGCGACGAGGGCTTCACCCTGATCTGGTCTCGCCGCAACGGCGACTGATCCCTCGGGATCATCGGCCCCGCCTCCTCGGAGGCGGGGCTCTTTGCATTTCCGTTGCCGCTTTCCAGGAAGGTAGGAAGAGAATTTTTCCTTTGAAGGGATTGCTAAGGGCTCCGCCCTCGCGCGGGCAAGGGTGAAGCACGGCTCGCCGTGCCAGCCGGAGCGGTATCCCCGGTCTTCCGCGCAAAGGATCTTCATGACGACGATGTCGTCAGGCGCGTGCAGACGCGCGCTTCCGCGCGCCCTTGTCGGGCGGGTGATCCCCCTCCGCTCCGGCCGCCCTTGCCCTTGCTACCCCAGGTCTCGCCGACGGGCAGGGTTGCAGCGCAGCGCTGCGCTTCAACCTGACCCTAACGAGAACGACCATGAACATGATGACCTTGTCTCAAAACGAACAGCCTGCTTCCGGCGGTTTCCACGTGGACGTATCGCGCGGCCAGCGGGTCGGCCGCGTGTCGTCCGAGTGGTTTGCGCGACCGGATGACGAGCGGTATCTGAACTTGCCGGACCTCTATGAAGCAGTGAGAGGGCGCGCCGAGCGCGCGCAAGCGCGATGGTGGAAAGCCGGGCGATCCGGGTGGAGGCGAGCCGGGACAATGCTGAGCGGCTGTCCCTGACGGTGCCGGGACGTGACGAGCCGGTGGCGCCGACGCATTGGAGCTTTGGCCAGTTGTGTACGCTTGTCGGTGCACCGACGTCCTATCTGCGGCAGCTTCCCGCAGCCCTGTCAGCCATCAACCTGCAACACGGCTTGCTGTCGCATCGCGCCGAGCTCGTGAAAACCTTGGAGACCAATAACGGACGCGTTGAGCTTCGTGCTGTCACCGGGCCGGACTATGGCCGTATCTGGGATCACGAGTTGGTCGCGGCCGTCATGAAGATCGCGGGCAATGGCACGGGTGACACACGTTGGAAGGTCCCGGGCGCGATGGACTGGGCAACCATGACCCACGATCCCTTTGTGGACGTGACCAAGGACATGACCACGCTCTACGCCAGTGACCGCGACGTGTTCCTGTTTCTTGTCGACGACACCAACCCAATCGAGGCGCGACGCTTGCCGGACGGATCAGCAGACTTGTATTTCCGGGGTTTTTACTGCTGGAACAGCGAAGTGGGTAGCAAGACGCTTGGAATCGCGAGTTTCTATCTTCGCGCCGTCTGCATGAACCGCAATCTGTGGGGAGTGGAGAATTTCGAGGAAATCACTATCCGGCACTCGAAATTCGCGGCGCAACGCTTTGCCCATGAAGCAGCGCCGGCACTGACCAGCTTTGCCAATTCCTCGCCCGCGCCATTCGTCGCCGGAATCAAGGCGGCGCGGGAGCGGATTGTTGCCCGCACTGACGAGGACCGAGAGAGTTTCCTCCGCAAGAGCGGGTTTTCCAGATCCGAGACGTCGAAGATCATTGAAACCGTTTTGGGCGAGGACAACCGCAAGCCGGAAAGCATCTTTGATTTCGTGCAGGGCATCACCGCATTTGCTCGCGGGAGGGCTCATCAGGACACCCGCCTTGAGCTGGAGGGCAAAGCAAAGCGCTTGATGGAGCGAGCAATCTAAAGACATGGGCCGCGTAACCGGACGTCGGTTGCGCGTCTTGCATTCAGGCCTGGTGCACCGCCGCCGATCCGGCAAGCCGAATCGGCGGCGGTGACGCGTGTCCGCGTCCCGGCGCTCGCCGGGCCTTTGGCCCGGCTCGCGGAAAAGATCAGGATCGAATCCTAGACACTTTCCGACCGATATCATGCAATCCGTCGGAATTTCCGCATCGCACCACTGACGAAAGGTGCATTGGCCGGCCGGATCTCCAACTTCACTAATCCGATTTTCGACGTACGGCGCGGGCCCGGTCCATGAACGCGAGTACGTCTCTATTTTGACTGCGGACCTCAGGCGCCGAACGCTTTGAGAGTGTTGGGGGTTGCCGACTGGCTTGTGCCTGATCGTCGAAAGGGCGGGATGCAGTGCGCTCGCTTCGCGGCGGTTTCCCGGCCGAAAAACGACTTGCCTCTTTCGGTAGTCTGCGATGCTGTGAAGCGGGCTCTGGCGGCGCGAGGCGCGCTCGTCGGCTCGCGCGGCTCTTCACGTCCTCAGCTTCCGCGCGCTTGCGCCAGACCGTGGAAGATAGAGTGCCGACGCTCAACGGCTTTCCTCCTCTGCCGGTCACGCCGGCGGCGGTCAACGCCCTGATCATGTCCAGCCAGCCCATACCGCGGCGCTCGGCGGCGTCGAACCAGTCCATATGTCCGGCGACCAGCTGCGAAAGCTTCTTGCGTCCTCCGCCCGGAAGATGGAAGTCCTCTGCCATCGCATTCAAACCGGATTCAAGCGCCTTGTTGTCGACCATCCCAATTCCCTCGTCCACCAACAAGAGATAGGAAGCCGTCTTGCCTTCTGCAAATCTCTGCAAAATTCTGCATTTCGATGCAGAAATAGGAAGAAAATTGCAGAACTTACACCTGTGCATCGGCGGATGACACCCACATGGCAAGAACTTTCTTCGACGTCTCAGCATGTTTAGTCGGGATGCAGTCAGCGATCCGGCCTCATCAAAGCGGATTCCTTGGCTGCGGCCCCCAATGGTAGTCCACGGATCGGGTCCCAGCCACTGCCGTCGCGCTTGATGCATGCATAGGCACAGGTTTGCCTGACCTTCGGATTTGAACGGCTGCCATTAAGTAGTCGCGGCTCTCACCAATTCGATTGTCCTTGGCGACTGCGACCGTCAAAACGCGTGGGGCGCCTTTGCAGGTGCGCATTGATCCAGCCTGTAAGCTCATGCTTGTCGCGGCAATAGCGGATCACTGTTGTCGTGCCAAGCACCAGGAGCTTGCGCAGATAGGCATCGCCCTTCTTCGAGATCTTTCCCATATGGACTTTGCCGCCATATCCAGGCAGCTAGGTCTCGCCCAGATTAAGGCCTTGATGACCACGCGTCGCGTGGACTTGCTCTGAGATCGGCCGATTGGGCTGCGCTTGGAGTCCATGGGGATATCGACGCGGGAATAAGCGAATTACTGGCACTAAACTCGAATAAGGCCGATCGACGTGGTCGGTTATCTATCTCCACCTCGATGGCTTCTACGCGCCGGACAGAATTGGTGGAGAGCGCAAACTCTGCGGTGTCCACGACCCACGGAGCCGAGCTCGTTACGGCTGCGGAGACGCACGATTTTGTCTCTCTATGTCGCGCTGAACGAGGTTGAACCGCGCGGAGGGCATCCGAGATGAAGCGGAGCGGCGAAGCCGATCGTCTTCACAAAAAATTATTTCAGAGCGTTGCTGAGGATGTATTGCAAGGCTACCGAAAGTTGTGCAACGCTGCAACGGAACATTGCATTGCTTCTATGAGGGGCGATTTCTGCGGAGCCATCGATGCGTTGCCGGTCATCGTTCGGTTCGTTGGCGATGAGCAGAATAGGATAAGGGTGATTGGACTGCACGGTGCAAAAACTGGAATAAATCTCCGTATCTAAGAAGCCGCTGACGTTCGATCTTCAGCGCGCGAGCGTGCTGACGAAGATCGGGCAGTTGATATTGCTCGCCAGACAGCGTGGCCACGCCGAAATCTCAATACTCTGAGCGTGCTACCGTCGGCAGCCCGTGCCGACGGATGATATCCTTTTTGTCTGCTCGGACGTCGTCATGGAAATACACCTCAGAGTGCAAATCCCTTCCGATCATCACGAGCGTCGTAGCTAAAGAGAAGCGGCGGCCAGCGGGGAGCGGATGACGAATTTGGAGGCGGTAAGGCAAGATACGGGACTGCAGTGCCTCGCACTGTTGCTGCGATTTCATCAGGTGTCGATCGACCCTGCGCAAATCGCACATCAGTTCTCGGGCAGCCCCGTTGGTGTGCTCGAGATGCTCCGGTCCGCCAAACAGTTGAAGCTGAAGGCGAGGGCGATCCGAGAGAGCTGGCCGGGACTTGCCCGACTTTCGCTGCCTGCGATCGTCGAGAGACGCGACGGCACTTTTGCGATCCTTGGCAAAGCCGGCACAGACGACGTCCTCATCCACGATCCCTCCGTCAACCGTCCGCAGGTCGTGAAGCGCGCGGAATTCGAGCAGGGCTGGACCGGCCGTATCGTGCTGATGACGCGGCGCGCCTCGCTCTCCGATCTTGCGCGCAAGTTCGACGTCACCTGGTTCCTCCAGGCCATGCACAAATATCGCCGGCTGCTCGGCGAGGTGCTGGTCGCATCATTCTTCCTGCAACTATTTGCACTGGTTACGCCGCTGTTCTTCCAGGTCGTGACCGACAAGGTGCTGGCGCATCGTGGCTACACCACGCTCGACGTGCTGGTGTTCGGGCTTATCGTCGTGTCGATCTTTGAGGCCGTGCTCGGGGCTCTCCGCACTTACGTCTTCTCCCACACCACCAACCGGATCGACGTCGAGCTCGGCGCGCGGCTGTTCCGGCACCTGATCGCGCTGCCGATCGCCTATTTCGAGGCGCGGCGTGCGGGCGATTCGGTGGCGCGGGTCCGCGAGCTCGAGAATATCAGGAATTTCCTCACGAGCTCGGCGCTGACTCTGGTGATCGATCTCGGCTTCACCTTCGTGTTCCTGGCGGTGATGTTCTACTATTCGCCGTTCCTGACCTGGATCGTGGTCGGCTCGTTCCCGTTCTATATCGCGATCTCGGCCGGCGTCACCCCGATCTTCCGCGAGCGGCTGGACAAGAAGTTCGACCGCGGCGCGGAGAACCAGGCCTTCCTGGTCGAGAGCGTCAGCGCGATCCAGACGCTGAAGGCGATGGCGATCGAGCCGCAGATGCAGCGGCGCTGGGAGGAGCAGCTCGCCGGCTATGTCAGCGCCAGTTTTGACGTGCTGTCGCCCGGCAACTGGGCGAGTCAGTCGGTGCAGTTCGTCAGCAAGCTCGTCACCGCGCTGACGCTTTATTTCGGCGCGCATCTCGTCATCGAGGGCAACCTCTCGGTCGGCGAGCTCATCGCCTTCAACATGCTGGCCGGCCGGGTGGCGCAGCCGGTGCTGCGGCTGGCCCAGCTCTGGCAGGATTTTCACCAGGCGCGGGTCTCGATCGCCCGGCTCGGCGACATCCTGAATGCCGCGCCCGAACCGATGTTCGATCCCTCGCGGGCGACGCTCCCGCCGATCAAGGGCGAGGTGACGTTCGACCATGTCAATTTCCGCTACCGGCCGGATACTTCGCTCGCGCTTCAGGACATCTCGCTGAAGGTCGCGCCCGGCCAGGTGATCGGCATCGTCGGCCCCTCCGGTTCCGGCAAGTCGACACTCACAAAACTGATCCAGCGGCTCTACGTGCCGGAGGCCGGCCGCATCCTGATCGATGGCATCGACCTGACCGTCGCCGATGTCGCCTGGCTCCGGCGCCAGATCGGCACGGTGCTGCAGGAGAACGTGCTGTTCAACCGGACCATCCGCGACAACATCGCGCTCGCCGACCCCGGTATGGCGATGGAGCGCGTGATCGCCGCGGCCGAACTCGCCGGCGCGCACGAGTTCATCCTGGCGCTGCCGGACGGCTACAACACCGTTGTCGGCGAGCGCGGCGCCAGCCTGTCCGGCGGCCAGCGCCAGCGCATCGCGATTGCGCGCGCACTCGTCACCAATCCCCGTGTCCTTATCTTCGACGAAGCCACCAGCGCGCTCGACTATGAGAGCGAGAACATCATCCAGCGCAACATGCGCAAGATCTGCGCCGGCCGGACCGTCTTCATCATCGCCCACCGGCTGTCGGCGGTGCGCCACGCCGACCGCATCCTGACCATCGAGGCCGGCCGTCTGGTCGAGGACGGCAGCCATGACGAGCTGATCAAGAAGGCGGGGCGCTACGCCATGCTTCACCAGATCCAGGCAGGGCTCCATGTCGTCGGCTGATGTGATCGAGCGCAAGAGCCGCGCATTCTGGCGCCGCGAGCGCGACGCGCGCGAGTTCCTACCCGCGGCGCTGGAGATCCTGGAGACGCCGGCTTCGCCCGCAGGGCGGGCGGTGGCCCTCACCATCATCCTGTTCTTTGCGCTGGCGATCGGCTGGGCGACCTTCGGCCATGTCGACATCATCGCGACCGCCACCGGCAAGGTGATGCCGACCGGCCGCACCAAGACGATCCAGCCGCTGGAGACCGGCATCGTCTCGGCGATCCACGTGCACGACGGCGACAAGGTGACGGCCGGCGAGGTGCTGGTCGAGCTCGACCGCACGGTGACCCAGGCCGAGCGCAAGCGGGTCGGGCAGGACCTTGTCGCAAGCCTGCTCGACGTCGCCCGCCTGTCGGCGCTGCGCCGCAGCTTTGGCGACCTCACCGCACCCCACGATCTGGAGGAGCCCGCCGGCGCCTCCGAGGTCGAGATCGCACGGGCGCGGTCCGCCTTGCTCGCGCAGGCCGCCGAGCAGCAGGCCAAGCTAGCCTCCGTCGTGCAGCAGATCGATCAGAAGCGCGCCGAGGCGCAATCAATCACCGCGGCGATCGCCAAGATCGACGCGACGCTGCCGCTGCTCGAGGAAACCCTCACCATTCGCAAGAAGGCGATGGACATCCAGTACGGCAATCGCATTGCCTGGATCGACGCCCAGACGCGCCTCATCGACCAGCAGAACGAGCGTATCGTGCAGGAGCGCAAGCTGGTCGAGATCGAGGCCGCCCGCCGCGCGCTGGAGCAGCAGCTCGCCCAGACCAAATCCGGCTTCGAGCGGCAGGTCTTGAGCGATCTCTCCGATGCCCAGAAGAAGGCCGACGAGTTCCGTCAGGATTCCATCAAGGCGCAGCAGAAGACCGACGAGCAGCTGCTGCGGGCGCCAATCGATGGTACCGTGCAGCAGCTCGCGATCCACACCGTCGGCGGCGTGGTGTCGCCGGCGCAGCAGCTGATGATGATCGTGCCCCGCGGCTCCAGCATCGAGGTCGAGGCGATGATCTCCAATCGCGACATCGGCTTCGTCGAGCACGGCCAGGACGCCGAGATCAAGATCGACACCTTCAACTTCACGCGCTACGGCCTCCTGCACGGCAAGGTCATCAGCGTCTCGCGCGATGCCATCGTCAAGGACAAGCCGCCGGAGCGAAATGGCGCTGCCAAGCAGGGCGGCGCGCTGTCGGAGTCAAGCGAACCCGCAGGCCAGGAGCTGCTCTACGCAGCGCGCGTGTCACTCGAAGGAACGCAGATGCAGGTCGAGGACAAGATGGTGAACCTCGCGCCCGGTATGGCGGTGACGGTGGAGATCAAGACGGGGCAGCGGCGGATCATCGAGTATGTGATGTCGCCGTTGCTACGATACAAGCATGAGAGTTTGAGGGAGCGGTGATCTTGCTGTGGCCCTCACCATCGGTTGGACAAGGCAGTTCCGACTGTCGAGTTCGCCATTGTGAGTGGCGCGTAGCGGTAGGCAAAGAGTTGCCTAGTCCGATCCATGCTGGAATTAATTTAGGCGCTTGGAATCCGATAGGTAGCAGACGACGTTCATTAAAGTCCAATTCGCTAGAGTCAGATGAGCTGGACGCTAGGGCTGCTGAGAAGAACCTATCAAAGACGATCGTGTGATGGTCGTCTCCAATCCATGTCGGGTGGCTTGGTGCTCTATGGTGCTCCGTAATTTTTTTCAGATTGTTGCCGAACTCTTGCAGACGCCCTTAAGTTGTGCTTGAACGTGGTGGGCAGATTTGGGGTATCTGGGGAATATCGATGTGCGTTGTGGCGGTCTCTGACGACGCATGTCGATTGTGCGCGGCGTCGCACCCGAGACGGCTTATTGCTGTTGGTGAGCTTCCATCAGCTCTCGGACGGTCGGACGGCAAATTTCATTTTATGACGGTGCAGCATTGACCCTGCTGAGAAGAAATGGGGCGCTTTCCGGCATCGTGCTCGTTCTGCTCTTGCTTCTTTCGTCGATCGCAGGGGCAGTTGCAGATGTGCCCTTCCCGCAGTGCCAGTCAGTTGCGGACGTTCCTCACCTCCGGTTCATCGCTAAAGATAATTTTCCGCGCGATCTCAAATCGTCCGTCCGTCGCAACGCTAGGTATTTCTTTGGCGGGCTTCAGTCCATCGGCAATGAGCTAGAGCCCTTGATGAGGTCGTGGTTTGAGGGACCTGACAGTAACAGACTACATCGCGACTCACAGCGCAATCAGGCGGCATTTGCGTGATAATTGTGCGCTCAATCGTATTGCTTCAGTTTCGTGGGGCGCGTGGTTTGCGCTTGATTACCGGCAAGCGCTGGGCTCGCTTGGAGTGTTCGCAGACGGTCAGCGCGAGTTTGACGTGAATGCGTTCCAAGATTCGAAGCAGTCCGACGGGATGAGGCGCTTTATCGCACTGCGTCCGTCGCGCCTCCACGACTCCGGCGTAAGGCCACATGGAATTGTAAGGTGCAAATTCGACGCACTGCAAGCGGCCGACTGAAGAGGGCAAGATGCGTAACACGATAATCATCGTGGCCACGATTCTAGTTTTTATCGGGCTCTGTTTTGGATCCGCCCTGCAAGATCGAATCCGTCGCAAGGCCGACGTTGGTCCGTTCGATATTCGGATCGTTTGGCGCGCTTTCGGGACAATCGAACTGTACCTGTATGCGCTTCTACTTCTCATCCTATTTGCGGTGATTGGCGGACTCCTGTTCCTCGACCGCCTGGGGCTCCTTTCCCAATAGTATCCATTTACATCCGGAGTGGCCGTCATGGCAGACAAAAAATTTACCG
This sequence comes from Bradyrhizobium sp. CCBAU 11386, assembly GCF_028128955.1. NCBI lineage: Bacteria > Pseudomonadati > Pseudomonadota > Alphaproteobacteria > Hyphomicrobiales > Nitrobacteraceae > Bradyrhizobium > Bradyrhizobium sp. CCBAU 11386. Next base: position 33,795 of record NZ_LBKA01000213.1, read on the forward strand.
GGCTTTCGCTTACCTTTGGCGGTCTTATGGAATGGCACATTCCTTTCATTTCTAGTGGCAGTGCATCAGGGGGCGTCGTCGTCACTGGATTCGGCGGATCCGAAGACAACGGAATGGGACTGTATGGTTCTATAGGCACGGACAAGGTTGACGGGGATGGCGGTTATTCTAAGGGGCCTTACTTGTCCCCGTGGAGTTCGAAGTTCTACGGTCTCTTCGTAGGGGAAGAGTCAACTCTAACGTACGGGAATGCAAAGGCCGTAGACGGATTTTCGTCGATTTGGGGACTGCATCTTGGAGTGGTGGGACTGCAAATTGGAATTCCGTTCGAGGGAACCGGTTACTCGCTTGGTGTGACTTTGGGACCAGGTTTCTTCGTCAATCTTGGTACCGTGCAGGGAACAGCGACCCTCACCACTCAAGATCTGGGGTCTGGGTCACGCGGGGCTGGTGGACCGGTACCCCTGCTTAACGAATTCGAGCAGTACCAGGAGCTGGTGGGAGACGCCCAGCTCTTCTTCTATGCAGATTCGTTTTCCAGCGGTTCTCCGACTGTTCCGGCGATTCCCTACTTGCAGTCACCATCCGCGACTATCCCAACTGAAACGTACAACCAGCTCCTATTCAATCAGACAGACGGGAGCAGGTCCCCCGATGCGACCACGTGGCAAAGCGGTCAAAATGCGTTCCCGACGATACAGCAGCTTGCACCAATCAAGCAGTTCGCGCCGCTGCCTCAGAGCTTTCATCCGTCGACCCCCGTACCGCTTCCGCCCCCACTCCACGGAGTGTGACTGCTTATACTTTTGTCACAACGCATTCCGCCCTCATGGCAACCTCCACGAACGTGCCGATAACTTTTGGCTCGCCGTCGCCTTCGCCGTCATACCGAGCGTCACCGTCGTCGGGGGATTCGTCTTCTGGATCTCATAGCTATCCTGCTCCGCAGTGGTATACGATGCCCACTCAGGATTTCTATAGCAATTTACAAGGCAATCCGTGGACGTCTCATTTCTATTTGCCTAAAGAGCCTGCCCCACCGCCGCCCCCATCCACGGGCGAACCCGGAATGCCGGTCGTACTCGACCTTGATGGCAACGGCATAAAGATCACCCAGCTTGGATCGTCGAACTACTTCTTCGACATGGAGGGCACCGGGTACCAAAACGCGACCGCATGGGCCAGCGCTGGTGACGCGGTGCTGGCGATCGACGCAAATCATGACGGCGTTATCAACCAAGGCAATGAAATTGCCTTCACGATGTGGGATCCGACCGCCACATCGGACATGGACGCCTTGCGCGACGTCTTCGATAGTAACCACAACGGCAAGCTTGACAGCGGTGACGCCCGCTGGGCCGACTTTAAGCTCGTCGTCACGAATGCAGACGGCACGACCCAGGTTGAGACATTGGCGCAAGCGGGTATTGCCAGTATCGATCTCACCTCCAATCAGCAGACGATCATGCTGCCGGACGGCTCCGCAATCAGGGGCCAAACCACCTACACCAAAACCGACGGGACCACCGGTTCGGCGGCAGATGCGATTTTCGCCTACGATCCTCGGGGGTATGTGGTTCAAGCAACCACGACGCACAATGCTGATGGTTCGACCACGATCGATAGCAAGGCGCTGAATGCCGACGGCAGCCTCGCCAAGGAAACGACCAGCCAAACCAGCGCCGATGGCCGGACGGTCACGCTTTCCAAAGATGTGGATGGCGACGGCGTTATTGACCAAGTTCAGGTAAGCGCCACGGTCCTGAATGGGGACGGGAGCAGGACTCTGACGGTAACCGACTACGACGGTAGCCGAGGTCATGTCCTGGACCGGATCGCGACCACCACGAGCAGCGATCTCAAGACCCAAACAACGAGCACGGATTCGGACGGCAGCGGCACGTATGATCGAGTCGAGACGGACAGCTGGGATGCGTCGGGCAATCTCACTGTAACCATCTCCGATCTAAATCCAAACGCCACGCTGAGAGATCGCACTGTTACTGTGACAAGTGCGAACGGCTTGTCGAAAACCCTCCAGGTTGACGTGAACGGGGACGGTGTCCTCGATCTGACGGAGACCGACACAACGGTCGTTGGCGGCGATGGCAGCCGAACCGAAACGGTGTCGGATTTCAATACGAATGGATCGCTGCGGAGCAAGGTAATCAAGCTTACCAGCGCAGACCGTCTTACAAAGACGAGCCAGATCGATGCGGATGGCGATGGCGCCATCGAACTGACGCAGACGACTTCCATGGTGCTCAATGCCGATGGAAGCTCGGTCACGACGTTGTCTGAGAAGAATGGCAATGGCTCGCTGCGGCGGACTACCGTTACCACGCTAAGCGCCGATAACCTTTCACGGACCGTGCAGGTTGACCTTGATGGCAACGGCACATTCGATGTCGTGTCGTCGGATGTGACCGTACGGAACGTGGATGGCAGCACAACCGAAACACTTGCGGACCGCAACGCAAATGGCTCCTTGCGGGATCAATCAATCTCGACGCGGAGCGCCGATGGACGATCTCGAACCATCCAGATTGATTCGGATGGTGACGGGCAGTTCAATTCGATCGAGACTGTCTCGATCGCCGCCAACGGCTCGATCGTGGATACGTTGTCAGCATTCAATCGGAATGGGTCATTGAACGCAAAGACGGTGACCACGACAAGTGCCGACGGCCTCTCAAAGAGCATTCAAGCGGATCTCGATGGCAATGGCGCTTTCGATCGGACGCAGAACAGCGGCACCGTTATCGGCTCAGACGGGAATTCGGTCGTCACTGTGACGAATCTGAATGGCAACGGATCGCTGCGGAACAAAACTGTTGCCACGACGAGTGCAAATGGGCTGTCAGTAACCACGCAGCAAGATTCGACCGGAGACGGGGTTTTCGATCTGACCGAGACCGACGTCACGGTTCTCAACGCAGACGGCAGCGCCGTCGAAACGATTGTGGATACCAATTCCAACGGGTCGCTTAAGGCGAAGACCGTGCAGTCGATTAGCGCCGATCGCAGAACCACCACAACCCAAATTGATTCTTATGGCGATGGGTATTTCAACGAGGTTCAAACCAGCGTCGTCAATTCGGACGGCAGTACGACGACAACCACGTCTGAGTTCAGCGCGACCGGCTCGCTTTTGTCGAAGCGCATCGTCACCGTGGACGCGAGCGGACTCTCAGTCACCACGCAGGAGGATACCACGGGTGCGGGCGTATTCGATCGGCGGCGGACTGACGCAACCGTTCTCAACACTGACGGCAGCCGAACGGAGACGGTGACCGACTATCGTGGCGTCAATGGTGTGACGGTCGACAAGTCAACCGTGACAACCAGTGCCAGCGGGCTGAACGTGACCACGAAGGTGGATATCGATGGCAACGGTACAACCGACGCGAGTCGGACGGATGTAACGGTCGTAAATAGCGACGGGAGTCGAACGCGGACCGTTGCGGATCTCAACGGTAATGGTTCCCTGAAAGGCCGGACTGTTACGACCACGAGTGCGAACGGGCTGTCAATAACGGTCCAGCAAGACACCACTGGTGCGGGCAACTACGATCAGACGCAGACCGACATCACGGTCTTGAACGTCGATGGAAGTCGGACAAGAACTATTGCGGACGCCAACGGCAACGGCTCTCTGAGGGACAAGATTGCGACAACGGTGAGCGCCGATGGTAATACCGTTTCCATTTCGAGTGACATCAACGGAGACGGAGTAACGGATCAAAGCAAGAGCAGCCTGGTGATGTCGGATGGCAGCACGGTTACGACCGTTGCCGATCTGAATGCCAACGGTAGCTTCAAGGACAAGACCGTCACGACGACTAGCGCGAGCGGTCTCTCAACGACGATCCAGCGGGATACCACTGGCTCGGGTACGTTCGATCAGACCGTTACCGACGTCGTGGCTCTTAATGCGGACGGGAGTCGAACCGAGACGGTGACGACCACGAACGCGGGATCTTTGCGGGATAAGACTGTAGTCACGACGAGCACCAATGGATTGTCGAAGACGACCCAGGAGGACGTCACCGGAGACGGCGTGTTCGACCTGGTGGAGACTGATGTCACCATGCTCAATGCGGACGGAAGCACCGTCAGGACGATTACGTACAACAACAGCAGCGGTTCGTTGCATTACCAGACAACGACCACAACAAGTTCTGATGGAATTCGGTTGCTACAACGCGCGATATTAACGGAGACGGAACAGTCGATCAGAGGCGAACCAGCCTGGTGATGTCGGACGGCCGCACGGCTACGACGGTTGCCGATCTGAATGCCAACGGTACTTTCAAAGACAAGACAGTTACGACGACCAGCGTGAACGGTCTATCAACAACGATCCAGCGTGACACTACGGGTTCGGGCACGTTCGATCAGACGACTACCGATGTCATCACTCTCAACTCGGACGGCAGTCAAACTGAGACGATAACCGCCACGAATGCCAACGGGTCCTTGCGGGACAAGACCGTCATTGCGACGAGTGCCAATGGCCTCAGCAAGACGACGCAGTGGGATACGACCGGGGCGGGCGGATTTGGGCATACCCAAACCGACGCGACCGTCGTCAACGCCGATGGTAGCTCGACGGAGACCACGACGGACTTCAATGGGAGTGGTGCGCTCATTGGCCGTCACGTGCAGACGGTAAGCGCAAATGGACTATCGACGACGAAGCAATGGGATACTGCGGGATCTGGCAGCTTCGACCAAACCGCCACCGAAATCACCGCCGTGAACTCGGACGGATCGCGCGTCAAAACGCTGTCGGCCTATGGTGCAGGCGGAGCTTTGAGGTCCCGGTCGATTACTACGACAACGGCTGATGGTCGAACGCAAACCATTGCGAGTGATACGAATGGCGACGGGGTCGTCGACCAAAGCCAGTCGGTGGTCACGAACAAGTATGCGAATGGCAGCACTGTCACGACAGTTACGAATTTTAGTGCGCTCGGTTTGATAAAGGACAAATCCGTAAGCACGACGAGTGCCGATGGTCGCACGACCACGATCATCCGTGATGTCGACGGCAATAACGTTACCGACCAGACCGAGACGATCGTCACGTCTATTGACGGAAGCAAGCTGGAGACCATTACAGATCTTAGCAGCTCTGGCGCGGTGAAGGATCGGGCGACCGTAACGGTCAGCGCCGACGGCCTGACAACTAAGACCCAATGGGATTTTGATGGCAATGGAACCATAGATCGCACAAGGGTCGACACGATCGCAGACAATGCAAATGGAGGTGGGGTCGAAACGATCGTCGATACGAACGGTGACGGTACGCTTCATCAAAAGGGGATTATGACCACCAGCGCGGACGGTCGGACCATCACCCTGCAGAAGGACACAACGGGCAAGGGATATTTCGACCACACCGAGACCACCACGATCAGCGCGGATGGAAGTTCCTCGACGATCACCAAGGATCTGAAGGCCGATGGCTCCCTGGTCGATCAATCGATCACATCGATCAGCGCAGACAGGCTCTCAAGAAATGTGAAGACGGATACGAAGGGCACTGGCGTTTATGACTACACCGAAGTGACGAGAATTGGGGTCGATGGCGTTAGTGTGGCTACCGGGCAGCACTTCAATCGCGACGGCTCGGTCAAGGATCGAGTGGTAACCACCATCAGCGCCGATGGGTTAGTAAAGACCGTTCAGACGGACAGCGGCAATTCGGGGCTGTTTGATAGCGTTGCGACCACCGTCACAAGAATCGATGGTACGAGCGTCACGACGCAGCTTGACCTTGACGTCAACGGGCTGACGACCAAGAAGACGATCACGACGGTCAATGCCCAAACTGGCAGCCCGTCAGTGCAGGTCTACTCCGGCGCCGGCATTCTGATATCGACGAGCGGCATATATGACACAGGATCGAACGCCGGCGACACGTGGGCGTACACGTACAACGCAGATGGCAGCGTGGCATCGTACAGTGTCAGCGATCCGGCCGGGAAGTCGGGGTCGTCGTATACGTTCTACTTCAACCATGGGCTGATGGCGAGCAAGAGTGGCATCTGGACGAGCGGGGCTGAGACGGGCGACACCTACTACCAGACCTGGGGGGCGACGGGCGCGCTTGCCAGCCAGGTGCGTAGCGATGTGGCGAATCTGCACACCTGGAACATCGCCAACGACTATTTTGATCGCAATGGCAGCCGTACGGTGTCCACGGTGCTCCAAGACAATGGTGACGTTTGGGTTGGAGTCTACGACCAGTCGGGCAACAGCGTTAACTCGGGCACCATGCTGGCGCATCCGACGTCGAGCGGCGGTTTGGTGACGAGCAGTTCAGGCTACCAATTTACCAACTACTTCAACGGCAGCGTGATCAACTCGCAATATGGAGTGTTCACCAGCGGACCCAACACCGGAAACTCCTGGCTATACATCTTCAACGCGTCCGGAGGGAAGCTGTCCTACAACGAAAAAAATGCCAGCTTCGATATGACAAGCTACTACAACAGCGCTGGAGCGTTGGTGTATTCGTTCGGCACCTATGCCAGCGGGAAGGGCAACGCGCTCTCGGGAGACACGTTCTCGAGGACGTACAACGCAAACGGCACCGTCGCGACCTACACGCTCAACGATATCACCGGGAAATACGGCAGCTTCTACACCGACTTCTTCGACGCTTCCGGCGTGTTGACGTCCCGATCGGGGACGTATGACAACGGCCAGCTTGCACGCGACACATTTACGTATACCTACAACGCCAGCGGAACGATTACCGCGTTCTCCGTCAGCGGCATGCTCGGCAACATCGCACTGAACCCCGCGAATAGTACAATGGTGCTCGGGGCGGGGACGGTATATGCAGACTACAGAAACGGCACGGGGCAGAAGATTGCGCAGGTCGGTACCTGGCTTAGCGGCGTCAACACGCTCAACACTTGGTCAAAGACCTTCAACGCTGATGGAAGCGTCGCGACGTATACGTTCGATGACGTGAATGGAAGCTACGGAAGCTCCTACACGAACTCATATAGCAATACAGGACTCTTATTTTCACAAAGCGGGATCTACGATCAAGGAGCTCTGGCTGGAGACAAGTTCACCTACACCTATAATTCCGATGGAACGGTCGCATCGTTCTCCGTCAGTGGTAGCGTTGCGAACATGGCGCTCACCGCAGCGAATAGCACGACGGTGGTCGGAGCAGACAATGTCCACGCGGACTATAACAACGGCGCGGGGCAGAGGGTGGCCCAGGTAGGCACTTGGACCAGCGGTGCGAATGCCGGCGACACGTGGGCGTACACGTACAATGCGGACGGCACCGTGGCATCGTACAGTGTCATCGATCCGACTGGAAAGCTGGGGTCGTCGTACACGTTCTACTTCAACCATGGGATCATGGCGAGCAAGAGCGGCATCTGGACGAGCGGGGCTGAGACGGGCGACACCTACTACCAGACCTGGGGTCCGACGGGAGCACTTGCCAGCCAGGTGCGGAGCGATGTGGCGAATCTGCACACCTGGAACATCGGCAACGACTATTTTGATCGCAATGGCAGCCGTATGGTGTCCACGGTGCTCCAAGACAATGGTGACGTTTGGGTTGGAGTCTACGACCAGTCGGGCAACAGCATTAACTCGGGCACCATGCTGGCGCATCCGACGTCGAGCGGCGGCTTGGTGACGAGCTCATCAGGCTACCAATTGACCAACTACTTCAACGGCAGCGTGATCAACTCGCAATATGGAGTGTTCACCAGTGGACCCAACACCGGAAACTCCTGGCTGTACACCTACAACGCGTCCGGAGCGGTGCTGTCGTACAACGAAAAAAAACGCCGATTTCGAAATGACACGTTACTACAACAGCGCTGGAGGGGTGGTCTATTCGTTCGGCACCTATGCCAGCGGGAAGGGGAACGCGCTCTCGGGAGATACGTTCTCAAGGACGTACAACGCAAATGGCACCGTCGCGACCTACACGCTCAACGATATCACCGGGAAATACGGCAGCTCCTACACCGACTTCTTCGACGCCTCCGGCGTGTTGACGTCTCGGTCGGGGACGTATGACAGCGGCGAGCTCGCAAGGGATACGTTCACATACACCTACAACGCCAGCGGAACAGTGACCGCGTTCTCCGTGAGCGGTGCCGCGGGAAATGACGTGCTCAGTGGCGGATCCACCTCGGCAACGCTTACTGGCAATGGCGGTTACGACAAATACAGGCTCGGTATTGGAAGCGGAACCGATCGCATCGTAAACGGAACAGGCAGCGGAGCTGCGGCGCAAGGCGAGCTCGACATCGGAGTAGGAGTTTCGACAAGTCGGTTGTGGTTGAGACAGTCCGGCAACGATTTGCTCGTGAGTATCATGGGCACCCACGATCAGGCGACTATTGCCGACTGGTTTGGGACAAAGGCGGACGCGCAGCTCTCGCGCATCGTTACCTCGGACGGAAGCATGCTCGACAGCCAGCTGACCCAGCTTGTACAGGCCATGGCAACGTATTCTGCAGGACACAGCGGCTTCGATCCTACGGCCACGCAGCAAGTTCCGAGCGATCCAGCCTTACAAACATCTCTTGCGGCGGCTTGGCATCATTAGAGTCACCGACGTCAGAGTATCTTGTCGAGATCATATCGCGAGGCGGTGCATACGAGTGTAGCTTGGGACGCGCCTAGTCGTCGGGCGCGTCCCCTAGCCGGTAAACGTCGTTTTGAGCCCACCTTCTCCTGGTCTGATTTTCGTCGGGATTGCTATAGTCGCGGGGGCATGCGGACTCCGTCGGTCTCACCGCGGCTTCGAATTGACGGTATCCACCCGGCGCCACTAGAACGCTTTTGCTTCAGGACTTTTTACTTCTCTTCTACAGGCTTATCCCCGGTAACCCTGTATCCCTTCGACGGCGGCCTTGCGCAATTCGAGTGTCCTTCTGAATATGTGACCTTAAGTCTAGCCTTAAGGTCATGTGGCGAATGCAGGTGAAGGTACTGGGCGCCGCGCGTCAGCGCCGGATGGAGTACGACGAGAATGTTCGTCTGGTCGAAGAGACTTTGCAGGCTAGGGAGACCGTGTGCGGCGTTGCGCGCCGACATGGGGTGGCTCACAGCGTCGGCAGGCGCGGTTTGGATGAGCTCGATGAGGCGTTTGATTCCGAAGTCGGTGAACGCCTGGACGCCGTCTTCTCTGACGCCATAGACCCAGATGAGGCTCGGACCCCTCGTGTCTGAAGCTGAATGTATCTGGTGCAAACGGGCCTACCGGCGCCGAAAATTACATCGTAATTTCAATTACATAGGAGTTCGTAGTTTTATTCTGAATGGCGCGCTATTTTGCTACCATCCAGAATAAAACGTAAGCGCTGTTTTCAGG
>NZ_LBKA01000214.1:0-43465 GCF_028128955.1 Bradyrhizobium sp. CCBAU 11386
ATGCCGGAGCCGCCGGCCCCTCCACCTGCCGGACGCGATCGCGCGGCTGGGCGCCGCCCGCCGGACATCGGACCTCCGCCGCCGCTGCCGCCCGCACCGGGCGTGCGCGGCTTCCGCGACATCACCGCCGACGTCAACGATCTCGGTGGCGCCGCCGCGCAGGCCAATCGCGCCGCGCGCCGCACCTATGCCAACGTGCCCTCGCCCTCGCCGGAATTCGACCGGCTGGAGCCGAGCCTGGAGAACCGCGCCGGCGAGGGCGATGCGCCCTATTCCTATGACGAGTCGATCGAGGAGGCCGAGCGCTATGCGCCGCGGGCCGCGTCGACGCGCCCGCACATCCCCGTCCTCGACCGCGACACCAAGAAGCCCAAGCGCGCCCGCTCCGTCTTCCCGTTCAAGAGTGCGATCGCCGTCGGCATCGTGCTGATCCTGGTCGGTGCCGGCATTCTCTGGGGCAAACAGCTGGTCCAGATCGCGAACGGCCTGTTCAAGTCCTCGCCGACCCAGGTGGTTGAGGCGCCGAAGGATCCGTCCCAGCCGCAGAGCAAGCCGAAGATCCCCGATCGGGTCGGCCAGCCCTCGGCCAGCGACCAGCCGGTCGCGCCGGTGGCGCAGAAGGTCGTGCTCTATGACGAGGATCCGTCCGATCCGAAGGGCAAGCAATATGTCGGCTCGGTGGTGTGGCGGCTCGAGCCGATCAAGGCGTCGGGCAACCAGAAGGCCGACGTCGCCGTGCGCGCCGACATCGAGATTCCCGACCGTAAGTTCAAGATGACGATGTCGTTCCGCCGCAACACCGACTCCTCGCTGCCGGCGAGCCACACCGCGGAATTGACCTTCATCCTGCCACAGGATTTCCCGGGCGGCAGCGTCTCCAACGTGCCGGGCATCCTGATGAAGTCGAACGAGCAGGCGCGCGGCACGCCGCTCGCGGGCCTCGCGGTCAAGGTCACCGACGGCTTCTTCCTGGTCGGCCTGTCCAATGTCGACGCCGACCGTGCCCGCAACGTCCAGCTCCTGAAGGAGCGCTCCTGGTTCGACGTGCCCCTCGTCTACGCCAACCAGCGCCGCGCCATCATCGCGATCGAGAAGGGCGCCCCCGGCGAGCGCGCCTTCAACGACGCGTTCGCGCAGTGGGGCGACTGAAGCGTTTTCGAGCGAAGTAGATACCCGTTCGCGTCAGGAAAACGCGTCAAGGCAGCGATCTTGAGCCCGCTACCTTGAATCCGAACCGATCGGTTGCTCGGGCGAGCCGAGGCCCGAGCCTGAGCTGCCGATCGGTTGTCCGTTGGCAGTGTGGCCGACGCCGACACCCGCGGCGCCGACGTTGCCGGACGACTGGCTCGTCCCCGGTGCGGTATTTGAACCGTTGACGGCCGAGTTTTTCTGGGCCGCCGCCGTCGCGCTCGGACCGCTGAGCGACGGATCTGACGGGACGAAGTAGTTCGTCGCCTTCCTTGGCGTAGAGACTCCGCCGGCCGTCGTTCCTGTCGTGCTGCTTGTGCTGTCTGTCGTTCCGGAGTTCGTCGGGCGTGGGAGAGCGCTGGGCCCGCTGAAGGCCCCAGAGCTCGGCGCACCGTAGCTGCCGGCGCCGTAGGCACCGGCTCCGTAAGCGCCCGTCGAACCTGCGGCCGCAGCGCCCGTTCCTCCAGTGCCACCCGCGCCAGCTCCGCCCGCGCCTCCTGCGCCTTGCGCGAACGCCGGCGTAGCGATGCCGATCGCGGCGAGCGCGACCAGGGTTTCAAGTGTCCGTAAAGTCATACTCCGCTCCGATAAGTGTTGGAAACGGATCAATGACGGACGGCCGACAAGGTTTCCGGCGCCGGTGTCGCTTGAGCCACGCGCGGGTGGGCGATCCGCCGGCGTCGCCGCCTATTGCGCGGCGGCTTCCCGCTTCCGCGATGCTGCTGCGGCTGCGTGCTCGCGGTCCATCACGGCGCGGCAGCCGGGGCTGACCTGCGCCTTGTTCCGCACCATGCAGGCGGTGATCCGCGGGATATCAGGGATTTCACTGGAGCACAGCCGCATCGCATCGCCCGAGCACATCTGCTGTGCTTCGGGCGAGAAGGCGAAGCCGGGCGATGTCTGGAATGCGACAGCGGTGGTGGCGAGGGCGAAGAGAGTTGCGATGGTCTGATTGCGTGTCATGTCGAATGCGTCCCCGAGGTCCGTGGGCTTGAGCCGCTTGGTTTTGGGGCGCCGCACGCGGCTTGACTTGCCGCATGTCGCAGCCATCACGCCGGGAACTCAATCCCGCATGTGGTTGCTCGATCTCTCGTGATGTTCGAATCGAAAAGTGCTGCGCCGCCCGAGCCAAGTATGCGCCATTGTCGTATGGCTGCAATGGGCCGCGCGAACGAATTCGCAATTGTTGCGCAGACGTCACGTCGAAGCGACGCGTTGCGTCAGATGAGGCGATAGGATGGCGTGCTTGTGGCGTCGCTCTCGCCAAGTGCGGCGGCGTGTTCCTCGACGGCGGTGACGCCCTTCGCGGTGAGCTCGAACAGATCGCCGTCCTTCATCACGTAGCCGTCGGCGATCAATTGTCCCATCTTGCCTTGCCGGTCGTCGGCAAAGGCGATGGATTGACAGATGTCCCTGAGGATCGAGAGCTGCTCGTCGCGCAACATGGCTTCACCTCTCCGTTCACAGGGACTGTTTCCGATCCTCACATGCCGTGACTGGCGAACACCTTGCTGCACGATTTCGACAGCTTGGCCCGGTTGGCCTGCAGGCAGCCCTGCACCGCGCTGTCATTGCCGAGGTCCTTGCGGCACAGCCGCGAGGCATCGCGCGAGCAGGCGTTCTGCTCCTGCGGTGTGCCCATGTGGCCTTGCGCGAGAGCGGGCGCGCTCGACAGGCCACCGAGGGTTGCAAGCGTGATCGTCGCCAGAAGAAATTTGCGGGACATCGGCGGCTCCAGTCCAAGGGGGGTGATTCAGGTCCTGTCTGAACTCGTCGCCTTGCCACTTGTTCCCCTCGGGGGAGGCGCCGGCGCCCGCTATTCAAGGTTCCCGAGGCGCTGCTATAACAGGGGTGAAGTGTGAGGGTCTTTGATGAAACGCTATCTGGTGTTTGCGCTGGTCGGGCCGTTCGTCGGCGGGTTCCTGCTGCTGCTGACGACGACCTACCAGTCCGGCTACTGGACCCAGACCAACCTCGGCGAGGTCGGCAAGCTGTTCGCAGTGTTCTTCAAGTCCCTGCAATACAGCTATCTGTTCGGCTTCCTGCCGTCGCTGATGATCGGCGCGGTCGATGACATCCTGGTCCACATCCGCCGGGTCGGCCCGGTGCTGCGGACGCTGCTGGTCGGCCTGTTCGCCTTCGTCCTGGCCTCGCTGACGTACAGCTCGCGCGGGCCGGATTCGGGCGCGGTTCAGTTCATCCTGTACGGAATGGTCGGCTTCGTGCCGTCGGTGATTTCCTCCTGGCTCGTGCATAGATATGTCGAGGAGCCGCAAGCGGCGGCGGCACCGACCTGACCGCGCGACGTTCGGACGCGGTGCAGCAACCTCCGCCGCGTCGGCGAGTTTCCCCTGGGCTATGACCATGTCCGACGACGATATTCTTGCTCCGCGCAAATCCCGTTCCGGGAGCCGTTCGCGCTTCTCAGGCACCGAAGCACGCGGGCCGATCATCGACCAGGACGGCCGCGAGATCCGGCCCGAGACGCTGGAGCAGGGCTTTCGCGAGTTTCGTTTCGAGTTCGGCCAGGGTAATCCGTTCGGCAATCTGACGCGCGAGCAGCGCATCGCGCGGCTCGAGGCGATCGCAAAGCTGCTCGACGTCGCCTTCATCCTGCCCGGCACCAACATCCGCTACGGCATCGACGGCCTGATCGGACTGATCCCCGTCGTCGGCGATATCATCACCACGGCGATCTCGCTGTGGCTGGTGCGCGAGGCCCGCGCGCTGGGCGCGCCCTGGTACCTCACCGCGCGCATGCTCGGCAATGTTGCGGTTGACGGCGTGGTCGGCATGGTGCCGCTTGCGGGCGACGCCTTCGACGTCATGTTCCGCGCCAACATGCGCAACATGCGCCTGCTCCGCCGCTGGCTCGACAAGCAGCCGCGCTTGTAGGGCGCTGCTCTCCGTAATTGAATATGCCCGAACGGTCGTCATGCCCGGGCTTGTCCCGGGCATCCACGTTCTTCGTGCCGCGGTCTAAGGCGTGGATGGCCGGGACAAGCCCGGCCATGACGCTGTGGAAGCATGGGACTCCAAAGCCCTCAAACGCAAAAAGCGCGATAGCCTTTCGGCCATCGCGCCTTCTGCGCACATCGGAGGCTTGCGAAAAACTTATGCCGCGTCGGCGTCGGCCTCGGCGGCCGGCTCGGGCTTGCGGCGACGGGGCAGCGGGAAGGCTTCGCTCTCATAGAGCGAGCGGATGCCGTTCTGGTCGAAGCGCGCTTCCTCGACCTGGAGATAGGCGCCGTTCAGCGAATCCGTCGGCAACTGCTCCATCGCGAACTGCACGGCTTCGGCCGCGGTGCCGAACCGGCGATAGGTGAAGCCGGCACGCTTCTTCTTGCGGATCGCGGCGGGGAAGAGCTCGGCGGATGTGTTGAAGTTGAACGGACGCAGTGGACGCATGGTCAAAGACCTCGTGATCTTCTCTGGGGCTTTAAGCGCGTGGGGTTTGGGAGGGCGGAGGCCACAAGCGCGTGGGCCCGCCGCACATGTCATTTTCGTCCTCTAATATAGGCCGATTTGACAAAAATGCGACCCCTGCGATGGGAGATGATGAATCCGCGCATGGCTGCCCCGCAAGGGCTGTAAACCAAGTGATTTCAATGTGTTAAATGGTTTACAGCTTGCCGAGAAGCAACAGCACGACCAGCACCACGAGCACGACGCCGCCGATCCCCATGCCGGAATGGCCCATGCCGTAGCCATAACCGCCGACACGGCCGGACAGGCCGCCGAGCAGGTAGATGATCACCAGGATGATCAGGATGGTCCCGAGTGTCATGGCATCCTCCCTGGCGGCCGCCAAAACGCGATGATCGGCCGCACCGCCAGAGAAGAAAAGCACATCGCGCCGCCGGGTTCCATGGCGGAACCCGGCGGCGCGCAACGTTTATTTCGGCTCGAGCTTCAGCGCCGCCGAGTTGATGCAATAGCGCAGGCCCGTCGGCCCGGGGCCGTCGGGAAAGACATGCCCGAGATGGCCGCTGCACTTGGCGCAGAGCACCTCGGTGCGGATCATGCCGTGGCTCACGTCCCTTTCCTCGTCGACGTGGCTGTCGACGGCGGGCTGCGTGAAGCTCGGCCAGCCGCAGCCGGAATCGAACTTGGCATCGGACTCGAACAGCACGTTGCCGCAGCCGGCGCAGACATAGGTGCCGGCACGGTGGTCGTGCTCATACTCGCCGGAGAAGGGACGCTCGGTCGCCTTCTCGCGCAGCACCGCGTACTGCATCGGCGACAGCTCGCGCCGCCACTGCTCTTCGCTCTTGATGACTTTGTCGTCCGTGGTTTTCGTCTTGGCGTCGGGCATGGGTCTCCCGTTTTTTGGTGATCTCGCGATCAGTTGGTGGCCTTGCTGGCATTCACCAGCGTCGGCTTCTCGATGTAGTTATCCGCGAACAGCTTTTTCAGGTTCTCGATCTTGGGGAGGTCGTTATAGGCGATGTAGGGCTGGTTCGGATGCAGCGTCAGATAATCCTGATGATAGGCCTCCGCCGGATAGAACGTCTCCAGCGCGCCGACCTTGGTCACGATCGGTTTGCTGAACACCTTGGCGCCGTCGAGCTGGGCGATATAGGCCTCGGCCACCTTCTTCTGCTCGTCGGAGGTGGTGAAGATCGCCGAGCGATATTGCGTGCCGGTGTCGGGACCCTGGCGGTTGAGCTGGGTCGGGTCGTGCGCCACCGAGAAGTAGATCTGGAGGATCTTTCCGTAACTGATCTTCTTCGGGTCGTACTTGATCTCGACCGATTCCGCATGGCCGGTCCGGCCGCTCGAGACGGTCTGGTAGTCGGCGGTCGCCTTGGTGCCGCCGGCATAGCCGGAGACCGCGTTGACGACGCCCGCGGTGTGCTGGAACACGCCCTGCACGCCCCAGAAGCAGCCGCCGGCGATCACGGCGGTCTGGATGCCGCTCGCCGGTGCCGCGTCCATGGTCGGGGCGGGGATCACGACCGCATCCTCGGCGGCCCGGGACGGCACGGCAAAGGCCAGCGTCAGGGCGGTCGTGGCAGCCAGCAGGGACAGGAGTGCGGGACGGCGCATGGCAAATCCTCTTTCCGGAAGGTGGATACTCTAGGTCGGTTGGCGCCGGGCGAACAGCCTGTCCGGCGGCATTCGGTCACCTGAGATACGGGGACAGGTGCCGATTGTTACGCCGCGGCGGACACGACTCTGTGAAAAACGCGGCCCGAGGCAGCCCGGCTTGGCGCGGTGAGGAACTCCGCGCTAGATGAACCCGCGCGATCGACGATCGACTCAAAAGTGGTGGCTGGAGCTGGCCTGACAACATGCTGCGCGTCGTTTCCCTGACCCTCGTCATCCTGATCTCCGCCGCCGCGATCGCCGCAGCCGAGCCGCAAGCCGGCGACAACCTCGCCATTTGCCGCGACCGCCAGGCGGAGGCGCAGGCCCGCGCGGCGGCCTGCGACAATCTGCTCAACGCCGACCGGCTCACCGGCAAGGACAAGGCGATCGCGCTATCCGTGCGCGGCAACACCATGATCAACAAGCGCGACTACGTCCACGCGATCGAGACCCTGTCCATGGCCGTCGACCTCGATCCGGACTACGTCATTGCGCTCAACCTGCGCGGTCTCGCCTATGAGCGCAGCGGGCAGGACGACCTCGCGATGGCCGACTACAACCTCGCGCTCCAGAAGCGCCCGGCCTACGGTGTCCCCTACAACAACCGCGGCATCATCCAGGCGCGCCGGGGCGCGCTGCAAAGCGCGCTCGACGATTTCAACCTGTCGATCAAATACACGCCCAAATTCCTGCTCGGCTGGACCAATCGCGCCCGCGTGCGCACGCTGATGAAGGATTTCGACGGCGCGATCGCCGATTTCGCGGAGGCCGAGAAGATCGATCCGAACGCGCCGCAGATCGCCGGCAACCGCTGCATCACCTGGGGCATGATGGGCAAGTTCGACCGGGCCCTTGCCGACTGCAACGGCCTGATCGAAAAGCAGCCGAAAAACGTGTTCGCGATCAACAATCGCGCCGACGTCAACATGATGAAGGGCGATCTCGACGCCGCGCTGAAGGACTACAACACGGCCATCCAGATCAATCCGAACAATGTCCGTGCACATTCAGGCCGCGGCCAGATTTACGAGCGCAGGAAGGATCTTGCCCAGGCCCGCGCCGACTATCGCGCCGCGGCCTATTCGCTGACCAAGTTCGACGAGACCGAGGTCGCGCGCGCCCGCGCCATCGCGCAGGAGCGGCTCGCCGCGCTGACGCCGCAGGCGCCCGCCGGGGTGACCGGGCGCCGCGTTGCGCTCGTGATCGGCAACGGCGCCTACAAGAACGTGCACGCCTTGCCCAATCCGCCACGCGACTCGAAGCTGATCGCAAACGTGCTGCGCGAGGTCGGCTTCCAGACCGTGATATCCGTCAGCGACCTGACCCGCGACAAGTTCTTCGAAGCGCTGCAGACGTTCGCTGCCGAAGCGGAGAAGGCCGACTGGGCGGTGGTCTATTACGCCGGCCACGGCTTCGAGATCGGCGGGGTGAACTATCTCGTCCCTGTCGACGCCAAGCTGGCTGCCGACAGGGATGCCGAGGCTCAGGCCGTCGCCCTGGAGCAGGTGATCGCAGCGGTGGGCGCTGCGAGAAAAGTGCGTCTGGTGATGCTGGATGCATGCCGCGACAATCCGTTCGCGCCGACCATGCAGCGGACGCTGTCGCTCAAGCTGGTCGACAAGGGCTTTTCCAACATCGAGCCCGGCGCCGGCTTCATGGTGGTCTACGCCGCCAAGCACGGCGAGACCGCGATGGACGGCGACGGCGGCGCCGACAGCCCGTTCGCCACCGCGCTCGCCCGCGAGATCAAGGAGCCGCGCGTCGAGATCAGGAAGCTGTTCGACATCGTCCGCGACGACGTCTGGTCCGCGACCAGGCACGGGCAGCAGCCGTTCACCTACGGCTCGCCTCCGGGGCGGGAGGATTTTTATTTTGTCGCGGGGAAGTGACGGCGGCGCCGGGGGCGCAATGCCCTGCGTCGCCCTTGCTCACGTCATCGAATTGAACCAGTCGAAAACCGTGGGCTGTCCGTTAAGGACCGTGCTGTCGCCATAGAGGCTTGCCAGGAAGGTGCCGCGGTGGCTCGCGCCGTTGACCGGAACGCCGCCTGCAAGTTGTCCGCCCGAGGCGGGCGCCATCCTGACCAGGCTCGGATACAAGGCCTCGTCGGCCAATCCGTAGTAGAATCTGATGGGTGAATCGTAGTCCCAAAAGGTCGCGCTGTTCGAGCCCAGGCGCCGCAGGAGTTTGCTGTTGGCCTCGTCGGTGAAACGCTCGAAGAATCCGTCTACCAGGAAGTCGGAGGCCGGCGGAATGGTTTTCGCGATCTCCCCATCGAGGCTGTAGTCGGACCAGTACTTTTCGGCAAAGGCGCGGTATTGCGGCTTGATCGCCGCATCGAACAGCTTGTTCAATCCATAGTATCGCCGATAGCTTCCAAGAAGGACGATGAGGCAGGGCGTGATCCACGCCGGCGGCATCGGATAAGCAGTATCCGCAGATGGTATGTAGGACTTGGGAGCCACCCAGTAATGAAAGCTCTCGGGCAGATTATTGAACGGACTCTGGGTCGCGCTCGCCATCACCTTGATACCGCGCCGTTGCATTTCCTGCTTGAGCCATTGCGTATTGAGGGCTCCCTGCGACCAGCCGTTCAAGAACAGGGAGGATTTGCGCAGGCCCAGTTTTCCGAGCTCCAGCAAGCCGGCGTTCAAGACGTCGAGGCAGCATTGGACGGTAGCGTCCTTCACTGCATAGGCTTCGCTGCGGCCGTTCCGATAGGGCCCCTTGCCAAGGTAATCCGCGGCGATGACGGCGTAGCCGTTTCCCGCGAAGCGCTGGATGTTGAACAGCGTCTCGATCGAATCGACGTTGTCGCGCAGCTCGTAGCCCTCGGCTTGAAGTCGCGTCAGGTTCGAGGGGACCTGATCGAACGAAAGAATCGTACCGTGCTGCCAGGATATGACGGGAAGTGGACCGCGCTTGCCTACCGGGACTGCTAGCAGTCCGCTGATCTTGACCTTTTCTCCCGTTTCCGGGACGCGTGTAAAGGTGGTGATGCGTCTCAACTCGACATCGAAGCGCGCGGAATGATTTTCCGGAAAGTTCGCGGCCAATATGCTGCGCTCGTTGAAAACCGCGTAGAACTTCGCGGCCAGCGCGTTGAGTCTCTCCTTGGAGACGTGCACCGGTCCGCTCAGATCGTCACGTGAGCTTCCGGCCGGTATTGCAACGGCAGGGCCGTGCGCGGCCATTGAGATTGCGAGTGAACCAGCTGCGGCACCCGCGGACTTCAGGAAGCCTCGACGGCCAACCTCAATGCGCTCAAGGTTCGCGTTGAGGTAATTAGGTCTTGTCGCGTGCGTATTCATGCCGTCCGCCCCCGTTTGGCTGGGCGCTGATAGCACGTCAATCCCTAGCGCCTGATGAATGCAGAATTGCGCTCGACTGGAGGAATGCGCGGCACACCCTGGAGAAATTCAGACGACGATGGAGAGCCGCTTCGCCGCGCGCGTGATCCCCGTGTACAGCCACCGCGCCCGCGAGTCCTGAAACGCAAAACTCTCGTCGAACAGCACGACGTCGTCCCATTGCGAGCCCTGCGACTTGTGCACGGTCAGCACGTAGCCGTAGTCGAACTCGTCATAGGGCTTGCGCTGCTCCCAGGCGATCTGCTCGACGCCGCCCTCGAAGCAGTCGGCGCGCACCGAGACCTTCGTCACCTTGTGGCCAAGATCCTCGTCCGGCGACAGCCGCATCGAGAGGATGCGCGATTTCGAGCGCGCGGTGTTGCGCGACTTCACGCGCCAGAGGCCGCCGTTGAACAGGCCCTTCTTGCGGTTGTTGCGCAGGCACACCAGCTTGTCGCCGGCGACCGGAAAGGCGTCCTCGATGTTCTGGCGCTGCCGCACACGCATGTTGTACGCGCGTCGCGTGTTGTTGCGGCCGACCAGCACCTGGTCGGCGCCCATGACGCGGTCGGGATCGAGCTCCTTGCGCGACACCACCTCGCTCTCGCCGTAGCGGCCGATGTCGAGCTCGCGGCCTTCGCGGACGTCCATCGACATCCGCACGATCGGATCGTCCTGCGCCTGGCGGTGCACCTCGGTCAGCATCGCGTCGGGCTCGGTGTTGGTGAAGAAGCCGCCGCCCTGGATCGGCGGCAGCTGCGCGGGATCGCCCAGCACCAGCAGCGGGCAGTCGAACGACATCAGGTCGCGCCCGAGTTCGGCATCGACCATCGAGCATTCGTCGATCACGATCAGCTTGGCCTTGGACGCGGGCGCGTCGTCCCACAATTCGAAGCTCGGCTGCTCCTCGCCGGATTCGCGGGCGCGGTAGATCAGCGAGTGGATGGTGGAGGCGTCGTCGCAGCCCTTGTTGCGCATCACCAGCGCGGCCTTGCCGGTGAAGGCGGCGAACTTCACCTCGCCGTCGACGCCCTCGGCGATGTGCCGCGCCAGCGTGGTCTTGCCGGTGCCGGCAAAGCCGAACAGGCGGAACACCGGCGGCGTGCCGCCCCGGCCGGGCTTGGCCTTGAGCCAGTCGCCGACGGCCTTGAGAGCGGCATCCTGATGCGGGGTGAATGTGGGCATGTCTGTCTTGAGGAGGGGCGAGCCGCGGCGATTCGCCATCCCTCAAAACTAACCATTCGGCCCGCCGGTTCAAGCGGGGTCGCCCGCTATTGCCGGGGGCACTCGAGCCGCGCAAGAGGTCGTCATGCCCGGGCTTGTCCCGGGCATCCACGTTCTTCGTGCCGCATGGCGAGGCGTGGATGGCCGGGACAAGCCCGGCCATGACGCTGCGGAGGCTATGGCGGCCAAACCGTCAGGTCATATGCGATCGCCCCTATTGCCAGCCGGGAACGCCGCGCATGTCGGGCAGATGGTGGGCGATGCCCTTATGGCAGTCGATGCAGGTCTTTTCCCCCGTGAACAGGAAGCGCTGGTGCGCCACCGAGGCCCGCGGCGACTGCTTCGTGATGTCCATGGAATCGGCGCTGTGGCAGTTGCGGCATTCCAGGGAATCGTTGGCCTTGAAGCGGGCCCATTCATGAGCGGCCAGCTCGAGACGGTGATCCTGGAATTTCTCCCTTGTGTCGATCGTGCCGAAGATCTTGCCCCAGACTTCCTTGGAGGCCTGCATCTTGCGCGCGATCTTGTCGGTCCAGTTGTGCGGCACGTGGCAGTCCGGGCAGGTCGCGCGCACGCCGGAGCGGTTGCTGAAGTGGATGGTCGACCTCAGCTCGGCATAGACGTTGTCCTTCATCTCATGGCAGCCGGTGCAGAACTTCTCGGTGTTGGTCAATTCCAGCGCGGTGTTGAAGCCGCCCCAGAAGATCACGCCGGCCGCAAAGCCGGCCAGCACCAGCACGCCGAGCCCGAACACCGAGCTCGGCCGGATCAGCACCTGCCAGAGCTCGAGCGCGAAATCCCAGCTTCGCGCGATGAAGCCGCGCTTGGCTTTTGGCTCGTCAGCGGTCGTCGTCATCGGCGGCCACCGGGGCTGGCGCGCGACAGCAGCGTGTCGATGTCGGTGAAATCGTTGCTGACGGGCGGGTTGGCGGTGTTCTGCGGCACGTGGCATTCCGTGCAGAAGAAGCGCCGCGGCGAGATCGAGGCCAGGAACTGGCCGTCGCGGTCCATGAAATGCGTGATCGAGACCATCGGCGCCTGCGATTCCGCGGTGCGCGCCCGCGCGTGGCAGGACAGGCATTTGTTGCCGTTGAGGTCGACCTGGTAGCCGTCGATCGTATGCGGGATCACCGGCGGCTGCTCCGGATAATTGCGCACCTCCCTCTCGGAGGTGTTGCGGTTCGGCAGTATCGGCGGCGCCGGCCCCTCGTCATTGAGCGGGGCCGGGCCGCGCAGGCCCGACGTCACCGTCTG
This sequence comes from Bradyrhizobium sp. CCBAU 11386, assembly GCF_028128955.1. Lineage (NCBI taxonomy): Bacteria > Pseudomonadati > Pseudomonadota > Alphaproteobacteria > Hyphomicrobiales > Nitrobacteraceae > Bradyrhizobium > Bradyrhizobium sp. CCBAU 11386. The sequence continues at coordinate 12,108 of NZ_LBKA01000214.1, forward strand.
CGCGGTCAGCGAACTCGCGCCCGCGGCGATCGCGAACGCAAGCAAGGCGATTCCAAATCGTTTCGTCATGACAGGCCCACCCGCTCGATGCGCACAGCGCATTTCTTGAAGTCGGTTTGCAGCGAGATCGGATCGGTGGCGTCCAGCGTCACCTTGTTGATCAGCTTGGATTCGTCGAACCACGGCACGAAGACGAGGCCGCGCGGCGGCCGGTCGCGGCCGCGCGTCTCGACGCGGGCGCGGATGAAGCCGCGGCGGGACACCACCTTCACCTCGTCGCCGCGCCGGATCTTCGCCTCCTGCGCATCGTCCGGATGCATGAAGCAGACGGCCTCGGGGAAGGCCTTGTAGAGCTCGGGCACGCGGCGCGTCATGGTGCCGGAATGCCAGTGCTCCAGCACGCGGCCGGTCGAGAGCCAGAACGGATATTCGCTGTCGGGCGATTCCGCCGGCGGCTCGTAGGGCAGGGCGAAGATGCGCGCCTTGCCGTCCGGATAGCCGTAGAACTGCACGTCGGTGCCTTGCTTGACGTAGGGATCGCTGCCCTCGCGGAAACGCCATTTCGTCTCCTGGCCGTTGACGACAGGCCAGCGCAGGCCGCGCTCGCGGTGATAGGTGTCGAACGGCGCGAGGTCATGGCCGTGGCCGCGGCCGAATGAGGCGTATTCCTCGAACAGGCCCTTGTGCACGTAGAAGCCGAACGCCTTGGACTCGTCGTTGAGATAGCCCTGCTCGATGTCGGAGACCGGGAACTTGTCGACCTGGCCGTTCTTGTAGAGCACGTCGAACAGCGTCTTGCCGCGCACGTCCGGCTTCTTGGCGATCAGCTCCTCGGGCCAGACCTCCTCGATCTTGAAGCGCTTGGAGAATTCCATGAGCTGCCAGAGATCGGACTTCGACTCGCCCGGGGCAGGGACGAGCTGATGCCAGAACTGCGTCCGCCGCTCGGCATTGCCATAGGCGCCTTCCTTCTCCACCCACATCGCGGTGGGCAGGATCAGGTCGGCCGCAAGTGCAGTAACCGACGGATAGGCATCCGAGACCACGATGAAATTGTCGGGATTGCGGAAGCCCGGATAGGTCTCCTCGTTGGCGTTGGGGCCGGCCTGGAGGTTGTTGTTGACCTGCACCCAATAGGCGTTGATCAGGCCGTCCTTCAGCATTCGGCTTTGCAGCACGGCGTGTGCGCCGGGCTTGTCGGGAATGGTGCCCTCGGGCAGCTGCCAGATGTGCTCGGCATGGTCGCGATGCGCCTTGTTGGTCACGACCATGTCGGCGGGCAGGCGGTGCGAGAAGGTACCGACCTCGCGCGCGGTGCCGCAGGCCGAAGGCTGGCCGGTCAGCGAGAACGGGCTGTTGCCGGGCGAGGAGATCTTTCCGGTCAGAAGATGGATGTTGTAGACGAGGTTGTTGCACCAGACGCCGCGGGTGTGCTGGTTGAAGCCCATGGTCCAGAACGAGACCACCTTGGTCTTGGGATCGGCGTAGAGCTCGGCGAGCGCCTCCAGGCGGTTGAGCGGCACGCCGGACATCTCGGCCGCCTTCTCCAGCGTGTATTCCGACACGAACTTGACGAACTCGTCGTAGCTCATGTCCGTGGAGTCGTTGGCCTTGGCCGCGCCCGTCGCCTTCTTCTGGAGCGGGTGCTCGGGCCGCAGCCCATAGCCGATGTCGGTCTGGCCGCGCTTGAACACGGTGTGCGCGGCAACGAAGTCCTTGTTGACGCGGCCTGTCTTGATGATGTGGTTGGCGATGGCGTTGAGGATGTAGAGGTCGGTCTGCGGCTTGAACACCATGCCGATGTCGGCGAGGTCGAACGAGCGGTGCTCGAAGGTCGAGAGCACGGCGACGCGGACATGCGGCGCGGACAGCCGGCGGTCGGCGAGGCGCGTCCACAGGATCGGGTGCATCTCCGCCATGTTGGAGCCCCACAGCACGAAGGCATCGGTGGCCTCGATGTCGTCATAGCAGCCGGGCGGCTCGTCGATGCCGAAGGTGCGCATCATGCCGGCGACGGCCGAGGCCATGCAGTGCCGCGCATTGGGGTCGATGTTGTTGGTGCGGAAGCCGGCCTTGAACAGTTTCGAGGCGGCATAGCCTTCCCAGATCGTCCACTGGCCGGAGCCGAACATGGCGACGCCGTTGGGACCGCGCTTCTTCATTGCCTCCTTCCACTTCACCTCCATGATGTCGAAGGCTTCGGTCCAGGACACCGGCGTGAAGTCGCCGTTCTTGTCGTATTTGCCGTTCGCCTTGCGCAGCATCGGCTGCGTCAGGCGGTCGTGGCCGTACATGATCTTGGAGAGGAAGTAGCCCTTGACGCAGTTGAGGCCGCGATTGACCTCGGCCTTGATGTCGCCGTGCGTCGCGACGACGCGGTTCTCCTTGGTCGCGACCATCACGGAGCAGCCGGTGCCGCAGAAACGGCAGGCGGCCTTGTCCCATTTCAATTCGCTCACCTCGCGCTCGGTGGCGAGGTTGGCGGCGAGCGCCGGCACCGGCAGCCCGGCGGCAGCCGCCGCGATGGCGGCGGCCTCTAGCTTGAGCATCTGGCGGCGGTCGAGCTTCGGCGATGTCATGATGGCTCTTCCTGACTCAGGCGGTTTCGATGGCGTGGAAGACGAGCGCCGCGGAATAGACGTTCGGCAGCGACTGGATGGTGTTGAGCAGGGTGCCGAGGCTGCCGGCGTCAGGCGCTTCGGTCACGACGACGAGCTTGCCGCGCGGGTCGCGGCCGTGGATCTCGCAGCCGGGCAGCGCGGTGATCTCGGCTTCGAGCTCGGCGAGCCGCTCGGGGCGCGCTTGCACAATGATGCTGGCGATCTCGGCGCCCGGCGGCGGCACGATGCGGTCGGTGCCGAGCACCCGGCCGGTGATCAAGGCGCGGCGGTTGAGCGTGGCTTTATTGAGTGAGGCTTGGGCCATGATGCCTGTCTTTCGCTCTGGGGATCAATGCGGGGAGGCTGGTGGGCCGGGAGGACCGGCAAACATCTGGTAGATCCAGACGCCAAGCCCGTAGGAGCCGACCGTTCCGACGGCGAGGACGGGCATCACGACCGCGGTCAGGAACAGGAAAGCGAAAATCTCCATGCGCTTACGGCGCACGCGCCCAGTCGTGTCGTCAGGGGCCGACATATTCGTCTCTCTGAAATTTTGGGAATTGAGACGGCATCCGGGCCGTTGCCTTGCCCTGCTTGTGCTGCAACCGCGGCGTTAATGCGTTGATCTGGATCAACCGGCCGACTTGCGCGGATGTCGCAGCGCGGCCCCGACGCCGGGCGCGCGCTGCGACGTGCAGACAAGGAGACGTTCTGCCACGCGGCGGAATTGCGATTCCGTGGACAGCCCCGCCTCACCCGTTAAGATGAGCTTAACAAGAACAATGCGGGAGAGGCGTCATGAAGTTCGGCATCTTCTATGAGCTGCAACTGCCACGGCCCTGGGTGGCGGGCGACGAGCTCAAGCTCTACCAGAACGCGCTCTCGCAGATGGAATTCGCCGACAAGCTCGGCTACGACCATGCCTGGGTCGTCGAGCATCACTTCCTCGAGGAATATTCGCACTCGCCTTCGCCGGAATCGTTCCTGGCCGCGGCGAGCCAGCGAACCAAGAACATCCGGCTCGGCCACGGCATCCTCCAGCTCACCACCAATCATCCCGCGCGTGTTGCCGAGCGCGTCGCGGTGCTCGACCTGCTCTCCAACGGCCGCTGCGAATTCGGCATGGGCGAGAGCGCGTCCATCACCGAGCTCGAGCCGTTCGGTCGCGACATGGAGACCAAGAAGGAGGTGTTCGAGGAGGCCGTCGCCGCGATCTTCCCGATGTTCAGCGACGCGGGCAGCGAGCACCACGGCAAGTATTTCGACATCCCCTTGCGCAACGTCGTGCCGAAGCCGGTGCAGAAGCCGCATCCGCCGCTGTGGATGGCCTGCTCGCAGTTGCCGACCATCGAGCGCGCCGGCCGTCACGGCTTCGGCGCGCTCGGCTTCCAGTTCGTCAGCGCCGACGCCGCCCATGCTTGGGTGCACGCCTATTACAACGCCATGACCAAGCGGCTGCACAAGCTCGCCGACTACGAGATCAATCCGAACATGGCGCTGGTCTCGTTCTTCATGTGCGCCAGGACGGATGAAGAGGCGCGTGCGCGCGCCGACGGCGCCACCTTCTTCCAGTTCGCGCTGCGCTTCTACGGCGCCGCGCAGAACCGCCAGCGGCCCGCGCCCTACACCGTCAACATGTGGGACGAGTACAACAAGTGGAAGCGCGACAATCCCGAGGCCCAGGAGGCGGCGCTGCGCGGCGGCCTGATCGGCTCGCCGGAGACGATCCGCAGGAAGCTGAAGCGGTTCCAGAGCTCGCATATCGACCAGGTCATCCTGCTCAACCAGGCCGGCAAGAACAGCCACGAGCACATCTGCGAATCGCTCGAGTTGTTCGGCCGCGAGGTGATGCCGGAGTTCCAGAACGATCCGGTGCAGGCGGCCTGGAAGAGGAGCGTCATGAGCGGCGAGATCAAGCTTGAGGAGATCGACACCCAGGCCTTCACCGACCGCTACGGCAAGCTCGCGATCAACGTCGCCCCGGCGAGAGCTGCGGCCGCGGGATAGGGGTGTACGTTTGACGTCGGCTGTGCCCTTATCGGCGGCGCGGGGCTTCCGCATCGGGCCAATCGCCCGCTCCCGCGCCGTCGCAACCCTTGCTGGTCGATCGTCTCGCCGAAACCCTTCGGGTGCAAAGGATCGTTAACCGTATGATGCGTTCAAGATCCTGTTTGCGCGGGAAGAATGCCGGTTGGGACCGCAATAGTCCGTACTTGATCTCCCCTGAGGGCTCTGTTTGGATATTCTCGTTCGCCAATTCGAATTTCGGGTAATCGAAATGAATAAGAGAAGTGGATACCGTTGTTCATGACTGCTCCTTCACCGGAAAGCATCGCGACCGTCCACCGCGCTGGCGTCGGCAATCGTTTGCTGGCAGCGTTGCCGCCGGCGGATCTCGGCTTGCTCACGCCCCACTTCCAGAAGGTCTCGTTCGAGCCGGATACCGTCCTGGTGCGGTCGGGCGATGAGCTCGACCCGGTTTACTTTCCCCATAGCGGTGCAATCGCCTTCATGCTCGATATGCCGGACGGGCAAACGGTTGCAACCACGTTGATCGGACGGGAAGGCGCCTTGGCCTCGTTCTCCGCACTCGGCCCGTCGCTTTCATCGGTGACCGCGGTTGCTCGCGTGGCCGGCACGGCATCGCAGATCTCCGCCGCCAGGTTTCGGGCTGCTTATGCGCGAAGCGAGGCCATCAGGAATGTCGTGCAGGTCCACGTCCGCGCGTTGATGTTGCAGCTCCAGCACGTTGCGGCCTGCAACGCGCTGCACCTGGTGGATGGCCGCATGGCGCGGTGGCTCCTGCAGCTCCACGACCGCGTTCCCAATGATCTCCTCCCGGTGACGCAGGAGGCGCTTGCGCAGTTGCTTGGAGTGCGGCGGACAACAGCGACTCTGACGATGAGCAAGCTGCGCGCGGCCGGCGCCGTCCCGTCCGACCGGCGCGGGTTTGTCGAGATCGACCGGGTGCGGCTCGAGCGCGTTGCATGCGATTGTTATGCGCTCATGCAGGACAAGATCGATCGGATGTATTGCCAGGAACTGTCGGCGCCGCAGCCTGCCCTTGCGCCATTCCCGGAAACAACCGCGCAGCAGTCAAGGCGCATATGAGGTCCGCTGCGCCCCGTTCATGAGTCCTCACTCTGGACGTTCGGCGTCCTCCGCGCCGGAGCGAGCTTGCGCCGTCGCGCCGCGATCTCATGCGGGCTCCGCCGCCCTGCTTGATTGTGAACGGCGGGCTGCAACTGGGCCAGGCTTTCGCGAAGGCGCAGGTCGGCCGCCGCCACCGCCGGGTTACCGTCATCGCCGTGCACAACGGCGTCGCCGACTTCAGTCTCGGGCAGCTGCGCCTGGGCGATATCGTGCTCGGCGGGCGCGGGACGCAGTCCGAACCCGCTGGTGTCGATGACGGCCGCTTCGGGTCCCCTCCGCTCTGAGTGAATCCGGATCGGCGGCAACGCGGAATGCGAGTCCGTGAGCCGGCTCGGCGAAGGTGCGGGCAACACCCAGTCGGCCGCCAGAAGCAGCAGGAGCAGCGCGCCCCCAGCCGAGAGAAAATACGCCCGCAGGGGCATCTCGGGCTCGACGACGCCGCGCGCACGCGACAGCACAGACTTCCTGCTCACGGCCGCCAGCTCCCGGGCATGAAATGATTCCGTCTCATTTTCAGAAGCTCGTGGGCCGCGGGTGCCGGCACGCGCGTTCGGCGTCGAGATAGCCGCGCTCGTCGAGCCATTCGATCGGGCAATAGGCCATCGCCTTCGGGTCGATCATGTGCCCGTCGCGCTCGAGGGCCGTCCGCGTGCCCGTGAGTCCGGTCCACACTGAAGCGCCGGTGGCCGGCTCCACGTCCATGACGTCGTACACTTCGATGAAGTTGAGCATGTCGGACTTCCGGGATGCTCACGCGGCGGCCGGGGAAGGGGGCTCGACGCCTTCAAGCGCGACACCTCTGCGGACGAGTTCGGATTCGATCGCGTCGAAGATGGATTCGACCGGCGCGAGCCACACCGTGACCCAGCAGATGATGCAATCGCGGGCAAGCAACAGCCCCGACGTCATGCGAGGCTCCTCCGGCTGGCCGCATGCCGCACCGGCGCGGCTTCGCCGCCGGCGAGCGCGTGCACCCAGGCGAGCACCGAAATGGTGAGACCCAGCAGCAGGCTCACGCCCACGAGCGACACGGCCACCATCAGATTGAGCGACGCGACGGCAATCCCAGGCCAGGGATTTTCCCGCACGAGCGCCAGGAACAGGCTTGACATCTTCGGTCTCCTAAATAAACTACACCGTATAGTTCATATACAGCGCGGATCGCGGGATGTGTCAAGAGCCGAGGCTCACAAGCCCGTGTTCGTCCTGGTCGGACGAGGGAGACTTCGGAGTGAGGCCAAGGATCCCTTTGAAAGCAGATGCCTCAAACTGAGAAAGGATTCGATATGTTCAAGAACCGGTTGGTGCTCGCAGTCCCGGTGCTCGTTGCGCTGGGCACCGCTGCGTTCGCGCAGGAGGACCGCGGCACAGCTGAGCAGAGAGCGGCGTGCACTTCTGACGCGTTTCGCCTGTGCGCCGGCTACGTCCCCGATCCCACCAATGTGGAAGCCTGCCTCAGGCAAAGAAAGTCGGACCTGAGCGAAGCTTGCAGAGCGGTCTTCGACCACGCAGCCGCCGCGGTTTCGGTCAGGACCGTGGGATCGCACCGATAGCGCGACGCCAGGAATGAGGACCGATCGTATGAACACAATCTATGCTCCTGCTTTCGCCGCGTTCGGAGGTTCGGCCTTCGGAGCGATTTCAACGATCGTGACGGGATGGATGAGCCGGCGCCGCAGACTCCGCGAGCGCCATCACGCGCACGCGACGTCGAAGCGTGAAAAGCTGTATCGAAGCTTTATTGAGGAGGCGTCCCGACTTTACGCGGACGCACTCACCAGCGACAAATCCGAGATCCCGGCATTGGTGAATTTGTATGCGCTTATCGGGCGCATGCGGATTCTGTCCGACGATGAGGTGGTCCATGCCGCAGAGCGGGCAGGCCGGCTGATCATCGAGACCTACCTCGCACCGAACACGTCGTTCGTCGACCTGCCGGGCTTCCTGGAGGAGATGGATCCGTTGCGCGAATTCGGCGAGGCCTGTCGGCGTGAAATGCACGCGATTCCGTTGCGTTGAGGCAGAGCATGCTGAAGGCGCAGACGACCCGCCGGGCTGGATTGTCGTGCACGCGTGAACGAATTGTGCAGGCTGCAATCCGCTTGTACCGGGAGATCGGGTACCGAAAGACCACGGTTGCCGACGTCGCTCGCGGCGCAGCAATGTCCCCGGCAAATCTCTACCGGTTCTATCCCTCCCGCCGGGCGCTCGAGGAGGCTGTCGTGACGGAGCTGCTCGAGGAGGTGTCGGCGGCGGCCGCAAGTGCAGCGCGAAGCGGCCGCTCGAGCCTGGAGCGCCTGAATGCAGCATTTGGTGCGATCTCCCGGATGCATGAACACCGGCTGACAAACGATGTCCGATTGCACGAACTGGTGGTGGCCGCAGGACAGGCGAACTGGCTGGCCTGCCTGTCTCATGCGGATCGGCTTCGCGGCGTCGTGCGGTCGATCATCGCGGCCGGCCAGGTGAACGGGGAGTTCCGGGGCGGCAGCCCGATGGCGCTCGCCTGCTGTCTGCTGGACGCGATGGATGCCTACCTCAATCCCTCCCGTGTCAAGGCGACCGCGCTTCGGCCTGCGTTCGACGAAATGATGCGCTTTTGCGCGGGGGCGCTTGGCAACGCGGCGTTCGCTGGCCCGGCGCCTCCTCAACTCATCAACGTTCAGGCCGGTTTGCGCCATAAATCCACCTGTTGAGGCCGGCGCGCGACGGCTCACAGCGTCCTGTGCCTCACAGGCCGCAAGGAAGAAGCCGACACGTTCGCGCATGGAAACGATGCGGCCCCACGGGATGGGTGGCGGCGGAGTAGGGCGTGTACTCCCCTAGATCAATCCTTTGCTGGACGCGTTTTTTGCCGCCGATTGTCCGCCAGCGTCATAGCGCCGGCAGCCACCAGGACAATGACGATGACCATGGCAAGCGCCTCCACCGAGGCTAGGGTGCCGTACCAGCTGTTCCAAAGCTCAAGCATGCGCTGGCCTCCATCTGAGCGGGCGTCCACCAGCGATAAAATACGCTCTGTCGAAAGGACGTGCCTTCGCGCACAGGGACAATGCTACGTTTCGTCGCGCGCGTTTTGATCGCGCGGCAACATGACCTATGCCCGGCGCCCGAATATCGAGCGAACGTAGGTTCCGGTCGCCGTGCACTGAGATCGCCCGCGGCTATGTCGAAGATGCTGGCCGACTGTGAAGTAGCTTACATCCCGTGTTCTTGGCCCGGGCTAATGTGGCGGAAGCTTCTTGCCTTGAAGGAGGCATCCAATGCTCGCAGCAATCAAATGGAACTCCCGATACAACGCTCGCGAATGGGGGATGATGGTCGGGGCGCTCGCCGTCCAACTCCGTGCACTGAATGCAAATCGGCAGAAGGGCGAAAGCAAGCCGAGGCGGCCACCCTGGAAACACTTCGACGACACCCATCATTGGGACCCAGCCGCGGAGGAATGGGTCCCCAACAATGATCGGTGATCAGGCTTCAATATCCCTTTCGCTGATGGACCTGTCGAGCGGTGCGGTCACGTACAAGCAGCTGGATCGGGATGTGCGTCGGGACTTCCCGAATGAGTGACGGCGCCGGGCCGGGACCCGGAGGCGGCATGGTAACGGCCAGCTTCCGGCACGCCGGCCTTGCTGATATTCTCCGCCAAAAGACGTTTGGCGGAGGATAACGATGCGGGCCCACGGGATGGCCTCGAATGTAGCGGCTGGCGATGTCACGCCCGCGGTCCTCGCGATCGGTCGGCCGGATTTTCCGGAAGTGCTCATCGAGACGCTGCGCCGGCAGGCGGCCGTCGGCCATTGCATGGTGTTCTCGCTGAGCCGCGCGGGCGCCGCGCACTGCCTGCTCGATGCCGGCAACATCCCGATCGGCGCGGACCTCGGCGCTGCCTATGCCGGACAGTTCCATGAATCCGACCCCAATCGCGATGCGATGTTCGAGGACGAGGGCGGCGCGTCGATCATGCTGCCGGCCTTCGCACCGCGCATGTATGGCGCGCGCTACCGCAAGATCTTCTTCCAGGATTCCGGCATCGTCGACAAATGCGCGACCGCAATCTGGGTCGACGACACCTGCTTCTACGTCAATTTCTATCGCATCGCCGCGCAGGGCCGCTTCAGCGACGCCCAGCGCGAACGCCTCCGGGCGATCGCACCAGCGATCGGGGCGAGCGTCGCACGCCACTTTCAGCGCAGTGCAACGCCCGATCAGTCTCTCGCCACGCTGTTTGCCACCCGCGCGCCGCTTGCCGATCTCACGCCGCGCGAGCGGGAGGTCTGCCGGCGCATCCTCGAAGGCTTCAGCTCCGAGGCGATCTCGCAGGCGCTCGGCATCAGCGTGCATTCGACGCTGACCTACCGCAAGCGCGCCTATGGGCGGCTCGGCATCTCCTCGCAGAGCGAGCTGTTTGCGATCGTGCTGCGCCTGCTCGTCGGCTCCAGCCTGAACTAAGGGGTACTCTTAGTCCGTGATCTCGGCTTCCAAGAGCAAAGCGGACACGCGATCGTCGCCTTTTGACCCATTTCAGACTTCGAGGGGAGGGCTTACCAGCAGTTTGCGGGTTCTTCTAACTCGAAATGGGTAGTTTCCTCAACGACCCCGATTTGCGATAAGCCGATGCCGATCGGCATCGGCAGAGAGTTTGCCCTCGTGAACCAAACACGCGCCATCTCTTCGTCCGTCGGCAGACTGCAGTGATCAATCCGATCTGAGCGCATCTCGCCGAGTTCTGCATTGTCGCACCGATCGGGCGCAGGGGTCTCGATCAACCGCTTGGTGAGCGGGAAAGTAGCGATCTTCGATCTTTATCAGGGAGATCAAAAGGTCAGTCATGATGGACAATCCAACTGCCTGGTCCAGGCGACGACGATGTCCGATCCACGATCGCTAACGCCGGAGATAAATTTCCGCCAAGGCACCAGATATGCCGGCGGCCTGGTCGCGATTGGAGTGATCTATTTCGTCCTGGCAAAAGGCGGCCTCGCTCTCGCCTCTTTTCATCCCAGTGCAACACCAATTTGGCCACCGACGGGTCTCGCGCTGGCGGCGGTGCTGTTGTGGGGATATCGGACCTGGCCCGCAATTTTCATTGCAGCGGTGATCGCCAATGCGACCACCGCCGGCTCCGTTGCCACCGCAATTGCGATTGCGACCGGCAACACGCTTGAGGCCGTTGTTGGCGCTTATCTGGTCAATCGATGGTCGCGTGGACGTCATACGTTTTCGAGACCAAATTCGGTCGCGAAGTTTGCGCTGATCTGCATCGTGATCGCGACGCCGATCAGCGCCAGCATTGGACTGACCAGCCTGGCGACCGCCGGGTACATCGATCGGACCAATTTCGCGAACGCCTGGGTCACATGGTGGCTGGGAGATGTGACCGGCGCGCTGGTCATTGCCCCCGTTATCGTGCTTTGGGCATCAAGCCACGACCATGCTTTCGACCGCGATGATTCTTTGGAGACGGTCGGCGTCCTCGCAACAGCGGCGGCTGTTGGACTCATTGCTTTCAGTCCCCTGATCGAGCAAACGCCGAGCAGAGATCCACTGGGTTTTCTCGCGATCCTGCCAATGTTGTGGGCGGCGCTGCGCCGCGGTCCACGTGACACCGCAACGGTTGCGCTGGTGCTTGCCGGCATCACGGTTTGGGGGACGCTCACGGGCGGCGGCCCCTTCACGACCGCGGACCTCAACGTTTCATTCCTGCTGGTGTTGATGTTCCTGATCAGCATCACGGTTCCGAGCTTGTTACTGAGCGCCGACGTCGAGGTCCGCAAGAGGGGGGAGAAACGTCTGCGCCGCGCGCAGGTCGAACTCGAACGGAAGGTCGCAGAGCGTACGCAGGAGCTTGAGCTCGCCAATGCAGCAAAATCGCGCTTCCTTGCCATGGCAAGCCACGATTTGCGGCAGCCATTGCATGCACTGGGCTTGTTCATTGCCCAGCTGCGCATGCCGCTCAGATCGGCGGAACGGACAAGGACGATCGAACTGGTCGATGCAACGCGCAAGGAAATGGATGAAATGCTCAATTCGCTGCTGGATATGTCCAAGCTGGATGCCGGAATCCTTATACCCACAATTACTGAATTCCCGATCGCGCGCCTGTTGCAAAAAATTGAGACGACGTTTGATCAGGCAACGCGAGAAACGGGCTTGCGTCTACGCGTCAGGCGAAGTGACGCCTGGGTGCGGAGCGACGCCATGCTGCTCGAACGCATACTGCTTAATTTGGTATCCAACGCTGTGCGCTATACATTGCGGGGTGGGATCATTGTCGGCTGTCGCCGGCGCGGTCAAATGTTGCGCATCGAAGTATGGGACAGTGGTCCCGGCATTCCCGAGGATCAGAAGCAGAATATCTTTGGCGAGTTCTTTCAACTGGCCGCCCGCGACCGGAACCGGTACGGCAGCATGGGGCTCGGCTTGGCTATTGTCGACAGGCTTCGCCTGCTTCTCAACCATCCAATCGACTTGGCTTCGACCGTGGGCCGAGGTTCGCGATTCGCGATCCTGGTTCCGATGGTCGATGAATGCGACACGTCCGCCGAGCCCGTCGACTCTCCCCACCCCGCGGCCTTTGCAGTCGAAGGCAAGGTCGTTCTTGTTATTGCCGATGCTCCAATTGTCCAGGAGGGAACGGGCGGATTGCTTGGCAGATGGGGATACACCGTCCTTACCACCGGATCCGACGAAGCGGCACTTATCCGACTTGCGGAGCGCCAACGCCCCGATCTCATCATCTCGGATTATCATCTTGCGAATGGAAAGACCGGGATCCGAGCCATTGAAAAAATCAATGCGGCGTTCGGTTCATCCATTCCAGCTATTCTCATCAGCGGCGATACGGCACCTGAACCAGCACGTGAGGTCAAGGATAGAGGATACATTTTGCTGCACAAGCCTGTCGATCCGATGCGGCTCCGCGCTGTCATGCACGAGCTCTTGATGGATCATGACGATGGGAGGGATACCCGGGCGGCTTCATGACTCGGATTTCGGCGGCGAGTCCCAGCCCATTTTTCCTACTTTTATGACTGCCTCGGTGCGGCTCGTTACGCTGAGCGCCTTGAGAACGACCGTGATGTGATTTTTCACTGTCGGCACTGCCATGTTGAGCGTCTTGGCAATGATCTTGTTGCTTTTTCCCTTCATCAGAAGCGCAAGCACTTCGATCTGCCGATCGGTCAATCCGAGACCCCTGAGAAAGTCGGGCGTCGTCGGTTTGTTTGTAAGCCGCGGAGACGGTGTTTCCTCCAGAATTTCAGAGGGAATGTAAATGCCGCCAGAGAACACCAACTCAATGGCGTTGAGCATGACCTCTCGTTCGGTCGTTTTAGGGATGAAACCCAGTGCGCCAAGTTTGAAAGCGCGCTTGACTGTGTCTTGATCATTCGAGGACGAAAGAATGATGATAGCAATGGTCGGATAGCCGTCTCGCAGTTCGCGGAGGACAGAGAAGCCATCTCTGTCGGGCAAATTGATATCAAGCAAGATGAGGCTGATGTCGGGATGTTCGTCGACTATGTCCACTGCCTGACGGCTGCTCGAAGCTTCGAATATGACGGCTTCTCGCTTCAGCTGTCTCAGGACTGCGCACAACGCCTCGCGTATCAATGCATGATCGTCAACAATAAGGACTTTCATGAAAAGCTCTCCGTCATCCTATGGCACGGAGATCCAATTTGAGAAATCATACACCCGCCTTTGGGTCTTTGGCGAGGAAGAGGCTGGCGGGAAGACTGGGCCCGAAACCGTCCATTCTTCATCGCTGGCCCAACCAGCGGCCCACGGTTTAGGCACTCAAGATAGAAGTTGAATGCCGTTGTATGCTGTAATTGCAATCAGCTCACGGGACGCCAAAGAAAGCGAGTGCGGACCACAGGAGTCGCGGGATTCAGACTGCGGATATCTGCAGGTACCTTGATCATAGGACCTAGGAACCCCTCCGTGAGGACCTCCGGCTGATTTACGCGCTGTGCCGTTGAGCGATAATCGTCAACCGACAGCCTCCCGCGCCAGGAGGTTCTACCAGGCGTCGCCGTAATTCGCGGCCGGGTCCGGCGCGGCTGATGTTTTTCGTCAGTTTCGGTCCCTCTTGAAACGTGCTCGGACGCCGGACGGGGAACCAGATGCTTGATCGAACTGCCACCCCGAAGCCATTCGCAGGCGCGCTGCCGGAGCTGAACGGCTACGGCCGCGATCTGCGCATTGATGCCTGCCGCGGCATCGCGCTCTGGTGGATCTTTCTTGACCATGTCCCCGACAACATCGGGAGCTGGCTGACGCCACGCAACTACGGCTTCAGCGATGCCGCGGAAGTATTCATGTTTCTTTCGGGTTTGACCTGTGCGCTGTCCTACGGCAAGGCACGGCAGAGCGGGGGCTGGGCTGGCGCGATCGGCCGGACGCTGTGGCGAAGCTGGGATATTTATGTCGCATTTCTACTGCTCACCCTCGCCTGCGCCATCGTGGTTCACCTCGCGGGCGGCGGCCCTCTTGCCGACAAGAGCAATACGCGCATTCTGTTGGATCAGCCGGGCGTGACGCTCGCGCATGCGGCGATCCTGCAATACCGCCCAGTGAATACCGACATCTTGCCGCTCTTCGTGCTTTATCACCTTTTGTTCGCGCCGCTGCTGTGGCTGCTGCTGCGAGCGCCGAACGCAACGCTGGGCGCGTCGCTGCTGCTTTACGCACTGGTGCACGTCTTCGGCTGGACCATCCCGGCATGGCCGAATGGCCACTGGTTCTTTAATCCGCTGGCCTGGCAGCTGCCGCTTGTGCTTGGCGCGTGGTGGATCATCGAGGGCAAGAGATTTCGACCGTGGGTGACCTCCCGCACTGTGCTTGTTCCTGCGATTCTCTATCTGCTGATCAGCCTCATCATCGCATTGAGCTGGAGCGTCAAACCGCTGGAAGCGTTGGTCCCGCAGGCACTCCTGACGCTGTCTTACCCGATGGACAAATCGAATCTCGCTCCATTGCGACTGCTGCATTTTCTGGCCCTTGCAGTTTTGGCCGCATGGCTCGTGCCTCGCGATTGGCGGGGGCTGACGACGCCGGTGATGCGTGGCGCCATTCTCTGTGGGCAGAATTCGCTGCCAATCTACTGCCTTGGCGTTCTGCTGACGCTGGTCAGCCACCTGGCGCTGCTCGACATCTCGGAGGGGCTGACGGTGCAGATCGCGCTCAGTGTTGGTGGCGTCCTGGTGATGATCGTGGTGGCGACGCTGCTGAATTTGATCAAGATCAAACCCAGGCAGCAGCCGCACGCAAAAGCCGTCGAGCAGCCAACCATGTTTGGATTAGATCACAAGGACGCACAAGGACTGTGGAGCCTGCCCCTTAATCTTCCGGCCATCGTACAGGAGCCAAGGCCATGATTTCTCAGCCAAGGACCCACAAGAGAGCGATGCTGATCGCGGCGTCCGTGATGTTTGCCTGCGTAGCGGCATTTCTGTCGGTCAACCTGACATCACCCACCAGCGCCGCGCTCGGCGCGGACTGGCAGTGCAGCCGGTTTGCGCTCGTATTCACGACCTGCACCCCGGTGGGTGCACACGAGACCGTTTCCACTGGTATGCGCAAGCTGACCTACCAAAAGCCGGGCGCCATGCTGCGAATGTAAGCTGAAATCAGAGGACACCCTCTGCGAGGGCTCCGTTACTAATTTGAGTCGGGCTGCCGATACGCTCGGCCAACTCCAACAGCTGCTCGGTCTGGCGCTCGGTTGGAATGTCGCCTCTGTCGCTTCATGGCCCTTAACGAACGTTGTTTATGCGTTTGTCGATGTCCGCAGTCGTGGGCCATGCGGACCCGCTACCGTGCGCGCGCGCACTCCCTGTCCCTGTCGCTAGGGACAGACGGCAGCTCCTGAACGCGCTAGCTTGGCGGGACACAGCAGGAGAGCGAAGCTTGAGCACCGCGCCGCGCATTGACGTCGACCCGGCCGCGTTCTGGGCCGACCCCTATCCGATGCTCGCGACCATGCGCAAGGAGGCGCCGATCGCCTTCGTGCCGCAGCTCGGCTCGACGATGCTGACGAGCCGCGACGACATCTCGATCTCCGAGAAGCAGATCGACGTGTTTTCCTCGCACCAGCCCGCCGGCCTCATGAACCGGCTGATGGGCCACAACATGATGCGCAAGGACGGCGAGGCGCACCAGGTCGAGCGCCGCGCGATGTTCCCGACGGTGTCGCCGAAGACGGTGAAGGCGCATTGGACCGCGCAGTTCCAGGCCCATGCCGACCGCATCCTCGACGCGATCGAGCCGGGGCGGATCGACTTCATGCGCGACTTCGCGCTGCCGTTCTCCGGCGAGTGCCTGAAGTCGATCACCGGCCTCACCAATATCGGCTTCCAGGACATGGACGCCTGGTCGCAGGGCATGATCGAGGGCATCGCCAACTATGCCGGTGATCCCGCCGTCGAGGCGCGCTGCCATGCCGCGACATCAGGCATCGATGCCGCGATCGACGATATCCTGCCGGTGATGCACAAGCATCCCGACCAGAGCATTCTCGGCGTCCTGCTCGCCTCCGGCATGCCGATGGAGAGCGTGCGCGCAAATGTGAAACTTGCGATCTCCGGCGGCCAGAACGAGCCGCGCAAGGCGATCGCCGGCACGGTGTGGGCTCTGCTCACCCATCCCGAGCAGCTCGATCTCGTCCGGCGTGGCGAAGTCTCCTGGCTCCAGGCTTTCGAGGAATATGCCCGCTGGATCTCGCCGATCGGTATGTCGCCGCGGCGCATCGCAAAGCCATGGTCGATCCGCGACGTCGCGTTCGAAACCGATGAACGCGTGTTCCTGATGTTCGGCTCCGCCAACCGCGACGAGAAACATTTCGAGCGCGCCGATCAGTTCGACGTGCGGCGCGACACCAGCAAGAGCGTCGCGTTCGGCGCCGGCCCGCATTTCTGCGCCGGTGCCTGGGCCTCGCGCGCCATGATCGCCGACGTCGCGCTGCCGACGGTGTTCGCGCGCGCCGGCCGGATCGAGATCGCCGGTGACGAGCCGGTGCGGATCGGCGGCTGGGCGTTCCGCGGGCTGCAGAATTTGCCGGTGAGATGGCAGCATTAGTCCGCCTTGGGGGGGACCATCCCGAACGCCGCCATGATGCCATCTTGCACCTGTCTTGCCCGACGAGTCAAACGAACTTCGGATAATGCGTAAGTAATTGTTTTCGCACGCCACGGCTACTGTGCATGGGGTTGTTTTCGCGGTTTTTGGTTCCGGCCGCGAGTCTTGAGGCCGAACGTGCGCGGCCTTCACATCTGCGTGCAGAAAAATTCCATCTTCATTCGCACGGCGCCTTGAAAGATTAATCATGCGCTCCGCCACGCGCGCAGTGCTCGCATCGCTATTTTTCCGCGCGTCTCGACACCTCCGCCGCTCCGCACCATCATTCACGACACGTGAATGATGACGGCCGCAGGCGGCCGGGAGTTTGGAATGCAGCGTCGGGACTTTCTGAAACTGTCCGTTGGAACCGCAGCCGCGGCTGCGTTCGCCTCGCGCGCCGTCGCGCAAGGCGCGGTGAAGGAAATTCGTATCGGCTACCAGAAGAACGGCGTGCTGGTCATCACGCGCCAGCAGGCCGCCCTGGAAAAACATTTTGCCCCGCAAGGCATCGAGGTGAAATGGGTCGAGTTCTCCTCGGGCCCGCCGATGATGGAGGCGATGAATGTCGGCAGCGTCGATTACGGCGCGGTCGGCGATTCCCCGCCGGTGTTCGCGCAGGCCGCGGGCGCCGCGATCGTCTATGCCGCAGGCCAGCCCATCACCAACGGCCAGGGCATTCTGGTGCCGAAGGATTCGCCGATCCGCACGATCACCGAATTGAAGGGCAAGCGCGTCGGATTCACCAAGGGCTCCAGCGCCCACAACATCGTGGTGCAGACGCTGGAGAAGGCGGGCCTCACCTATGCCGACATCACCCCGGTCTACCTGACGCCGCCGGATGCCGGCCCCGCCTTCGCCAACGGCAGCATCGAGGCCTGGGCGATCTGGGATCCGTACTTTGCCATCGGCGAGACCAAGCAGAACGGCCGCATCCTGATCAACGCGCGCGAGGTCACCAAGACCAATTCCTTCTACATCGCCAACCGCGACTTCGCGAAGAACCACGGCGCCATCCTGCAGCAGATCGTCGACGTCACGACCGCGACCGCCAAATGGGCCGAGCAGCACCGCGACGAGGTCGCCAAGTCGCTGGCCGCGGTCACCGGCATTCCCTTGGAGATCCAGACCATCGCGGCGAACCGCTCGTCCTTCGTGGTCGGTCCCGTCACCGACGACATCGTCACGACCCAGCAGGGCGTCGCCGATCGCTTCCACAAGCTCGGCCTGATCCCGAAGCCGATCGTCATCCGCGACATCGTCTGGCGCAACCCGGCAGCCTGATCGTGCCGACCAATCTCCCCGTTTCAAAAGGTCTAGACATGAGACGCATCGTTCAACGCGTGATCGCAGCCATCGTCATGTCGGTCGGTATCGTCGCGGCCGCCGTTGGCACGACCTACGGCTAGCCATCGGAGCCCATCCATGAGCCAATCCAAAAGCAACATCCTCTGGTTCCTCCCGACCCACGGCGACGGCCGCTATCTCGGCACCGGCATCGGCGGCCGCGAGGTCAATTTCAACTATCTGCGCCAGATCGCGCAGGCCGCCGACCAGCTCGGCTATTTCGGCGTGCTGCTGCCGACGGGGCGATCCTGTGAAGATTCCTGGATCGTGGCCTCGAGCGTGGCGCCGTTCACCGAGCGGCTGCGCTATCTCGTGGCTGTCCGTCCCGGCCTGCAATCGCCGAGCGTCGCGGCGCGCATGACGGCGACGCTCGACCGCATCACCAATGGCCGACTTCTCGTCAACGTCGTCACCGGCGGCGATCCCGTCGAGAACAAGGGCGACGGCATTTTCCTTGGCCATGACGAGCGGTACGAGGTCACCCGCGAGTTCCTCAACGTCTATAGCGACCTGCTCGCCGGCAAGACCGTCAATGTCGAGGGCAAGCATATCCATGTCGAAGGCGGCAAGCTCTTGTTTCCGCCGGTGCAGTCGCCGCGTCCGCCGCTGTATTTCGGCGGCTCGTCGGATGCCGGCATCGACGTCGCGGTCGACACCGTCGACAAATACCTCACCTGGGGCGAGCCGCCGGCCCTGGTTGCCGAGAAGATCGCGAAGGTGAGGGACGTCGCCGGCGCGCGCGGTCGCAAGCTCTCCTTCGGCATCCGCCTTCATGTGATCGTCCGCGAGACCAATGACGAGGCCTGGAGCGCCGCGGGCGAACTGATCAAGCATGTCAGCGACGACACCATCGCGCTGGCGCAGAAGAATTTTGCCCGCATGGATTCCGTCGGCCAGCAGCGCATGGCGCAACTCCACGGCGGCAAGCGCGACAAGCTCGAGATCGCTCCGAACCTGTGGGCCGGCGTCGGCCTCGTGCGCGGCGGCGCCGGTACGGCGCTGGTCGGCGACGCCCAGACCGTCGCGGCCCGCATCAGGGAGTATCAGGACATCGGCATCGATACCTTCATCATGTCGGGCTACCCGCATCTGGAGGAGGCCTATCGCTTCGCCGAGCTGGTCTTCCCGCTGCTCTCGCTCGAGCAGCCTTCTAACGTGACGAAGCTGCACTTCAACGGTGGCCCTTTCGGCGAGACGGTCGGCAGCGACTTCCGCCCGCAGCATCGGGTGTCGCAGTCATGAGCCTGATCGACAGCATTTCACGTCCGCGCGGCTTCCGCCTGCCGCGCGCGGACGGGCTGATCCAGTGGATCGTACCACTCGCCATCGTCGCGATCTGGCAGGTCGCGAGCGTCACCGGCTTCGTGCCGACGCGCGTGCTGCCGGCGCCGAGCGACGTCGTGCTCGCAGGCTGGAAGCTGCTGCTCTCCGGCGAGCTCGTTCGCAACATCTGGGTCTCGTTCTGGCGCGCCTCGATCGGGTTCCTGATCGGTGGCAGCATCGGCTTCGCCTTCGGGCTTGCCAACGGCCTGTCGCAGCTCTCGGCAAAGCTCACCGACACCACGCTCCAGATGGTGCGCAACGTGCCGCATCTGGCGCTGATCCCGCTGGTCATCCTGTGGTTCGGCATCGACGAGAGCGCAAAGCTGTTCCTGGTGGCGCTCGGGGTGTTCTTTCCGATCTACCTCAACACGCTGCACGGCATCCGCACCGTCGATCCCCAGCTGATCGAGATGGGCCGCATCTACGGCATGAGCGACGGCGAGCTGTTCCGCCGGGTGATCTTCCCGGGCGCGCTGCCCTCGATCTTCGTCGGCATCCGCTTTGCGCTCGGCATCATGTGGCTGACCCTGATCGTCGCCGAGACGATCGCGGCGTCCTCGGGCCTTGGCTACATGGCGATGCAGGCGCGCGAGTTCATGCTGATCGACGTCGTCGTGCTCTCGATCCTGATCTACGCTCTGCTCGGCAAGCTCGCCGACAGCGCCTCCCGCGTGCTGGAGCGGGCGACGCTCTCCTGGCACCCCGCCTTCCAGAAACGTTGAGAGTGACATGCAGACAGCCCTTCGGACCTCCCTTCCCGAAACCGAGCTCGCCAGCCGCGCCAATTTCGCGCCTCACGCCCGTGTGGTGCGCGAGGAGCGGGCGGTGCACGCCAGCGGCCTGCCGCTCAGCATACGTGGCCTGCGCAAATCCTTCGGCGACAACGAGGTGCTGCGCGGCATCGACCTGCACATCCCCGCGGGCCAGTTCGTCGCCATCGTCGGCAAGAGCGGTTGCGGCAAGAGCACGCTGCTGCGCCTGATCGCCGGCCTGGACAGGATCGATGCCGGCAGCATCAGCTTTGGCAGTGACGTCCAGCCCGAGGATATCCGCGTGATGTTCCAGGAGCCGCGGCTGCTGCCCTGGGCGCGCGTTCTCGCCAATGTCGAGGTCGGTCTCGGCCGCGATCGTTCATCTGCCGATGCGCATGCGCGCGCCGAGAAGGCACTGACCGAGGTCGGCCTTGCCGACAAGCGCGACCAGTGGCCCTCGGTGCTGTCGGGCGGCCAGAAGCAGCGCGTCGCGCTCGGCCGCGCGCTGGTCTCCCGTCCGCGCGTGCTGGCCTTCGACGAGCCACTCGGCGCGCTGGACGCGCTGACCCGCATCTCGATGCAGCGGCTTCTGGAGCGGGTCTGGCGCGACCAGGGCTTTACCGCGATCCTGGTGACCCACGACGTTTCCGAGGCGGTCGCGCTGGCGGACCGGGTGCTGGTGATCGAGGAGGGCAGGATTGCCCATGACGTCGTGGTTAACGCAGCCCGGCCGCGGGAGCGCGGCTCGGCCGAGCTTGCGGGTCTCGAAGGCTCGATCCTGAGCCACCTTTTGTCGGCGGACGATCGTACCTAAATAGAGGGAACCCCGCTTCGGGGACCACGCCATGAATGTAGTGCCTCGCGATCTCATGACTGAAATCCCCGTCTCGCCCGCCGATTTCCGCGGCGCCATGCGCCACCTCACCGGCGGCGTCAGCGTCATCACCGCCGGGCGGGGCAAGGACATCACCGGCATGACGGTGACCTCGGTCACCTCGCTGTCGGTCGAACCGCCGACGCTGCTGGTCAGCATCAATCGCGACGCCTCGTCCTTCCCGCTGATCCGGCGTCACGGCGCCTTCGGCGTGAACATCCTCAACGCCGACCAGCTCGACGTCGCCGAACGCTTTGCCGGCAAGGGCGGGCTCAAGGGCGCAGACCGTTTCACCGGTGCCCGGTGGGTGACGGCGGTCTCGGGAGTCCCGCTGCTGGTCGGCGCATTGTCGGCCTTCGATTGCGAGGTCGAGGAGATCGTCGAGCGACACTCGCACGGCATCGTCATCGGCCGTGTCAGGGACGTCAAGAGTTCGACGCGGACTGCGGCGCTTGCCTATTGGCACGGCCAGTACGTGGCGGTCGACCAGGACGAAGACGCCGCAAGGCTCGCCGAGGTCAGCCTTCCCGCGCGCGGCCGGCGCGGCATTTGATCGCCGCCGGCAGACGGCGCGGAAGGCTGGCCTTTTCGCTCGCATCGCTCTAGAAGCGCTGCCTGAGCCTCCCGCCGGGGCGGCAAAGGAGCGGAATGATGAAGCGCGTTGCGACCTGGGCCTTCTACGCCGTCGGCGCGCTGGCGATCGCCTATCTCGCGCTCTACGCCTATGCGATGTTCAGCGGCCAGCCGATCATTCCCGGCGACCCCATCCACATTTTCCGCAAGCCGGATGCGCCGAGTTATTCGTGAGGTGAATGCGTGCGCAGCCATGTGGCGCACCGATCTCTCCGCTCGTCATGGCCGGGCCTGACCCGGCCATCCACGTGCTGCCGCGATTGAGGAGAGACGTGGATGCCCGGGTCAAGCCCGGGCATGACGACGGAGTGCGTGGCGACTAGCCCCGCAAGATCGCCAACGCCAGCGCCTGGGCGCGCGGCACGATGCTGTCGATCTCAAGATATTCCTCCGGCGTGTGCGCGAGCCCGCCGACCGGACCGAGGCCGCAGATGGTCGGCGTGCCGACCGCGGCGGTGAAACCGGAATCGGCGCAGCCACCGGAGAACTCGCCCTGGAGCGTGGTGAGGCCGACCTGCCTTGCGGCCGCTTGATAACCCTCGAACAGCGTCTTCGAGGCCTCGCTCTGCACCACCGGCACGAACTCGCCCTTGATCGTCAGCGTTGCGCTCGTGCTCGGCACGTAGGAGGTCGCGACGATTGTCTCGATCGCGGCCATCACGGTGGCCCGGTCTGCGGGATCGACATAGCGCAGATCGATCTGGCCTTCGGCATAGGGCGCCGTCGTATTGACGGACTGGCCGCCGGAGACGAGGCCGACATTGAGCGTGATGCCCTTGTCGAGATTGGTCAACGCGTGGATCTGGACGATCTTGTGCGCGAGCTCTCCGATCGCGCTGACGCCGGCGGCGAAATTGGCGCCGGAATGCGCGGCTTTGCCGGTGATGGCGACATGCATGAAGATGCCGCCCTTGCGGCCGGTGACGACGTTGCCTGTGGGGCGGCCCGGCTCGGAATTGAACACCGCGCGCGCGGCGCGCCCCTCGCGCTCGATCACGGGACGTGACGAGGGCGAGCCGATCTCCTCGTCCGAGGTGATCAGCACCTTGATCGGATGCGGGCTGCCGCCGAACTTGTGGAAGGCGGTCGCCACGAACACGTTCATGACGAGGCCGGATTTCATGTCGGCAACGCCGGGCCCATAGGCGCGGTTGTCGCGGATCGTGAACGGACGTCGCCCGGCCTCGCCCTTGCCGAACACGGTGTCGCGATGCCCCATCAAAAGCACGGGCTTCTCGTTGCTGCCGGGCTTTGCCACCTCGGCATGAATTGCATCGCCGAAGGTGGCGTCATTCTCGCGCCGGAACGGGATGCCGTGCTCGGCAAAGTGCCGCTCGAACCGCGCACCGACCGCATCGACGCCCTCCTTGTCATAGGACCCGGAATCGATGTTCACGACATCGCGCAAGAGATCGATCATCGCCTGCCGTTGCGACGCCAGCCAATCCGTGATTTGAGCTTCAGACATGTTTACCCTCGTGTGGTTCTCACGCGGGGTTATAGGGCCTTGCGCAGGCGCGACCTAGTCGCCGGATGCGGTGCGGCCATGTGCTCGGCCCCGTAGCCCGGATGAGCCAAGCGATATCCGGGAGCGGTCACGCCGAGAGCACCCCGCATGTCGCTACGCTCATGCGGGCCACGGCGCTTCAAGAAGGCAGCCGGCTTAGCGGCTTGGCTGCGCCATCGCCTCCACACCGCGAAGTTGCGTCGCGACGGTCAACGCACCGATCTTTCGGCCCATGTCCTTGCCGACTTCGGTCGAGAACCGGTAGTGAAAGCCGGCCCAGATGCGGGCGTTGGAGACTTCGTCGCTATAGTCCTGGAGCCGCGACCACTTTCGCGTGACGCCTGGTGCAGTGGGACTGGTCAGCGAGAACTCGCCGAAGTCTCCAACGACAGTCTGGAGCACGGTCGAAATCGCTGCCGACGTGATGCAGTGGGCGCAGGGATATTCCGGATGCATCGGCGTTTCCCCCAGCGGCAGCCAGGATGCATCACGAGGCGTTGCCGCATTCGACGTCAGGTCGGCGTTGCGTATGGCGGTGATCGGCCGCCAGAGATTGTAGTGGTACTTGGCGTCGAACACGGCGACGAGGGCGTCGTTGCCCGCAATTGACGTCAGCGCGAACAGCCGGGCACAGTCGACGAGATCCATTCCCTTGGCTGTTGCGGCCTGCCTCACGATCGGGTTGTAGGTGCGGGCACCGACGAAGAACCAGAATCGTCCGATCGTCGTTTGCTCGGGCGTCCGGGTCGAACTGCCTCGGCTGCCGACCTCGCGGATCTCGTTGACGTCCCGGGTCCAAACCTCTGAATCGAGCGCTGGCGGTGGTCCGGGGCGGAACTGTGACCCGGACGTCATGACCCACGGCGTTGTCGCACCCGTGGTCGAGAAAAGCGGGACGACGGTTGGAACATAGGCACCCGGTGTGGTCAGGGGCCGGTACGTTTCCACGGCGTTGCTGCCGTCCTTCGCACGAAGCTCCATGATCTGCGCCGCAGCCTCTTTTCCGAGGGCGATGCCGGCGATCTTGGACTCGCCCTCGGCAATCGGTGCCAGCGCGTTCGTCAGCGTCGCGTCCAGGTCCGGCTTGAGGTCCGGATAGATCGACAGCAGCACGTCGTGAACCGCAACTGCCGCTGCGGCTTCCCGCGAGGTCGAGCGGTCCGCGGACAACGAGATCTTGTATGGCGCGTAGCGGTGGTCGATCGCGTTGACCGCCTCGAACATTGCAACATGCATCATGGACAAGGCGCGGCTGTGCGGCGCCGGAGGAATTTGTTTCTCTGCGGCGATCGCATCGGCCTTTGCATTCCAGTCCATGATCACGTCGGCGCGCGCAAGCGGCGCCGAGACTGCAATCAGCGTGACAATCAGCGAAAGGCGGGAGATGGTCCACGAGGAGCATTTCATGGCGTGCCCTTTCGATTTGAAGGACGTTTCGCGCGGCCGATGCGGCTCTGGCCGACGTCGCGTCGCGCTGCCCGCGGACTCTAGCGATCTTGATGTGTTTTGATTGTGAACTGCTTCACGCGCCGCGCGCGGCTCGACTGAGAAGCAGATTTTTCCTGGCCGGCACAACAGTGGCGTTCCGAATGGGTAGGCTTGCCTTACCGTTCGCGCTGCATTGTGGAGTCGGCTATAGTCGCCACAGGCTGCCAGTTGGACGTGCCGAAGTCCGTGGCTCAATTTTCAAGGCAGCTCGCATGCCGTCGGCAGGCTGTGCCTTGCTCTCGTTTCAGAGCGTCTTTTCTAGGACGACATTGTCACCGGTGTAACCTTGACGGAGAGAAACATGCCGTTGTTCATCTCGTACGTCTCATACTCAAATGCCGGTATCAAGGGAATGGTCGACAAGCCGGTCGATCGCACATCGGCCATCGGCGCGCTGGTCGAGAAGGCCGGTGGGAAGCTCCAGGGAGCTTTCATGACCACTGGTCAGCACGATGCGGTGCTCGTCACGGAGTTTCCTGACGGCTCCGATGCCATTGCGATTGGAATGGTGGCCGCTGCGGCTGGCGCCGTCTCCAAGATCGAAACCGTACGCGCTTGGAAGATGAGCGAGTTCAAGAGCATCGCGGAGAAGGCTTCCAAACTCGTGAGCACCTACGTTCCGCCGGGCAAGTAGACCCGCGCGGGCGACTTGCTAAAAAAAATGCCCGGGCCAAGCCCGGGCATTCGCATCCTCTCAGTCTTCGCAGAAGCCTCACGCCCCCACCATCGGCATGCGCGGATATTCGCCCGGCGTTCCCGCCGGGGTGATCGGGATGCCGCCGTCGGCGTATTCGTTGAGCTTGTTGCGCAGCGTGCGGATCGAGATCCCCAGGATGTTGGCGGCGTGGGTGCGGTTGCCGAGGCAGTGCTTCAGCGTCTCCAGGATCAGGTCGCGTTCGACGTCCGCCACCGTGCGGCCGACGAGCGCGCGCGTCACCTGCTCGGCGGCCATCGTGGCATGCGCCACGGCCGGTACGGTCTTGGCGAGGTCGAGGCGGTCGCCGTCCGGGGTGAGGATCGCGTCGGGTCCGATCTCGTCGCCCTGCGCCATCAGCACGGAGCGGTGCATGGTGTTTTCGAGCTCGCGGACGTTGCCCTGCCAGCGGTTGCTGGAGAGCACGCGGCGCGCTTCCGCCGAGATCGGGCGCACCGGCACGCCGTTGGCTTCGGCGTACTTCTTCACGAAGTGCTGGGCGAGCTCGAGGATGTCGAGGGGACGCTCGCGCAGCGGCGGGATCTTCAGGTTGACGACGTTGAGGCGGAACAGCAGGTCCTCGCGGAACGTGCCTTCGCGCACGGCCTCGGCCAGATTGCGGTTCGAGGTCGCGATGATGCGGATGTCCACCGGCACCGGCTTGGTGCCGCCGACGCGGTCGATCACGCGCTCCTGGATGGCACGCAGCAGCTTCGATTGCAGGCGGACGTCCATCTCCGAGATTTCGTCGAGCAGCAGCGTGCCGCCGGTCGCTTCCTCGAACTTGCCGATGCGGCGGGCGATTGCGCCGGTGAAGGCGCCCTTCTCGTGGCCGAACAGCTCGGACTCCAAGAGATGCTCGGGGATCGCGGCGCAGTTGATGGAAATGAACGGGCGCTTGGCGCGCGACGAGCGCGTGTGGACGTAGCGGGCCAGCACTTCCTTACCCGTTCCGGATTCGCCGGTGATCATCACCGAGGCGTCCGAACCTGCGATCTGCTGCGCGAGCTTGATCACCTTCGCCATGGCCTCGTCGCGATAGACCAGCTCGCGGGAATCGTTGGCGACCGCGGCCAGCACCGCGGCGATCAGCTCCGGATCCGGCGGCAGCGGGATGTATTCCTTGGCGCCGGCGTGGATCGCGGCGACCGCGGCGCGGGCGTCGTTGGTGATGCCGCAGGCGACGATCGGGGCGTGGATGTGCTCGGCCTCCAGCCGCATCACGAGGTCGCGGATGTCGAGGGCGACGTCGACCAGCAGGAGATCGGCGCCCTTGCCGCCGCGCAGCACGCGCATCGCCTGCTCGTGATCCTCGGCATGGGTCACGGTGGCGCCGTTCTCCATCGCGATCTTGGTGGCGGTGGTGAGCTGGCCCTTCAATGTGCCAACGATGAGAAGCCGCATGTCAGTCTCCTGTCCGTCTGGTCGCGCTGCCGCGCGTCATTCCCTGCAATGGCAAATAATCAGGTGCGTTCGGTCTTGATGATTTCGGTCATGGTCACGCCGAGCTTGTCCTCGACCAGGACGACCTCGCCGCGGGCGACCAGCTTGTTGTTGACGTAGATGTCGATGGCCTCGCCGACGCGCCGGTCGAGCTCCAGCACGGTGCCGGGCCCGAGCTTCAGGAGCTCGCCGACGTCCATCTTGGAGCGGCCGAGCACGGCCGAGACCTGCACCGGCACGTCGAACACGGCCTCGAGGTCGGCGGCGGCGCGCGCCGCATATTCGTCCTCGCTGTAGCCGACGTCGGTGCCGGTTGGCGGCAACGGGCCGTTGAGATCGGGCAGCGGGACCTGTCCGTCGGTGTCGCTCATGGCTTAGCTCCCCCTGCGGGACGCGATATAGCGTCCGACCATTTCGTCGATCTTGGCCGCGATGGCGCCGCGCTCCAGCACGACGCCGCCATCGGCCCATTCGATCCGGCAGTCGCCGGTCGCAATTTCCGGCTCGGCCAGGATCACCAGCCGGCCCTCGAAGCCGCTCTGCTTGGCAAGCCGCTCGATCTTCTCGCGGGCACTGTCGTAGAGCTCGTTGTTGATGCGGACGACGAGATGCGGCGTCGCGACCAGATGCGAGAAGCAGTCCTTGACCAGCGCTACGATCTCGCCGAGCGGCTCGGCGGCGACCAGATCGGCGCACAGCTTGCGCGCCACCGCGACCGCGACCTCGACCGCCTCGGTCTCCATCTTGGTCTCGATGCTGCCCATGCCCGAGGCGACGCCCCGGATCGCGATGTTGATCTCTTCCATGGCGAGCGCGATGCGGCGGTCGCTCTCGGCCTTGGCCTCGCGCTGGCCGGCAGCAAAGCCGTCCTGATAGGCGCGCGCCTCCGCTTCCGCGACCTTCTGGGCGATTTCGGCCGCGGACGCGGCCTTCTCGCGCGTCCGGTCCGGCGCGGCGAAGTCGGTGTCGAACAGGAATTTTGCCGGAGCGGCCATCAATACACCAGTTCGTCGTCGGCGCGGTTCTTGGTCAGCATGATCTCGCCCTTGGCGGCGAGGTCCTTGGCGAGGTTCACCAGCAGCGCCTGCGCCTCGTCGACGTCGCGCAGACGGACCGGGCCCATCGCCGCCATGTCGTCCTGGAGCATCTTGGCCGCGCGCGAGGACATGTTGCCGAAGAAGAAGTTGCGGACATCCTCGTTGGCGCTCTTGAGCGCGACGCCGAGCTTGTCCTTGTCGACGTTGCGCATCAGGGTCTGGGCCGAGCCGGAATCCAGCTTCACGAGGTCGTCGAAGGTGAACATCAGCGCCTTGATGCGCTCGGCCGATTCCCGGTTGTCCTCTTCCAGCGAGGTGATGAAGCGGGTTTCGGTCTGGCGGTCGAAATTGTTGAAGATTTCGGCCATCACCTCGTGGGCATCGCGGCGGCGGGTCTGCGACAGGTTGGACATGAATTCGGTGCGCAGCGTCTTCTCCACGCTCTCGATCACCTCCTTCTGTACCGCTTCCATCTTCAGCATGCGGTTGACGACGTCGAGGGCGAGATCCTCGGGGAAGATACCGAGCACGCGCGCGGCGTGCTCCGGCTTCAGCTTCGACAGCACCACCGCGATGGTCTGCGGATATTCGTTCTTGAGATAGTTGGCGAGAACCTCTTCCTGCACGTTGGAAAGCTTCTCCCACATGTTGCGCCCCGCGGGGCCGCGGATCTCGTCCATGATGCCGTTGACGCGCTCCGGCGGCAGGTATTGCTGGAGCAGCCGCTCGGTGGCGTCGAAATTGCCCATCAGCGCGCCCGAGGCCGACATGCGCGAGACGAACTCGAGCAGCATGTCCTCGACCGTGTCGACCTCGACGGTGCCGAGCGTCGACATTTCCAGCGAGAGCTGGCGCACCTCGTCGTCGTCGAGCATCGACCAGATCTTGCCGCCGTACTGCTCGCCCAACGCCAGCATCAGGATCGCGGCGCGCTTGGGGCCCGCCACCGCCTCGGTCTTGGCGCCCGCACGGCTGCCCTGGCGGGCGCCGAGCGTCGAGATCACGCTGGTGATGTCGTTGGAGTTGGCGTTTTGCAGGCTGGCGGCCATGTCAGTTCACTTCTCGATCATTTCGCGGGTTCGGTCAGCCATTGACGGATGATGGCGACGGTTTCGTTGGGGTTGCGTTCGGCGAGCTCGCCGACGCGATGAACGGACTGGGCGTGGACCTGGCCCTGGATGGTGGCGACGTCGATCGCGCTGGCGGCGCCGCTGGGCAGCAGCGCCTGGCCGGCGGCTGGCGCGGCCTCTTCCGAGGCGGCCGGGCCGGCGAGGGCGCCGGAGATGGCGGCGGCAACCTCTTCGGAGGCCAGGATGCGCTTGACCAGCGGGCGGATCACCATGAACAGCACGACCAGGCCGAGCAGCATCATCACGCCGAGCTCGACGAAGTACATGACGTCGTCCTTGGTGAACTGGAGCATGCCGAGGAAGCCCGAGGGCTCGGCGATCGGGGCGGTGGAGGGGGCGTCGGCAAAGCGCAGATTGACGACCTCGACCTGGTCGCCGCGCTTCTGGTCGAAGCCGATCGCCGAGCGCACCAGGGTCGCGATGCGGTCGAGCTGCTCCTTGGTGCGGTCCTGATAGGCCAGCTCGCCTTTCTCGTTCTTGCTGTAGATGCCGTCGACCAGCACCGCGACCGAAATGCGGTTGACCCGGCCGGCCTCGGTCACCTCGGTCTTGGTGGTGCGGGAGATCTCGTAATTGTTGGTCTCCTCGGTCTTCTTGCTCTGGTCCTTGGCCGCGACGCCGCTGTTCTGCTGGTTGCCCGGCAGCTCGTTGTTGACGGTGACCTGGCCGTTGTTGTCGGCGGTCATGCTGCTTTCTTCGCGGGTCTGGCTCGAGCGCAGCACGCGGCCCTCGGGGTCGAACTTGTCCGAGGTCTGGGTGATCTTGTTGAAGTCGAAATCGGCGGAGAGCTGGACGCGGGCGCGGCCCGAGCCGACCACCGAGGAGACGATGTCCTCGACCTGCTTGCGCATCCGCTTCTCGAAGGTGGTGCGGCGCTCGTCGCCGAGCGCCTGCTCCGGATCGGTCGCGGCGCCGTCGGCGAGCAGCTGGCCGGCCTCGTCGACGATCGAGACCCGCTGCGGCTTCAGTCCGTTGACGGCGGAGGCGACGAGATGGCGGATGGCCCTGATCTGCTGCGCCTCCAGCGCGCCGCGGACCCGCACCACGATCGAGGCCGACGGCTCCGGCGCCTCGCGCGAGAACAGCGGGCGCTCCGGCAGCACCAAATGGACGCGGGCGGCCTGGATGCGGTCGATGGCGCGGATGGTGCGGGCGAGCTCGCCTTCCAGCGCGCGCAGATGATTGATGTTCTGGACGAAAGAGGTGGTGCCGAGCGCGTCCGACTTGTCGAACACCTCGTAGCCGACGCCGCCGCCCTTGGGCAGGCCGCCCTCGGCGAGCTTCATCCGCAGCCGCGTCACCTTGTCCTTGGGCACCATGATGATGGTGCCCTCATTGCGCAGTTCGAACTGGATGCCCTGGCGTTCCAGGTCCTTGATAATGCTGGAAGAATCTTCAACCGAGAGGTCGGTGAACAGCGTCGTCATCTGCGGCGTGGTGACCCGCATGATGACGAACGCAAAGAAGCCGATGAGCGCGGCGGTGACCGCGATCATCGCCCCGAACCGGGCGGCGCCGATACCTTTTAAAAAGTCCGCAAGACCTTGCAAGCAACCGCCCCGACAGCTTCGACCCGCATTCCAGAGCGGTCGACTGGGCAATTATTGCCTAGGTGATGGTTTCGATATGGTTAACGAAGGTTAAGAGCTGGGACAAAAGTAGCGCCAACAAGGAACATGAAAAAAATCGGCCCCGCAGGGCGAGGCCGATTTTCGTCAAAAGCCGCAGATTTCCGGATCGCTTACTGGCGATATTGCTGGATGCGGGTGGTGCGAAGACCCGCCAGACCGTGCTGGTCGATGGAAAACTGCCAGGAGAGGAATTCGTCGACCGTCAGCGTATAACGGCTGCAGGCCTCCTCGAGGGACAGAAGTCCGCCGCGGACGGCGGCGACGACTTCAGCCTTGCGGCGGATGACCCAGCGTTTGGTGCCGGGTGCTGGCAGATCTGCGATCGTCAGCGGACTGCCGTCCGGCCCGATGACGTATTTTACCCTCGGGCGATGGGGTTCTGTCATGGCGTACTCACAAACTCTCAACCACTGAACTCACGCCATAACCCTACGCGCCGCGGCTTAAAAATCCGCTAAGCCTAAGGGTTCAATACAATTCTCGTTGAAACTTGCGGGAACGCGGCCGGCTTGGCGGGCTGAACACCATGGTTCGGGCCGGCCAAGCGGGTCTTCGTAAATACTTTACTAACAAAACGAGGCCTGCGCGGCGATGCTGCAAGGCCTTTGTAGTCGTCCCGGCGAAC
>NZ_LBKA01000215.1:0-44308 GCF_028128955.1 Bradyrhizobium sp. CCBAU 11386
GGCCGTCACCCGGGCTGGGCCATTCCTCACGGAACGGCACCATCATAAGCGCTCGCGCTAATACAAGGGTGGGCAAAGGCGCATTGCGCCGTGCCCACCATCGCGCCCCGAATGCAAAGGAAATGGTGGGCGCGCTCCGCTTCGCCCACCCTACGGCTCTACGATGTCTCAGCCCGCCGCAGGCAGCGCGCTGTCCGGCGGCGTACTCCACGGGCGCTCGGCTGACGCCAGCCCGATCAGGCGACCCTGGATGTAGTCGCAGCCCCAGTCGCGCAGCATGTTTGCGGCCTCGTCGTCCTGCACCCATTCCGCGACCGTCTTGATGTCGAGGCGGCGGGCGAGGTCGATCAGGGTGTGCACGAAAGCGCGATCGTCGGCGGAACGGGTGATGTTCTGCACGAAGGCGCCGTCGATCTTGACGATGTCGACGCCGAGCTTGCGCAAATTGCGGAACGAGGTGTAGCCGGCGCCGAAATCGTCGATGGCGATGCGGCTGCCGAAATTCTTCAGCCGGGTGACGAAGCCGCGGACATCGTCGATGTCCTGGATCGCGACCGTCTCGGTGATCTCGACGATCAGCCGCTCGGCGACCCCGGGATGGGCCAGCATCAGCGACTCAATTCCCGCCCACCAGTCCGGATCCATGGTGGTGTCGGGCGAGATGTTGAGGCTGAGACTGACATCGGGCGCGGCCGCGAGCTCGGCGACCACGAGCTCGAGCACGCGATGATCGACGAGGCGGATAAGGCCGAGCCGCTCGGCGACCGGCACGATGTCGGGCGCGAGCAGCACCTGGCCGTCGCCCTGGTCCATCCGCACCAGGCATTCATGGAATGCGCGCTCGCGCGAGACGGCCGAGACCACCGGCTCATAGGCGAGCTTGATGCGGCGCTCGTTCAGTGCGGTGACGATCTCGTCGGTGACGCGGATGTTGACGCGGCGCTGCGCGTCGCGCGTGGCATCCGGACGCCACGCCGCAAACGAGCCGGAGCGCCGGCGCTTTGCAGCGTCCAGCGTCTCATGGGCGCGGTTGACCGCCTCGTCCGTATTGCGGGCATAACGCGGCACGCTGACCGCGCCGATCGAGGCGGTGACCGAGACCGGACCGGATTTCGTCGGTACCACCTCGTCCCGGATACCGGCGAGGAAACGCTCGGCCGCGACGTTCATGTCGTCGGTGGTGCAGTTCTTCAGGATCAAACCGAACTTGTTGCCGGAGAAGCGCCCGAGCACGTCGCCGCCGCGCAGCCGCGCGCGAATGCGTTTGCCGACGTCGAGGATCACGGCATCCGCAACGTCGAAGCCGAAGGCGTCGTTGACGCGGGCGAGATGATCGATGCCGACCAGCATGAAGGCCGCGGTCGAGCGGAAGCGGGTCGTCTCCTCGATCGCCTCAGCCAGCGCCGCGATCAGATGGGAGCGGTTGAGCTCGCCAGTCAGCGGATCGAGCCGGGCCAGCCTGGTCAATTCCTCGTCGCGGGCGTGCCGCTCATTGTTGATGCGGACGGAGCCGATCGCGCGGACCGGGCGGCCGTCGGGGCCGGCGAACCAGCGGCCGGTCTCCTCGACCCAGACCACGGGATCGGAGGCGCTCATGCGCACGCCGTATTCGAGCCGGTAGGGCGTGCCGTCGGCGCCGTGCACGGCGGATGTCTGCGCCAGCGCGGCGGTGCGCAGCGACTGCGCGGGCTCGATCAGCTTGGCGAATTCGGTGCCGGTCGCGAGCCGCTCGGCGGGGATGCCGGGGAAGACGGCACTGAGCTGCTCACCCCAGACGATGACGTCGCTGGCGATGTCCCAGGCGAACACGGCCTGGCCGAGCGCGGCCAGGATGTCGGAGGCTTGCGGCAATGCGGGGGTCAATATCGCCTCGTTTCGGGACAGCGGGGAGTCCTGTGCCGGCACAGGATAGAGCCAGATTCGCCCCCAACCCTAGGCAAAGTTGATAAACAATTTGGAAACCATGTTTCGGGGCGGTGCGGAACCAAACCGGCCTGGCCGGCATAGGCCTTGCGAGTACATGACTCGCACCGGCGCCCGCGTCCCGAAACGCGACAATCTTCGCCGGATCAACGGTGATTGCGATGTTGAGTACCGATCGATCGGACTTGGCGGACTACGGCACAGGCTCGGCCCTGGTGCCGGTGCTGCCGACGTTACAGTGGGTTAACAAGGCGCCGATGCCTCGCCCCGATCCGAGCTTCGTCACCCAACTCATCGCCAATGCCGAGCATTTTCCCCAGGCCAGCCGGCTCCGCCGCGCCTCCTCTGAAGATGCGCGGATGGCCTATGGCAGCAAGCGCCCGCTCGGAAGCGTCAGCGCGCGCACGCGGCAGGTGGCTTGAGATCGATCAGCGCGGCGGCGCGTCGGGAGACGGCGTGCCGTTGCCGTTGCCCGGCTGCAAATGCGGCGAGGGGATTTCCGGCGAGGACGTGCCTTGCACCGGCTTCGGCGCCGGATGGTCCATCAGCACGGATTCGGCGACCGATTGCGCGGAGGGCGCGGGCGGCACCGGGGCTGCTTGCGGTACCGACACCGGCTCGAATTTGGGCTCGGACGCAACGTCATCCGCCGGCGCCTCGGCCTGGCGCTTGGCCTTGCGCGGCGCCGGCACCGTCGTCTCGGCGACATAGGTGACGCGGCGGCGCGCGCGCTGGGCGATGCCGCCGAGGAAATCGGCCATCGCGAGCAGCACCAGCAGGAAATAGGTGGAGTTGCCGAATTTGGGCCACATCACGAATTCGGCCGCGGCGGCGCCGAACAGGATCAGCGACAGCAAATGATCCAT
This sequence comes from Bradyrhizobium sp. CCBAU 11386, assembly GCF_028128955.1. NCBI lineage: Bacteria > Pseudomonadati > Pseudomonadota > Alphaproteobacteria > Hyphomicrobiales > Nitrobacteraceae > Bradyrhizobium > Bradyrhizobium sp. CCBAU 11386. The sequence goes on from NZ_LBKA01000215.1 coordinate 2,790, forward strand.
CAGGAATTTCGCGCCGGGCCGCGCGCCCTTGACCACTTCGAGCAGCAGCAGCACCACACCAAGCGCGAGCAGGAGATCTGCGAGCGTGACCGGCCAGGTCTCGCCCGTGATCATCGGCACCTTGAACAGCACGTCCGAGAAGGACACGCTGGGCATCAGGAAGGCGATGATGTTGTAGACCGCGAGCGGAATCAGAAGCAGCGGGAAACCGACCATCGGCAAAATGCCTTCTCGATCAAGATATCCGGACAGAACAACGCAGCGGCGAAGCATTCGCTCCGCCGCCGTCACCGTCATATCTCATGGGGTGGCCGAAATCAGGCAGGTCAAATCATCCCGCCTGAAGAAAAAGTCCTGACCTCAGGACTCTTTCTTCTTCAGGACCTGCCGGCCCTTGTACATGCCGGTCTTGAGGTCGAGATGATGCGGACGACGGAGCTCGCCGGAGTCCTTGTCTTCCACGTAGGTCGGCTTCTTGATGGCGTCTGCCGAGCGGCGCATGCCACGGCGCGACGGCGAGGTTTTTCTTCTCGGAACGGCCATTTCAATATCCTCTAGGGATTGGTGTTATCAGGGCATCGTCCGCGAGGGACGGCTCAGCACCCGCAATACGAGGCGAGCTGAATGCCGATCAAGGCCGCGCTTATAGAGGAAGGCTGGCCGCAAAGCTAGGCTCTTGGGCCGGAAAATGCGCCCGAAAAGGGCCCGAAATCAGCGATTTTCCCGCCAGCAGGTCGCAAGCGTCGAGGCCTGCGCCCTTGCCACATAGGTCCCGGCCAGCCGCCGGACACCCGGCCCGGGGTTCCTGGCGCTGCGTTTGACCGGATTCGGCAGGATCGAGGCCAGAAGTGCCGCCTCCCGTGAGGAGAGGCTGGCGGCCGATTTGCCGAAGGCATAGGCGCTGGCCGTCTCCACCCCAAACTGCCCCTGCGGACCGAGCTCGGCGATGTTGAGGTAAATTTCCAGGATCCGCGGCTTGGGCAGGACGAAATCGATCCACAACGCCAGCGGGAATTCCAGCGCCTTGCGGATGAAGTCCCGCCCCTGCCAGAGGAACAGGTTCTTCGCCACCTGCTGGGTGATGGTGGAGGCGCCGCGGAAGGCGGTGCCGTCCTCCTTCGCGTCGTCGATCGCCTCGCGCAGCGCGCCCCAGTCGATGCCATGATGCTTGCAGAAATGGGCGTCTTCGGCCGCCACCACCGAGCGCGGCAGGTAAGGCGACATCGCCGTGAGATCGATCCATTCCCGCTGCATCGGCGCGCCCCGCAAGCTTCGCCAGGCCATCAGCGTCGAAACGGGATGGCCGGTGCGGTAGAACGGCGCGATCACATAGGGCGCGAGAACTACGACCGCGAGCGCTAGCAGCAGGATTTTAACGATGCGCAAATCGACCTTTCCGGCGCAAAATGAAACGCGGCCACGGGCCCAGCCATTAAGTCTGTGATAATTCGGGTCTTTTCCAGCACTTTTTAGGCCTTCCAAACGATTGACTGAGACGGGCTCATAAAGGATTGTCCCGCCGAATTTTAGTTCTGGAGCCCTTCTTGATGACCGGCACGTCCCCGTCCGATTTCGCCAAACGTCTGGACAAGACCGCTGATGACACCGAGGCCCTGCTCGGGCGCCTCCTGGCGGACGACATCCTGCCCGATGAAATCGCCCGTCCCAAGCGACTGATGGACGCAATGCGCTATTCGAGCCTGAACGGCGGCAAGCGCCTGCGGCCGTTCCTGGTGGTCGAAAGCGCGGCCGTGTTCGGCGTGCCGCGCGAGGCGGCCCTGCTCGCCGGTGCGGCGCTCGAATGCATCCACTGCTACTCGCTGATTCACGACGACCTGCCGGCGATGGACAATTCGGACCTGCGCCGGGGCCGTCCCACCCTGCACAAGAAGACCGACGATGCGACCGCGATCCTCGCCGGCGACGGCCTGCTCACGCTCGCCTTCGACATCATCACCCGCGACGAGATCCATCGCGACGCCAATGTGCGGCTGCTCTTGACGCGCGCGCTGGCGCGCTGCGCCGGCATCGGCGGCATGGTCGGCGGCCAGATCCTCGATCTCGCCGGCGAAGGCCGCTTTGGCGGCAACGAGCCGATCGATGTCGCGCGCATCCAGCAGATGAAGACCGGCGCGCTGCTGCGTTACGGCTGCATCGCCGGCGCGCTCCTCGGCCAGGCCACGCAAAAGGAATATCAGGCGCTCGACGATTACGGCCGCGCGCTCGGCGAGGCCTTCCAGATCGCCGACGATCTGCTCGACGTCGAAGGCGATGCCGCCGCGCTCGGCAAACCCTCCGGCCAGGATGCTGCGCTCGGCAAGACCACCTTCGTCACCCAGCTCGGCATCGAAGGCGCCAAGCAGCGCGTGCGCGACCTGCTCGCGCGGGCCGACAGTGCAGTCTCGATCTTCGGCGATCGCGCCGCCGTGCTGCAAGCCGCCGCGCGGTTTGTCGCCGAGCGCAAGAACTGACAGTGCGATGACGGGCATCGACAAAGACGATCCCGTCCTCGCGCGCTTCCAAAATATGTCGCGGCCGATGCGCGTGATTTACGCGCGGCCGCGGACATTCATTTCACTCGGCTTCGGCATTCTGGTCTTTCTGTTGCTGCCCGGCTCGCTGCGGCTGGCGACGCGGCTCGTGCTCGGCTGGGACGCGCTGATCGCGGTCTATCTGGTGCTGGTCTACGTGATGATGCTGAACAACGACCACGAGCACATCCGCCGCAACGCAGCGATGCAGGACGACGGCCGCTTCGTGATCCTGCTGGTGACGGCGATCGGCGCGTTCGCGAGCATCGCGGCGATCGTCGCCGAGCTTGGCGCCCATCGCGGCGCCGCGGAGCTGACGATTGCGATCACCACCATCGCGCTGTCATGGGCCGCCGTGCACACCACCTTCGCGCTGCATTACGCCCACGACTATTACCGACACCCGCCGGGCGGGTTGCAGTTTCCGAGCGGCGACAAGGAAGACCACGCCGACTATTGGGACTTCGTCTATTTCTCGTTCGTGATCGGCATGACCGCGCAGGTCTCCGACGTCGGCATCACCGACAAGACCATCCGCCGCACGGCGACGGCGCACGGCATCGTGTCCTTCATCTACAACACGGCGTTGCTGGCGCTGACGGTGAACATCGCGGCAAGCGCGATTGCGACGTGATCCCCCGACATTGCCCCGGCTAAGCCGGACGATGTCGGGAAGCAGTAGCCTTCTCAGTTGCAGACCTCGGCATTGGCATCGACGTGAGGGCCGCCGCCACCGCGATATACGAGGTGGCAGCCGGGCCTGACCGGCCGGCAGAGGAGATCGTTGCAAAAAATCTGACCGCTGCCGCCCGAGGCGCGACCCGCGCGGGTCGCCGCAGATGCAGCGGCACCATAGCCGCCCGCCGCACCAGCAGCCGCGCCGCCGGACTGACGACCCTGCCGTGCGGGACGCTCATCGCCGTCGTCGCGCTTGGCCGTCGTCGGCTTGGCCGTTGCGGGCTTGGCGGCACGCTGCTTCTCGCACTCATTGTCGTCGTTGACCGCATAGCCGTCCCGACAGACGATCTTGCTGCATTTGTCGCCATCGGCCTTGAAGCCGTGCTCGCAGACCAGCGGGCAGACGCGCGACGGCTTCGACTTGACCGTATCGAGCGCATCGGTGCTCGCCACCTTCACGTCGAGCTTGGTGCCGGCGTAGCGGTTGAACTGCGACAACGACCGCTGCGAGGACGTATTCCAATTGCCGTCAGCCTGCCCGGAGAAGCAGCCGACGCGGCCGAGCTCGGTCTGCACCGAGCGGCTGAGATCGGCCGGCGTCGTCGCGGGCGTCAGTGACGCGACGTTGGTGCCGGCCGGGCTCGCCGTGCTGGCCGGCGCAGCGCCCGGGGCCGTGGCGGCAAGGTTGACGCGCTGCTGCTCGGCGGCGGCCGCCTGCTGCTGCGCCTGCTCCTTCGCCTTCTGGGCGGCAAGCTGCGCCTGCTCGGCGGCCTTTGCATCGGCCGCCGCCTTGGCCTGCGCATCCTTCTGCGCACCGAGGGCGGCAAGACGATCACGCTCGGCCTCGGCCTGCTTGGCCTTCTCGATCGCGGCCACATGGGCCTGCTCGGCGCCGATCTTCTCGAGCTGGAGCTTGGCGAGGCTGGAATAGAAGCCGTCGGGATGCTGGGCGAGGAAGGCGTCCCATGCCGCCCTGTTGCCGACCTGGAGCGCGAGCTCGTAATCGCGGCGGATGTCGGCCTGCGGGTTCGCCACGGGCGCCCCTGCAGCAGCAGCCGCCACCTTGACCGGCACCAGCGGGACGTCGTCGCCGCCGAGCGAGCCATAGACGAACGGCTCCTGCTTGTTGCCGGTCGACTTGAGCACGTCGTCGCGCACGAAGCCGAAGGCGCGGCGGACATCGAGGCCCGGCGTCGTCAGGTGCTTCGACAGCGCAACCGTAAACGGGCTGTTGGCGCCGTCGCCGTCCTGCGCCGTGAAGCCGGCCTTGGCCGAATAGGCAATCAGCGTGTTGGGACTGGTCGGCTCGACCTGGGCGAGGCCCCGGCCGATGCCGCGCGAGGCCACCGTGCGCTTCATGGTCCTGCCGAACGGATTGTCGCGGCAGGCATCCAGGATCACCAGGCGGAGCTGCTTGGCGGGTTCGACGGCGACCAGGACGCGGTCGAGCGAGAGTGCCTCGTCATAGACGTCGGTATCGCGCTCGAGCTTGGCGTCAACGGGGATCAGATAATTGGAGCCTTCGACCTCGATGCCGTGACCGGCGTAGTAGACCACGGCGATGTCGGCATCGCGGGTCGCGTCCGCGAAGTCGCGCAGCACGCGCCGCGTATCCAGGGCCGACAAATCGTGCCGGTAATCGACAGTGTCGAAACCGGCATCCTTCAGCGTCTTCGCCATCACCGAACCGTCATTGACAGGGTTGGTGAGTGACGGCGCATGCTGATAGGCCGAATTGGCCAGCACCAGTGCCACGCGCTTTCCGGCAAAAGCAGGTTCGGCGCCGAACAGCAGCGCGAGGGCGAGGAGAAGCGGGCAAAGTCTGAGCAAATTGCGCATGACACGACTTCCGAAAGTTCAGGGCCGTTCGAGCCCTTTGGGATCGTTCTAGCAGGCTCCAGCGCCGGTCCTTGTGATGGAGGTCACGAAGGCGGCGCCGACGACAGACCGGATGCCCCCTCTGGTTTGTCGCGCCAGCGCCGTCGCGGTTCGCTGAGGCGTAGGCTGGTTCCCTCATCCATCCCCGATGTGCCCCCGGTATTGCGGCAGATTGTCCGTAATCTCATGCCAGGGCGCCTTCGAGCCGACGAAAATATGGGCGCTCGGCCGGATCGAGGGGGCATCGACCAGGGTTCCCATGGCGACATGGACCCATTTTCCGTCGCGCACCCGGGAATAAAGCAGCGAGCCGCAACGGGCGCAGTGGGCATCATGGGTGGTGTCGTCCCCGAAAATGATCCGCTGGTCGTCCCCCTGGACGATGCGGAGCTTCTCTTGCGCAATGCCGGCGAACGGCTTGAAAGCGGAGCCGGTGGTGCGACGGCAGTTCGAACAGTGGCAGTTCATTGCGTAAGAGAATTGGTCCGCTACCTCGTAGCGCACGGCGCGGCAGTAGCATTCGCCGGTGAGGATACGAGCGTTCGAGTTTTCTGATCCGGTCATGGCAAGGCCTGCGCGCAATTGGCTGACACACCCATAGCGCATTTTAGTGCGTACGACTAAATTCCCGCCAAGCCATCATTCAAAGGGATGACCCATGAGCCAGAATCGTTCGAGCGTCGAAGCCGTCGTGCAAAGCTATTTTGACGGGCTCTACGAGGGCGACGCCGAAAAGCTCGGCGCCATCTTCCATCCCTCCGCCGACCTTCGCTGGGTCGAGAAGGGTGAGTTACAGGTACTGACCGTGCCTGATTGGCTCGACCGCGTGCGCAAGCGTCCCTCCGGCAAGGCCGAAGGCAAGCCGCGCGAGGATTTCATCGTCACCATCGACCGTTCGGACGACAAGACCGCCTTCATCAAGGTCCGGTGCCAGCTGCCGCCCCGTTTTTTCACCGACTACCTGGTGGCGATGAAGCTCGCCGACGGCTGGCAGATCGTGTCGAAATCGTACCGGTATGACCTGAGGGAGTGAGATCTCGAGCTTTCGCTGCCCGAAATCGGGCGCACTCGCCCGCCATTCTCCGTCATTGCTTCGCTGCGCTCGCAATGACGACGCCGATAACGCGTACGTTGCATCTCCCGCCCCCATCTCGTCCGTAGGTCCCCCATGCATCTCGACCGCCGCTCCCTGCTTGCCTCGCTGTGCTGGATGGCCGCTTCTCCCGCGCTTGCCGCCGACGCGCCGCCTGAGCTCAAAGCCTATGAGCGCGAAAGCGGCGGACGGATCGGGGTCTATGCGGAGAACCTTGCGACTGGCGCGAAGATCGCCTGGCGCGCCGACGAGCGGTTCGTCATGTGCTCGACGTTCAAGGCCTCGCTTGCGGCCTGCGTGCTGGCGCGAGTCGATCGCGGCCAGGAGCAACTCGCGGCCATGATCCCTTACGGCCAGGCCGACCTGCTGAGCTACGCGCCTGTTGCCAAGCAAAATCTCGCGGCCGGCAAGATGTCGGTCGCCGAGATGTGCAAGGCGATCGTCGAGCTCAGCGACAACACCTGCGCCAATCTGCTGCTGGCGCGGATCGGCGGGCCGGCCGCCCTCACCGCTTTCTGGCGATCGCTTGGCGACACCACCTCACGGATCGACCACAACGAGCCTGAGGTCAACCGCTCCCCGCCCGGCGATCCCCATGACACCACGACGCCGGCGGCGATGGCCGGCAATCTGCGGCGGCTGGTGACCGGGGAGGCGCTGTCGCCGGCATCGCGTGCCCAGCTCACCGACTGGATGGTGGGCTGCAAGACCGGTGCGAACCGGCTGCGCGGCGGTCTGCCGGCGAGCTGGACCATCGGAGACAAGACCGGCAACAACGGCAAGGACGCATCGGGCGATATCGCGGTCGCCTGGCCCAAGCCGGATATTAAGTCCGATATCAAGTCCGACACCAAGTCCGATGCGCCGATCCTGATCGCGGCCTATACCCAGGGCGGCACGCCGAGCGCGGCGCAGATCGAGGCTGTGTTCGCGCGGATCGGGCGGATGGTGACCGAACGGCTGGCGTGAGCCCGCCGCATTGACCTTGCGGCCGCTTCCGGGTGAAGACTGATCATCATGGAAGCGAAGTTTCAGACCTTTCTCATCCTGCTTGCCGTGCTGGCGGGTGTGGCGCTGGCCGCACGCCGCTTCAACGTGGCACCCGCCATTCTCCTGATGCTGGCCGGCGTCGGCCTCGCCTTCGTGCCGGGCATGCCGCCGGTCGAGCTGCCGCCGCAGCTGGTGTTGCTGATGGTGCTGCCGCCACTGATCTACTCGGCCAGCGTCGCCATGAGCTGGCGCGAGTTCCGAAAGAATCTGCGCCCGATCGTGCTGCTCGCGGTGGGCGCGGTGATCTTCACCGCGGCGATGGTGGCGGCCGCCACACACTATTTGATCGGCCTGCCCTGGACGATCGGCTTCCTGCTCGGGGCCATCGTGGCGCCGCCCGACGTGGTGGCGCCGCTGGCGATCGCGCGCCGGCTGCACATGCCACGCCGGATCCTGGTCGTGCTCGAGGGCGAAGGCCTCGTCAACGACGCCACCGCACTGATCCTCTACCGTTTTGCGGTGGCCGCGATCATGGTCGGGCATCTCTCGCTGCCGCTGGCGGCCGGCGAGTTTGCCCTCATCGTCGCCGGCGAGATCGCCTTCGGCATCGGCGTCGGCTGGCTCTCGCTGCGCTTCCGCAAATGGGCGAGGGATCAGCAGGTCGAGCTCACTCTGTCGCTGATCACGCCTTACGTCTCCTACTGGCTGCCCGAGCATGTCGGCGGCTCCGGCGTGATCGCCACCGTGGCCTGCGGGCTCTATGTGAGCTGGAACGGCCCGCTTCTGATCTCCTCGGCGACGCGCCTGCAAGGCATCTTCTTCTGGGACCTCATCATCTACCTGATCGAGGGCCTTCTGTTCCTGCTCACCGGCTTCCAGATGCGCGCGCTCTACGAGAAGTCGAAGGCGTTTCCGCTCGACGACATCATGATTGCGACCGCCGTCGTCATGGTCGTCATCGTCCTCGCGCGCTTCGCCTGGCTCTATCCCGCCACCTATCTGCCGCGGATTCTGAGCAAATCGCTACGCGAGCGCGATCCGTCGCCGCCCTGGCAATGGGCGTTCACGCTCGCCTTCACCGGCGTGCGCGGCGCGGTGTCGCTCGCAGCCGCGCTGGCGTTGCCGTTCACGCTGCCGGGCGGCGAGGCCTTCCCGTTTCGCGACCTAATCCTGTTCGTCGCCTTCGGCGTCATCTTCATCACGCTGATCGGCGTCGGCCTGACGCTGCCGCCGGTGGTGCGCTGGCTCGGCATCGCCGAGGCCGGCCGCCACGAGCATGTCAGCGAGCATGAGGCCGAGATCACGGCGCGGCGCCAGGCGCTCGACGCCGCACTGAAGTCGCTCGACGCTCTGGCCGAGGGAAAGGAGGTCTCGGATGAGGTGATGAGGCTTCTGCGCGCCCGCCACGAGATCCGCGCCAACCAGCTTCCTGATTCCCTCGATCCCGCGCACCACGACGTCTCCGCCGCCGGCACCGCACTGACCCGCGAACTGATCGTCGCCGAACGCAAATTCATCCACGACCTCCTGCGCGACGGCCAGATCACCGACGAGACGCGGCGCCGGATCGAGCGCGATCTGGATCTGGAGGAGGCGAGTCTGGCGAACCGGGAGTATCGGGGCGTGCCGCTGTAGGCACACTGTCGTCCCGGACAAGCGAAGCGCAGATCCGGGACCCATAACCACAGGCAGTGGTTTGACGAAGACTCGTGGTTGTCGGCATCGCGCCACAACTGCTCCCTGGGGTTATGGGTCCCGGCGTTCGCCGGGACGACGGCGGAGGATTGGTCAGCGTCATTACGCTCGCAATGACGCTTGCTGAACCGGCTGCGCAAGCTACCGCCTCGCGCAAAACTCCCCCATCGCCGCCGCGACGGCTCCCGCGATCAGCTCCTGCCGCTCCAGGGAGTTCATCGCCATTTCCTCGTCGCGGTTGATGATCGAGCCGGCTTCGAGCAGCACCGCGGCGCTGTTCGTTCGCGACAGAACGACGAGCCCGTCATAGCGATAGACACCGAGATCCTTGTCAAGCAATTGGCGCCGGTAGCGGCCCATCACCGGCAATGTGTATTGGCTGGCATAGTGCAGGCCCTGCTCTTTCAACTGCCGGCCGATCATCCGGGCCAGCAACAGGCTGGTGGCAAAGTGCGAATTGCGTTCGGATACGAACAGCGAATGGCCTGAAAACCGATCGCTGAAATAGCTCATCGCGCCGTCGAATTCCCAGGCCTCGAGCAGCTTGTCCGGCACCGAGTCGTGATGGATCGACAGCAGGAGATCGGCCCGGCCGTCATTCGCGGCACTGACGCGCTTGAATAGGCTCGGCCGCGCCTTGCCGTCCGTGACGAGCAGGCGGGTTGCGGCAAAGCCTTGGTCTCTGAGTTTCGCCGTGATCAGCTTTCCGAGCCGGAAGTTGAAGCCGAATTCCGGATCATTGCGCGCGCTCAGCGCGCCGTAGGAATCCGGGGTGTGCCCGACATCCACGACGATCCGGAATTTCGGCATCTCACATTTGGCCGATGACGCCGGCGGCTTCGGCTTGGACTTGGGCCCGAGCTTCGCCATCGTTCGCGCGGCGGCGGCATGTCCGCGCTCAACAGGGGCCAGCGGCGACAACAGGGTCGACGCGACCAATCCGGCGATGATGCTGCGCAATTGCCTCAAGCGCTACTCCGCTGCCGCGACCTTGGGACGGCCGACGAACTTGTTTTGGGCAGACTGGCGCAGAGCGCCGCTATCGTCAACGCGATCGCCGCCATTCCCGTCCGCGACCGCTGCTGCTCCGCAGGCGACCGGCGGGAGAGGACAGATCAATCCAGACGGGCTAATATCCAGTCATGCATCCTTCACCCGGGACCGTGACCAATGCCTTTGGAGATGAAGAAAGACCGCCTGGTCAAGACGTGGGACGAACTGCACACTGTGCTGTACGGAATCAAGATCGACCGTCACAATCGATATCGTTCTGACTTCGTCTATCGCGGCGTCGGCGACAGGAATTGGCATCTGGACACGAGTCTGCAGCGGCTTGGCAGCCACTACGACACGGTCGAGGGCCCGCTGCTGCGGAACTTCCTGAAATATGCCGGACCTGACGAAGTCGATTCGGATGCCTTGCTGTATCGGCTCGCCCTCGCGCAGCATCACGGACTTCCGACACGTGTGCTCGACTGGACGACATCGCCAAAGGTCGCGGCCCACTTCGCCACATGGGAAGAGGCGCATTTCGAAAAGGATGCGGCGATCTGGTGCGTGGACGTCGTGCAGGCGCGCGAACTCCTGCCGAAAAACCTGCGCAACAAACTGCATGTCGAGAAGGCTTTTCTGTTTTCAGTGGAGATGCTCGACGAATACAAGCGCCTCTCCGAGTTCGACGATCTTGGCGGCGAATTTGCCTTGTTCTTCGAGCCTCCATCGCTTGACGGGCGCATCGTCAACCAGGCCGCGATCCTCTCCATCATGCCCGGCGCGGGCCTCGACATGAAGAAATTCCTCGAAAAGCACGACTATCTGTACGAACGCATCATCATTCCCGCGAAGCTGAAATGGGAGCTGCGCGACAAGCTCGACCAGGACAACGTCACGGAACGGATGTTGTTTCCGGGCCTTGATGGCACCTCCCGCTGGCTGAAGCGCTACTATGGCGCCGGCCCCAACGGCCCGGACGCCCGCGTCAATGTCAATGCGGATCCGAACGCACCGAGTGTTGCCGGAAATTCGCCAACCGTTTGACAGCGCATCTCACACCGGCCGCTCCCCCTTCACCGTCACCCGCGTGCCCGAGCGCGTATGCGGCCAGTAGTCCCACATCGCGCGGTGCTGGGTGCAGCGGTTGTCCCAGAAGGCGATGGCGTTCTCGGTCCAGCGGAAGCGGCACTGGAACAGCGGGTTCTCGGCGTGCTGGTAGAGATAGGCGAGCATCGCGTCGCTCTCGTCGCGCGGGATACCGTTGATGTGGCGGGTGAAGCCGCGGTTGACGTAGAGCGCCTTCCTGCCGGTGACCGGATGCGTGCGCACCACCGGATGCTCCGCATTCGGATAGGACGGACGATCGGCGACACCATAGTTGGCATAGAGGCCGCGATAGATCGGCTCGCCATCATGCAGTGCGGTCAGGCCGTCGAGATAGGCCTTCATGCGATCCGACAGCGCCTCATAGGCCGCATACATGTTGGCGAACAGCGTGTCGCCGCCGCGCGGCGGGCACTGCTTGATGTAGAGGATCGAGCCCATCGGCGGCTCGAGATCGCAGGACACGTCGGAGTGCCAGCCCTCGCCATTGGCGCGGGGCGAGTTTTTGTCGGCATAGATCTTCATCAGCGCCGGGTCTTGGTCCTCATGCGGCGCGGCGGGATGAAAATGCAGCTCGCCGAACTTGCGGCCGAAGGCGAGATGCTGCTGTGGCGTGATGTGCTGGTCGCGGAAGAAGATGACGAGGTTTTCCGCGAGCGCGCGATGAACCTCGTCCATTTGCCGGTTGGAACGGCCATCGCCATCGACGAGCTTGCCGATGTCGACGCCGGATATTTCAGCACCGATGATCGGTGTGAGCTTTTCGACCGCGATAGTTTCGTAAGGCGCGCCGTCTTCCGCCATGTGGCGGTAGCGCGGACCCTGCTTGCCGGCGAGTGAGCTCATGGCGTGTCTCCCGATCGTTTTGATTGGAGACATCGTAGCGTGCGGTAACAGATACGCAATCTGCGCTGCAAACACAGCCGTCGTCCCGGACAAGCGCAAGCGCAGATCCGGGATCCATAACCACAGGATGAGGCTTGGTGAAGACTTGGAGTGACAGCCTGCCGTAACCACACAGTCCTGTGGTTATGGGTCCCGGATCGGCGCGCACTTTTGGGCGCGCTTGTCCGGGACGACGGGGATGTATGGGCGCGAGCGGAGTACGACTACTCCGCCGCGGTCACCGGCACCTTGGCGCCCTGGCCGTAGCGCTGGTCGATGTAGTCGATCACCAGCGCCTTGAAGTCGGCGGAGATGGTCGGGCCGCGCAGCGTGCGGAACTTCTTGCCGTCGACGAAAACAGGCGCGGCCGGCGCTTCACCGGTGCCGGGGAGCGAGATGCCGATATTGGCGTGCTTGGATTCGCCGGGGCCGTTGACGATGCAGCCCATCACCGCGACGTTGAGCTCTTCCACACCCGGATATTTCGTCTTCCAGGCCGGCATCTCGTCGCGGATGAAATCCTGGATCGAGCGCGCCAGCTCCTGGAACGTGGTCGAGGTGGTGCGGCCGCAGCCGGGGCAGGCCGCGACCAGCGGCACGAAGGTTCGGAAGCCCATGGTCTGCAGGAGCTCCTGGCCGACCTGCACCTCACGGGTACGGTCGCCGCCGGGCTCCGGCGTCAGCGAAATGCGGATGGTGTCGCCGATGCCCTGCTGTAGCAGGATGCCGAGCGCGGCCGAGGAGGCGACGATGCCCTTCGTGCCCATGCCGGCCTCGGTGAGACCGAGATGGATGGCGTAGTCGGAGCGCGACGCGAGATCCTGGTAGACCGCGATCAGATCCTGCACCGCCGAGACCTTTGCGGAGAGGATGATGCGGTCCTTGGGCATGCCGAGCTCTTCGGCGCGCGCGGCCGAGAGCAGCGCCGACTGCACCATCGCCTCGCGCGTCACCGCGCGCACGTCGCGCGGATTGGCGGACGCGGCATTCTCGTCCATCAGCTTGGTCAGCAGCTCCTGGTCGAGCGAACCCCAATTGGCGCCGATGCGCACCGGCTTGCTGTTCTTATTCGCGATCTCGATGATGTCGGCGAACTGGGTGTCGCGCTTGTCCTTGAAGCCGACATTGCCGGGATTGATGCGGTACTTGGCGAGCGCCTCGGCGCAGGCCGGATAGGCCGCGAGCAGCTTGTGGCCGATATAATGGAAGTCGCCGATCAAGGGCGTGGTGATGCCGCGCTTGGCGAGGCCGTCACGGATGTGCGGGACGGCGGCCGCGGCCTCCTCGCGATCCACGGTGATGCGGACCATTTCGGAGCCGGCGCGCGCGAGCGCTGCGACCTGGGCGATGGTGCCGTCGATATCGGCGGTGTCGGTGTTGGTCATCGACTGCACGACGATCGGCGCACCGCCGCCGACGGCGACGTCTCCGACCTTGACCTGGGTGGTCCGGTGCCGGGGCGCGGGGCCCGCGATGTCTGAATCGATGGTGTTTTCGAGCTTGTTCATGGGGTCCAAATATCAGGTTTTGGTGACGTTCAGCAATGCATCGCGCGGCGCCGCAGCACTTTGGCTGGGACGGTTAACCAGAAAAAGCCCAGCAATTACAAGGACCGCGGCGGCCCCGAATGTCAGGCTCAAGGTGTCGTGCATGATGAAATAGCTACCCACCACGCCAAACAAAGGGGTGATGAAGGTAAAAGCGGACAATTTGCTGGCCGAATAGGCCTTCACCAGCGCGAACCAAAGCGTGAACGTGGTTCCCACCACCCAGATCGCCTGGAAGGCCATCAGGGCGAGGGACAGCGGCGCCGGCGCGTGGCTGATGGATTCGCCGAACAGCCAGGCCGCCAGGCCCAGGATCGGGATCGAGGTCGCAACCTGGTAGCCCAGCGCCTTCTCCGGCGCGGCAAAGCGCAGCCGCGTGCCCTTGGCGACCAGCGTGGTGGCCGCCCACAGCGCGGCACCGCCGACGATCATGAGGTCGCCGAGCAGTACCTTGGCATCGACATCCGGCTGCGGCACGCCAATGGCGAGCGCGACGCCGGCAAAGCTCACCGCGAGTCCCAGCCATTGCGTGCCGCCGAGCCGTTCGCCGAGCACCTGGTAGGAGCCGAGCGCGACGAAGAACGGTGCGGTGTAAAGAAAGACCACGGCGCGGGACGCCGGCGTGAGGCGCAGGCCCTGGAAGATCAGCACGAACTCGATGCCGAACATCAGCCCGGCGATCAGGCCGGGCTTCCACGTCCCGTCCTTCTCGAAGAATTTAACGCCACGTAAGCTGCCGATGATGAACAGCACCGGCAGCGCGCCCATCGAGCGGATCATCGCCTGGAGCATCGGCGGGATGTCCGGCAGCACCAGCTTCACCGCGATCTGGTTGAACCCCCAGGTCAGGCACAGCATCAGCATCAGGGCGATGGCGCCGGCACTGAGGGGGCGACCGGCGGACGGAATGGCTTCAGGTGAGGACATTTCTTCCCGATATCGGCTTTGCGCCGTTGTTGCTTTATGCAGTTTTCTGACAATGGGTGCAGATGCCCGTGATCTCCACCACAGACAATTTGGGGGCAAAGCCTGAGCTGCGCGCGGCGGCGTTGATATCCTTGGCGAAGGACGCTGACGGGATCTCGCCGACCAGACCGCAGCGCTCGCAGATCAGGAACGCCACCGCCGAGGTCGCATCGTGGTCGTGGGCGGCGCAGGCGAGATAGGCGTTGCGGCTTTCGATGCGGTGCACGAGGCCGTTGGCCATCAAGAAATCGAGAGCACGGTAGACCGTGATCGGGGCCGGCCGCGGCATCGACTTGGCGAGCTCGTCGATCACCTCATAGGCGCCGAGCGGGCGGTGGCTGGAGAGCAGCGCCCCGAGCACCTGGCGGCGAATCGGCGTGAATTTCTGCGCGCGCTGCTCGCAGACCTCCTCGGCATGCGCCAGCGCGTCCGCAGTGCAGCGGCCGTGATCGTGGTCGGGCGCGGGAAATGCCGGCTTTGCGAGGGTCATTGCCGTGCGTTCTAGCATTTCGGCTGGGGAACCCAAAGGCCGGGCCACGCGCGGCTGTCAGCCATGCTTTTCCAGCGGGACAGCGTCGCATTAACCCGCCATGAAATAATCATAAGCTTGCTTATAGTATCTCAAGCTTATTGGAGACCAAGCTCATGAGCCGCGGGCCCGTGGACCAGAACTTCCTGTTTACGCTCGCCGAGCTCTATCGCCTGCTGCGCGTCTACGCCGACAAGGAGGCGTCGCGCTTCGGCATCACCCGCGCGCAATGGGCGGTGCTGGCCAAGGTCGAGCGCAGCGAGGGCATGAAGCAGTCGGAACTCGCCGAGCTCCTCGAGGTGCAGCCGATCACGCTGACGCGCCTGATCGACAAGCTCTGCGACAATGATTGGCTCGAGCGCCGCAATGACGCCTCGGACCGCCGCGTCAAACGCCTCTACCTGAGGAAGGCCGGCCGGCAATTGCTCGGCAAGATGAGCGGGCTCAGGTCCGAAATCACCGCCAACGCGCTCGACGGTATAAATCCGGCGGATGCCCATCGTCTCCTCACCCAACTCGAAGCAATCAAGGAAAACGTGCGTACCGCGATCCAGACATCCGGAGCGGAACAAGCACGTAAGGAGCAGCGCTATGGCTGATCAAGTCATCAAGTTCCAGCCCGAGCAGAAGATCGACAGCGGCAAGCCCACCAAGAAAGCCGGCACCGATCCCCGCCGCCGCATCATCGCAGGCCTGCGGCGCTATCGCCGCTTCCTGCTGATGGTCGTGCTGCCGATCGTCGTCGCCATTGGCGGCTTGACCTTCTATCTGAATGGCGGCCGCTATGTCGGTACCGATGACGCCTATGTCGGCGCGCAGAAGGTGCTGGTGACGCCCGACATCTCCGGCAAGATCGAGAAGGTCGTGGTGAGGGAAGGTCAGCTCGTCAAGCAGGGCGATGAGCTGTTCGAGATCGATCCCGTGCCGTTCCGCCTCGCCGTGGACGAGGCCAGGGCGCAGCTCGCGCAGGCGCAGTCGACCTACGACAATCTCCGCGCCAACATCAAGATCTACGGCGACATGCTTAATCTCGCCCAGCAGGGCATCGACCTCAAGCAGCGCGACGTCGAGCGCAAGCAGGCGCTGGTCAAGAACAGCTACGGCTCGCAGCTCGACCTCGACAACGCCGCGAACGCGCTGGTCACATCAGGCTCGATCGCGCAATACGTCAAGCAGCAGATCTCGGCGGCCAAGACGCAGCTGCTCGGCGATACCGACCTGCCGCTGGAGAAATTCCCGCCCTACGCGCAGGCCAAGTCCAAGCTCGACAACGCCGAGCGCAATCTTGATCACGCCGTGGTGCGCGCGCCGATGGGCGGCGTCGCGACGCAGGTCGAGCAGATTCAGCTCGGCCGCTACGTCACGGCCGGCACGCCGGTGTTCTCCATCATCGACGTCGCCCATCCCTGGGTCGACGCCAATCCGAAGGAGAGCGACCTCACCTACGTCACCGAAGGCCAGCCTGTCACCCTCGAGGTCGACGCGTTCCCGAACCACGTCTTCAAGGGGAAGATCGGCTCGCTCTCGCCGGGCACCGGCGCGCAATTCGCGATCCTGCCGCCGCAGAACGCCACCGGCAATTTCGTCAAGGTGGTGCAGCGCGTGCCGATCCGCATCTATTTCGACGAGACCGACAAATACGTGCGGAAGCTGAAGGCCGGCATGAGCGTCTACGCCACCATCGACACCGGACATCGGCGCTCGCTCGCCGGCCTGCTCGGCCTGTCGGCGACCGCGGGCCAGGACAAAGACTAAGCCAAAGACCAAGACAAGGACTGATCCGATGTCCGGCCCCAATGCCAGCCTGATGGTCCCCGGCCTGCGCCGGAACATGGTGACGATCTGCGCCATGACCGCGACCATCATGCAGGCGCTGGACACCACCATCGCCAACGTCGCCCTGCCTTACATGCAGGGCACGCTGTCGGCCTCGCAGGACCAGATCAACTGGGTCTTGACCTCCTACATCGTCGCCGCCGCGATCATGACGGCGCCGGTGGGCTGGATCGCCAACCGCTTCGGCCGCAAGCGCATCTTCATCATCTGCTCGGCCGGCTTCACCATGGCCTCGGTGCTGTGCGGCCTCGCGCAGGACATCAACCAGATGGTGCTGTTCCGCCTGCTGCAGGGCGTGTTCGGCGCGGCGCTGGTGCCGCTGTCGCAGTCGGTGATGCTCGACTATTACACGCTCCAGGAACGCGCCAAGGCGATGTCGATCTGGGGCATGGGCGTGATGATGGGCCCGATCATGGGTCCCTCGCTGGGGGCCTGGCTCACCGAGACCTATTCCTGGCACTGGGTGTTCTTCGTCAATCTGCCGTTCGGCGCCATCACCGTGCTCGGGCTGATCATCTTCATGGACGAGACCAGGAAGGATATCAGCCTCAAATTCGACTGGTTCGGCTTCGCCGCGCTGGCGGTCGCGATCGGCTCGCTTCAGCTCGCGCTCGACCGCGGCGAGCAATTGGGCTGGCTCGAATCCAACGAGATCGTCGCGGAGTTCATCGTCTCCGCCGTCGCCTTCTACTTCTTCGTCGCGCACTCCTTCACGACCTCGACGCCGTTCATCCGCTTCGCGCTGTTCAAGGATCGCAATTTCGTCACCGGCTGCATGTTCATGGTCGTGATGGGGCTCGTGCTGTTCTCGACCATGGCGCTGGCCTCGCCCTACATGCAGAACGTGATCGGCTACCCCATCATCACCGCCGGCCTGCTGCTGGCGAGCCGCGGCTTCGGCACCTTCTTCGCCATGATGCTGGTCGGCCGCATGATGCGTTATTTCGAGGCGCGCACCCTGATCATCTCAGGCCTGACGCTGACCGCGGGCTCGCTCTACCAGATGACCGGCTGGACCGACCTGACCCAGGTGCCGGAGATCGTGACGGTCAGCGTCATCCAGGGCTTTGGCTTCGGCCTCGTCTTCGTGCCGCTCTCGACCGTTGCGTTCCTGACGCTGTCGAACGATTTGCGCACCGACGGCACCGCGATGCTGACCCTGATGCGCAACGTCGCGAGTTCGGTCGGCATTTCCGTCGTCATCGCCCAGCTGACGCAGGGAACACGCCGGACCTATGCGATCCTCTCCGAGCACATCAACCCGTTCAACCACGCGCTCCAGATGCCCGACGTCAGCGGCCTCATCAATCTCTCCACCGATGCCGGCCGCGCCATGGCCGACAGGATGGTCAGCGTACAGGCGCAGATCATCGCCTTCGCGCACGACTATTTGCTGGTGATGGTCTTCATCCTCTGCACCATCCCGCTCGCTTTGTTGATCGGCTCGACCAAGGCCACGCTGCGCAAGCAGGCCGCGGGACCGGAACATGCGGTGATGGAGTAGCGCCTGAACCTCCGTTGTCGTCCCGGACAAGCGAGCGCTGATCCGGGACCCATAGCCACTGGCAGACGTGGTTACGGGGACTCGGAGTTACCACTTTCGCAGGACGACTCCGTTCCGGGAGTATGGATCCCGGATCGGCGCGCGCTTTGGGCGCGCTTGTCCGGGACGACACTGAATGGGTAGCGCGCGCTACCCCAACAATTCCTCGCAGCCCAGATCCTCGACCGCCATCATCACCCGCTCCAGATTGTTCCACCAGATCAGCGGCGGGATGTTGATGCTCCACTGCCAGACCGGCCTGGTGATGTGCCAGAGCACCGACCACCGGTAGTCGCGATCGAGCGCACCGCGCGTGTAGCCGGTGATGCCGCTCTCAATCAGCGTGTCGTGGTAGAGATTGAGCAGCGAGCGTTCGAGCGCCTGCCGGCGTTCCGGATACCAATGCATGGCCATCATATAGGCGAGGTCGTTGGTCGGAACGTTGATACTCCACAGATCTAAATCGAAGATGCGCACGGTGTCTGCCACGCCGGCGCGCGGCAGCATGAAATTCCAGATATGGGCGTCGCCATGGGTGATGCTGAGGTGCCGGCGTGAATGGTAGCGCTGGGACAGCCGGTCCGACTGATCGATGAGACGACGATAGAGGATGCGCCGCTCCTCGCTGAGGCGATCCCCGAGCAGATCGGCGAAGCGGTCATAATGGCCCGCAAACGTCTCCATGTGTTGCGCGCTGTCCTCGGTGCTCGCCCAGGTGCCGGCGGTGTCGCCAAGTCCGGGATGGTCCCACCACGCCGCGTGCCAGCGTGCGAGGGTCATACCGATCGCAACCGCCTGATCGCGCGATGGCGGCAGCGGCCAAGCCGTCGCGATTTCGTGGCTGTCAGTGAGGTCCTCGAGCAGAAGGTGCCAAGTGAGGCTGTCCTCGTCGAAATGTCCGTCGAAGCAGCGGGGCACGAGTCCCGGCGGCATTTTCGGTGCGAGCTGGGTGTAGAAGGCCACTTCGTGCCGGCCGCCATTTGCCAGCGTCTGCGCGAATGCGGAATTGGCAGTCTTCAGGATCAGCGATTGCGGGGCACCGGCGGACTCCCCAACATAGCGCAGGCCAAGGCGGATGATGTGTGACACGACGGTGTCGCGCTGATGCAGCACCTTCACCTCGCGGACCGCGCCAGCGTCCAGCACGCCGCCCCTGCGTAGCGCGGCCGTCAGTTGGGCGGGCTCAACGACCGCCGGCAGTTGTGGAGGTGTCATAACCACGATGCCCCTGCCCCGCGCCATCCTGCACGATCACAACCCCGGGCACCAGCGGGGGACCTGGCGCCTGGCTTCAGGCCGCAGCCGTCGAGTCGCGCACGGTCCGGACCACGACCGACCGCAGCTGTTCCAGATTGGACGCCATGCCGGCGATCGCCTGCCTGACCTCCGCGGCGCGCTCGTTCACGGAGGCGGCGTCGCGGCTGACATTGCCGATCTTGGCCGAGACCTCCTTCGCGGCGGACGCCGATTCGGAAATCGACCGCGCGATCTCCCGCGTCGCGGCGTCCTGCTGTTCCATCGCGACGGCAACCGAGGTCGCCACACCGTCGATCTCGACGATGTGGCCGCCCATCGTCTCGACGGCATCGACCGCGGCCTGCGTCGAGGCCTGGATCTCGGCAATCAGCCGCCCGATCTCCTCGGTAGACTTGGCGGTCTGGTCGGACAGGGATTTCACTTCGGCGGCGACCACCGCGAAGCCGCGGCCGGCCTCGCCGGCACGCGCCGCCTCGATCGTGGCGTTGAGCGCCAGCAGGTTGGTCTGGCCGGCGATGCCGCCGATGAGGTCGGAGACCTCGGCAATCTTCTTCACCGATCCCGCCAGCGCCTGAATGGTCGAACGCGCCTGCTCGCGGCCGGCAACGGCCGATCTGGTGACCGTGCTGGTCCGCGCGACCTGGCCCGCGATCTCGCGGATCGAGGCGCTCAGTTCTTCGGCCGCGGCTGAAACGGTCTGGGAACTGCCGAGTGCCTGGGTAGAGGCGGCGGCCACCGCCTGCGGCTCCGAGGACAGCGATCGCGCGATCTCGGACAGGCTGGAGACGGCCCGCTCGACGCCCTGGCTCGCCGCGCTTGCGGTGTCGACCGAGCGCCCGGTCTCGCGCTCAACGGTCTCGGCCATCTGGTGCAGGGCGCCGCGCTTGGCGAGCGCGGCCTCCTGCTCCTTCTGCAACTGCTCCTCGCGCAGCCGCGAATTCTCGACCGCGGCCTGCTTGAACACCAGAAGCGCGCCCGCCATCGAGCCGACTTCGTCCTGGCGGTGGGCAAACGGAATGTCGGCGGCGATATCGCCGGTCGCGAGCTTTTGCATCGTATCCGTCATGCGCACGATCGGGCGCACCACGCCGAGGGCAACGCCGAGCAGCCCGGCTGCAATGAAGGCCAGGACGGCGGCGGTCACGCCGAGGAGGATGTAGAGGATCGAGCTGTCGCGCTCCGCGGCCAGCTTCTCCATGTCGGCATTCTGCTTGTTGGCGCTCTCGACGATGCTGTCGATGACGGCGCGATGCGCGGTGTAGGCGTCCTTGAGCTGCGCGTAGGCGCGTTCGGCAGCGGCGGTGTCCTTGGCCTTGAGGGCCGGCAGGAGCTGGTCCGACAGCAGCTTCCAGAACTTCTGCACCTCGGCATCGGACTTCGACACCAGCGCCGTCTTCAGGTCGGCCGAGAGGCTGGAGGCGATCCAGAATGCCTTGCGCTCGTCGTAATCCTTGCGGAGCTGGACCAGGCGCTCGCCATGGGCCGCCAGCTGGTCCGGCTCGCGCATGGCGAGGGTCGCTTCGAGATAGGCCTCGATGACATATTCCGGGGGCGGCAGGATGTCCGCGATGAGGTCGTTGCCGAGCTTGATGTCGGAATAGAGTGGACCGCCGACCTTGAGCTCCTTCAAGGCGTAAAGGCTGGTGGAGACCACGGCCGTGAAACCGATGGCCAGGACGATGCCGAAAGCAATAATCGCGGAGGAAAGCGACACACGAATTTTCATGAAACAATCCGGGGCATGCGTCGAAACAGCAGCGACCCTAGACGAATACGGTAAATACGGGATTGCTTCGCGCCGAAATTGTATCGCGCGTGCTCCGCACAACTACGGGAATTGGGCATCAAATCATCGGTTTTTGAGTCAGCGAGGCTGACACACAACGTGAAAGAGAGTGATTTCAGGCCCGATACAACGCAGCGCCCGCCTTGATGCAGGGAATGAGAAACGCGCGCCGGCGGAGCAGGCCTCCCGGCGCGCGTTGCCTCACACGTCGAAGAACACCGTCTCGTCGTCGCCCTGCAAACGCAGGTCGAGGCGATAGACCGCCTTGCCGGCCTCGCGCGTCGCGATCAGCGTGGCGCGGCGCTCAGTGGGCACCAGCGCCAGCACGGGATCGGCGGCGTTGCCGGCCTCGTCACTGAAATAGATCCGGGTGTAGAGATGCCGCAGCATGCCGCGGCCGAACACCGCAAGGAGGATATGCGGCGCCTGCGGCTTGCCGTCGGGATCGGGCACCACGCCCGGCTTGACGGTGTCGAAGGCATAATTGCCGTCCTTGTCGGTGCCGCAGCGGGCGAAGCCGCGGAAGCTCGCATTCGGCAGCGCGCGCTTGTCCTGCGGGTCGGCGAAGCGCCCTTGGGCATCCGCCTGCCAGATCTCCAGCATGCAATCCGGCACGGCGACGCCGTCACCGTCGAACACGCGGCCCTCGATGCGGACACGATCGCCCGTGACGTCGGGCGTCAGCGTCGAATTGGTGAACGCGTCGTTCCACGCATAGTCACCGGTCGGCGTCAGCCCGTATTTGAAGAACGGACCGACCGTCTGCGATGGCGTGATCCCGTTGTCCTTCACGTTGTCCTGCACTTAATGGTTCTCCATTGGCGTGGCGTTCTTGCCGCGCAGCACGATGTTGAAGCGGTAGCACAGCGCCCATTCGGGCTGGGTATTCTCGAGATCGAACGACGAGACCATCCGCGCGCGCGCCTTCTCGTCCGGTACCGAATTGAAGATTGGATCGAACGGGAACAGCGGATCGGCCGGAAAGTACATCTGAGTCACCAGCCGCGTGACGAAGGCGTGACCGAACACCGAGAGATGGATGTGTGCGGGACGCCAGGCGTTGTGGTGATTGCCCCACGGATAGGCGCCGGGCTTGATGGTGACGAAGCGGTAGTAGCCGGAGGCATCGCTCTGGGTGCGGCCTGCCCCGGTGAAGTTCGGATCGAGCGGCGCCGGATGCTGGTCGCGGACATGGACGTAGCGGCCGCAGGAATTGGCCTGCCAGATCTCGACCAGCGAATTGGGCACGCCGCGGCCGTCCTCGTCGAGCACGTGGCCGTGCACGATGATGCGCTCGCCGAGCGGCTCGCCGGTGTGCTGGCGGGTGAGGTCGTTGTCGCCCTCGCGCACGGTTTCGTGGCCGTAGACCGGGCCGGTCAATTCCGACAGCGTGTGGCGCATCGGGATCAAGGGCTTGTTCGGCGCGCGCTTGATCGAGCTCTTGTAGTCGGGCGACAGCGGCAGCGGATGCGCCTTGTTGCTGTCGACGGGATAGATGAAGGTCATCGGCGAACTCCTCCCCGGCCATGTTCGGTCCGGCCGGTCAACGTTTCCGCCAATCATTATAGGATATAACTAATTGGGGGAAGCGGGTTTGGCGGGCTTCCTTCCCCCGGCAGAGCCGCCCTATTTGATCGGCGGACGCGGCAGCACGGCCTCGCCGGTCTCGAGCCGGTAGGTGTGGTCGAGCGAATACCAGGGGGTTGCAACGTCGCGCGCGGCCGGATGCGGGGAATCATGGCGCAGGAACTTGCCGATCAGCGCCTGCGTCACCCCGAACTGCACGTCGCTGTCGATATGGGGGTCGGCGGGGTCGTAGACCTGCGAGATCAGCACCTTGAATCCGGGCTTGAAGATCAGGGCGTGCAGATGCGCGGGGCGACAGGGGTGCCGGCTCTGCGCCTTCAGCAGGCGGCCGACCACACCATTGGTCGGAATGGGATAGCCCACCATCATCACCGAACGGAAGGCGAAGCGTCCCTCCTGGTCGGTCGTGAACTTGCCGCGCAGGTTCATGTCGGCCTGATCAGGGTCCTGGTTCTCGTAGAGACCGACCGGCGAGGCGTGCCAGACATCGACCTCCGCGCCGGCGACGGGACGATCGTCCTTGTCCACGACGCGGCCGCTGACGAACAGCGGCGCCCCCGGTGTCTCGGAGCGGACGATCGATCCGCCATTCTCGACCCGCGGCGAATTCAACCGCCAGAACGGTCCGAGCAGCGACTGGTCGGTTTCCGTATTGCCCTGATCGCCATTGTTGAGCAGGCACACCAGCGGCGAGACGCCGAGCGAGCCCGCCATCAGCACGACCTCGTTGTGCGTGTCGGTCGTCAGCTTGCCGAGCTCGGCCAGGATCGCGGTGGCGTCGCGGAATTCTGCCTCGGTCAACCGAACATCGCGAACGAAGCCGTGCAGGTGCTTGACCAAGGAGACCATGATCTGGCGAAGCCGCGGATCGGATGTCCGCTCCATCACCGCCAGTGCCGCGGCCGTGACGTCCTGCTCGCGCTCGATGATCATGGCGCCATCCTTCTCCCTGTCATTCCGGGGCAGCCCGCATGGCTGAACCCGGAATCTCGAGATCCCGGGTTCAGCCCTGTCGGGCTGCCCCGGGATGACGGGACGCTACGCGTCCCGTCAATTCAGCTTCTCGATCGCCACGGCAACGCCCTGACCGACGCCGACGCACATGGTGGCAAGCGCAAGCTTGCCGCCGCGCTTCTCCATGCCGTGCACGGCGGTGAGCGCCAGGCGCGCGCCGCTCATGCCGAGGGGATGGCCGAGCGCGATGGCCCCGCCATGCGGATTGACGAAATCGGCATCGTCGGCAACGCCGAGCTGGCGCATGCAGGCGATGCCCTGGGAGGCGAAGGCCTCATTGAGCTCGATCAGGTCGAAATCGCTGATCTTCTTGCCGAGCCGCTCCATCAGCTTGCGCGTTGCCGGCACGGGACCAATGCCCATGATGCGCGGCGGCACGCCGGCCGAGGCGAGGCCGAGGATGCGCGCGCGGGGCGTGAGACCATGCTTCTTCACCGCGGCTTCCGAGGCGAGGATCATCGCGGCGGCGCCGTCATTGACGCCGGAGGCGTTGCCGGCGGTCACCGTGCCGGGATTGCGCACGATCGGCTTCAGCTTGGCGAGACCTTCCAGCGTGGTTTCGGGACGCGGATGCTCGTCCTTGTCCACCGTGATCGGACCGGCCTTGCCGCCGGGAATGGTGATCGGGGTGATTTCTTCGGCGAAATAACCGGCTGCAATCGCCGCACCCGCGCGCTGCTGCGAGCGGATGGCGAAGGCGTCCTGGTCGGCACGCGAGACCTGGAATTCCTCGGCGACGTTCTCGCCGGTCTCAGGCATCGCATCGACGCCGTACTGCGCCTTCAGCAGCGGATTGATGAAACGCCAGCCGATGGTGGTGTCGAAGATCTCGGCCGAGCGGGAGAAAGCTTCCTGCGCCTTGCCCATCACGAAGGGCGCCCGCGTCATGGATTCAACGCCGCCGGCAATCGCAAGCTCGATCTCGCCGGAGCGGATGGCGCGGCCGGCCGCGCCGACCGCATCGAGGCCGGAGGCGCAGAGCCGGTTCAGGGTCTGGCCGGGAACCGAGTCCGGGAGACCCGCGAGCAGCAGCGCCATGCGCGCAACGTTGCGGTTGTCCTCGCCGGCCTGGTTGGCACAGCCGAAGAAGACCTCGTCCACCTGCGCCCAATCGAGATTGGGGTGCTTGGCCATCAGCGCCTTGATCGGCGCGGCGGCCAGATCGTCGGCGCGCACCTTGGCGAGCGAGCCGCCGAAACGGCCGATCGGGGTCCGCACGGCATCGCAGATAAAGACGTCACGCATCGTTGTTCTCCCTGAATGCCGCGATCCGGCCCAAATTCTTCAATGTCGGCGGAGTTTTAGGAGGGCGCCCGCGGCAGGTCAATTGACTGATACGCGCGTGTTCCGAGGGGCGTGCAGGCCTGCCACGCATGCCGCGGTGCGGACAGCGTGGAAAACCCGCCCTCCCCGGCCAAAGCGATAGGAGCACGGGACGAAATTTTGTAGGTTGCGCCGCCCATGACGATGCAACAGCCCATTCCCGCGCCAGACCCGGAACCCACGCCCGCGCAGCAGGCGGAAGCCGCCGCGCGCGTCACGCCGATGATGGAACAGTATCTGGAGATCAAGGCGGCGCATCAGGGCCTGCTGCTGTTCTACCGGATGGGCGATTTCTACGAATTGTTCTTCGAGGACGCCGAGATCGCCTCCAGGACGCTCGGCATCGTGCTGACCAAGCGCGGCAAGCACCAGGGCGCGGATATCCCGATGTGCGGCGTTCCGGTCGAGCGCTCTGAGGATTATCTCCACCGCCTGATCTCGGCCGGCCACCGGGTCGCAGTCTGCGAGCAGACCGAGGATCCCGCCGCCGCGAAAGCGCGCGGCAACAAGAGCGTGGTGCGCCGCGGCGTGGTGCGGCTGGTGACGCCGGGCACGCTGACCGAGGACACGCTGCTCGATGCGCGCGCCAACAATTACCTGCTGGCGATCGCGCGCGCCCGCTCGTCTTCCGGAGGTGATCGCTTCGGGCTCGCCTGGATCGACATCTCGACCGCCGAATTCATGCTGACGGAATGTTCGGGCGGCGAACTCGCCGCGACGCTGGCGCGCATCAATCCGAACGAGGCGATCGTCACCGACGCGCTCTTCAACGACAACGAGCTCGGACAGACCCTGCGCGAATTGCCGGCGGTAACGCCTCTGACCCGCGACGTCTTCGACGGCGCCACCGCCGAGAAGCGGCTGTGCGACTACTTTGCCGTCGCGACCATGGACGGGCTGGCACAGCTGACCCGGCTCGAAGCGACGGCTGCGGCTGCCGCCGTCACCTATGTCGACCGCACCCAGGTCGGCAAGCACCCGCCGCTGCCGCCGCCCGCGCGCGAAGCCTCGGGCGCAACCATGGCGATCGATCCCGCCACGCGCGCCAATCTCGAGCTGACGCGGACGCTCGCCGGCGAGCGCCGCGGCTCGCTGCTGGATGCGATCGACTGCACCGTGACCTCGGCGGGCTCGCGCCTGCTGGCGCAGCGTCTGGCGGCGCCGCTGACGGATGCGCCGGCGATCGCGCGGCGGCTCGATGCGGTCGGCGCCTTCGTTGCCGATTCCGCCGCGCGCGAAGACATCCGCAGCATCCTGCGCGGCGCGCCCGACATGTCGCGGGCGCTGGCCCGTCTCTCGGTCGGCCGCGGCGGACCGCGCGACCTCGCCGGCCTGCGCGATGGCATCATCGCCGCCGACCAGGTGCTGGCGCGGCTCGGCGAACTCGACCAGCCGCCACAGGAGATCGCGGCGGTGATGACGGCCTTGAAGCGACCATCGCGCGAGCTCGCGGCCGAGTTTGCGACGGCGCTCGGCGAGCAACTGCCGTTGATCAAGCGCGACGGCGGCTTCGTCCGCCAGGGTTACGAGCCTGCCCTCGACGAAGCACGAAACCTGCGCGACGCCTCGCGCCTCGTGGTGGCCTCGATGCAGGCGCGCTACGCCGACGACACCGGCGTGAAGGGCCTCAAGATCCGCCACAACAACGTGCTCGGCTATTTCGTCGAGGTGACCGCGCAGCACGGCGACAAGCTGATGTCGGCGCCGCTGAACGCGACCTTCATCCATCGCCAGACGCTGGCGGGCCAGGTGCGCTTCACCACCTCCGAGCTCGGCGAGATCGAGGCCAAGATCGCCAATGCCGGCGACCGCGCGCTCGGGCTCGAGCTCGAGATTTTCGAGCGGCTCTGCGCCAAGGCGCTCGCTATCAGCGACGATCTGCGCGCCGCGGCGCAAGGTTTCGCGCTGCTCGACGTCGCAACGTCGCTGGCAAAGCTCGCCGTCGACGAGAACTATGTGCGCCCCGAGGTGGATTCGTCGCTCGGGTTCGCCATCGAGGCTGGCCGCCATCCCGTTGTGGAGCAGGCGCTCAAGCGCAACGGCGAGCCGTTCATCGCCAATGCCTGCGACCTGTCGCCGGGACCTGCGCAAAAGTCCGGCCAGCTCTGGCTGCTCACCGGTCCCAACATGGCCGGCAAGTCGACCTTCCTGCGCCAGAATGCGCTGATCGCCCTGCTCGCGCAGATCGGCAGCTTCGTGCCGGCCACACGCGCCCGCATCGGCATCATCGACCGCCTGTTCTCGCGCGTCGGCGCCGCCGACGATCTCGCCCGCGGCCGCTCCACCTTCATGGTGGAGATGGTCGAGACCGCGGCGATCCTCAACCAGGCCGGCGAGCGCGCGCTCGTGATCCTCGACGAGATCGGCCGTGGTACCGCGACCTTCGACGGCCTCTCGATCGCCTGGGCCGCGATCGAGCATCTGCACGAGAGCAACCGCTGCCGCACGCTGTTCGCGACGCATTATCACGAGCTGACCGCGCTCTCGGCCAAGCTGCCGCGGATGTTCAACGCCACCGTGCGGGTGAAGGAGTGGCAGGGCAACGTCGTATTCCTGCACGAGGTGCTGCCGGGCTCGGCCGACCGCTCCTACGGCATCCAGGTGGCGAAACTCGCCGGCCTGCCGCCCGCGGTGATCACACGCGCCAAATCCGTGCTGGCGAAGCTCGAGGCGCAGGATCGTGGCCAGACCGCGCGGGCCCTTGCCGACGATCTGCCGTTGTTCGCCGTGCCCTCACGCGCCGCCGCTGAAGCCGCGCCGCCGAGCGAGGCGGAGCTGCTGATGGACGCGGTGAAGGCGCTGCACCCCGACGAGATGTCCCCGCGCGAGGCGCTCGATGCGCTCTATGCGTTGAAGGCCAAGCTGCCGAAGCAGTGAATAGTGCGTAGGGTGGGCAAAGCGTAGCGTGCCCACCGTGCAACGACAAATTTGCGGATGAATGGTGGGCACGGCGCGCGAAGTGCGCGCCTTTGCCCACCCTACGAAGCCCGCCCCGCCAGCCGCTTTCGCCGCCCGTTCCACCACAGCGTCAGATTCCAAACGATGCAGGTCGTGAGCCCAAGGCTGAGGCCGATTGCGGAGCCGAAATTGGCGACGCCGGCATGCATGACGGCGATCGCCATGCCGAATCCGAGCAGGCCCCAGGCGGAGTTGGCGAGCACGGCGGCGGTCGGCGGACCGCCGATGCGCGGATGCAGGATCAGCATGATGCTGGAGAACACCACCGGATACAGCGCGATGATGCCGCTGATGCGGGGGCCGACCCAGCCCGACGTCGAAACCACGATGGCGACGAGGGTCGCGACCAGCGCAGCACGCACGGGGACGTCGTACCAGCGCCGCGTCACCAGCGGCATCTTCGCGTGGCGATAGCCTGCGAGCAGCGGAATGCAGATGCCGAACGCGATCAGATTGGCGGCAAGCCCGGCGGTGAGCGACCAGTCGAACTGGCGGATGATCGAGGCCAGCGCGATCCACACCGCGACGGCGCTGCCGCAACTCACCACGAGATTGTGCCGCTGCGACAGCACGACATAGGTGAGGCACATGAAGATGGTCGCCGCGTTCACCGGCAGGCTCGCCAGCGCGCCCTGCGCGATGAAGCCGGCGTCATGATCGATTGCGAGAAAGACGTAGGACGGACCGGCCGAAACCGGCAGGGTGGCGATCAGTGCGCCGATCACCGGCCCCGATCGTTCGGTGATGATCGAGGCCGTCACGACGAACGCCGCCGCGATCGCCATGCGCAGGAGCAGGAAGAGGATGAAGTGGAGCTCGGGGGACATTTAACGCGGGAGATTATTGTTGAGGTAAATTATCCGCGGGTTCGTTCACCTCTCCCATAGGGAGAGGTCGATTTGCGCAGCAAATCGGGTGAGGGCTTCAGGTCCCACGAGATGGCGCAACCCCTCACCCGCGCCTTCGGCGCGACCTCTCCCTATGGGAGAGGTGGGCAGCTCACATCCGCTGCATCGACACCGACACCTTCGGGCCGTTCTTGATGGTCTGGTAGACCACGCAATAGCGCTCGGTGAGCTTGAGCAGCAGATCGAGCTTGTCCTGCGGCGCGGGCGTGTCGACCTCGAAGCGCAGGCGGATCTCGGCGAAGCCGACCGGCGTCTCCTTGTCGACGCCGAGCGTGCCGCGGAAATCGAGATCGCCCTCGG
Organism: Bradyrhizobium sp. CCBAU 11386; assembly: GCF_028128955.1. Lineage (NCBI taxonomy): Bacteria > Pseudomonadati > Pseudomonadota > Alphaproteobacteria > Hyphomicrobiales > Nitrobacteraceae > Bradyrhizobium > Bradyrhizobium sp. CCBAU 11386. Next base: position 32,191 of record NZ_LBKA01000215.1, read on the forward strand.
CATAAACGTTGCCGGTCTTGAGCGGCACCTCGATCGCGGTCGCAACCGATTTCAGTGTGACGCCGGCGCAAGCAACCAGCGCCTCAAGCAGCATGTCGCCGGAGCAGAGTTCGAGGCCGGAGCCGCCGGTGGCCGGATGCAGGCCGGCAAGCGCGATGGCGCGGCCGGTCTCGACCTTGCAGGCGATGCCGTCGCTGTCGGTCGAGCCCTTCGCCTTCAACGTGATCAGCGCGGTCTTGGGATCGGTCTTGTAGCGTTCCTTGATCGGAGCCTGCATCTGGCGCAGTTGAGCAGCGTCCATCTTCGTTCTCTCCCGGAAAAATCGCTCCCCGATGTACCGGCTTGGGGAGAGATTGTCACCACCACATGGCCTGGCCGGGACCCTGGGTTGCGTCACGGTCGGGCACACTGCGGTCGAGCGAACGGTCGAGTGACGTCAGCACACTTCGCTTGAAGTTCTCGAACAATTGCGAATTGCGGTCGCGCGGCCGGCCGAGGTTGATCTCGATCTGGTCGAACAAGCGCCCCGGCCGCGGCCGCATCACCAGCACGCGGTCGGCCAGCACCACGGCCTCGTCGACGTCATGTGTGACGAGGATCAAGGTCGGGCGCGTGTCGGCCCAGAGATCGAGCAGATGATCCTGGAGATCCCTGCGGGTGAAAGCGTCGAGCGCGGAGAACGGCTCGTCGAGCAGCAGCACCTCGGGCTGCGGCACCAGCGCCCGCGCGATCGCGACGCGCTGCGCCTGCCCGCCGGAGAGCTCGCGCGGCCAGGCCTGCGCCTTGTCGGCGAGCCCGACGCGCTCGAGCGCGCGCGCCACCTTCTGGCGCCGCTCGGCCGCGGGAAGATCGGCAAGGCCGAAACCGATATTGTCGGCGACGCTGAGCCAGGTCAAAAGCCGCGGCTCCTGGAAGATGATGCCGATCTTGGCGTGCGGCGAACTGATCGCCTCGTCGTCGAGCGTCACCGTGCCTGAGCTGGCGCGGTCGAGGCCGGCGATGGCGCGCAGCAGCGTGGACTTGCCGCAGCCGGAGCCGCCAATGATGGCGACGATCTCGCCCTGCCTGATCTCGGCGGAAAAGCGCGCCAGCGCCTGGACGCCGTTGGGATAGGTCTTGCCGACCCGGTCGAGCGCCAGCATCGAGTTATGCTCCCCTGCCGCGCCCGAAGGCGTCCTGCCAGCGCAGGAAGGGCGCGGACCCGACCTCGATCAGCCAGTCCGTGAGCTTGCCGAGCATGGCGAAGATCACGATCGCGGCGAGGATCTGCGCCGGCTTGCCGAGCTGCTGGCCGTCGAGCAGGAGATAGCCGAGGCCTTCGGAGGCGCCGATCAATTCGGCCGCCACCACGAACATCCAGCCGAGCCCGAGGCCGACGCGCAAGGAGACGACATAGGCCGGCAGCACCGCAGGCAGCAGGATGCGGCGGATCATCGCCGGTCCGGACAGGCGGAAGGTGCGGCCGACCACGACGATCTTGCGATCGACCGAGAGGATCGCGCCCATGACGCCGCGATAGACCGGGAAGAACACCCCGACCGCGATCAGCGCGATCTTCGAGGTCTCGAAGATGCCGAGCCAGAGGATGAACAGCGGCACCCAGGCCAGCGAGGGAATCGCGCGCAGCGCCTGCACGGTCGGATCGAGCAGCCGCCGCGCCAGCGACCAATAGCCGGAGATCGCCCCGAGCAGCGTGCCCGCGACGACGCCGAACGCGAAGCCGAGGCCGACGCGCCACAGCGTCGCGGCGATGTGGCGGACCAGTTCGCCGGAGCGGGCGAGATCAGCGATGGTGACAAAGACGCGCGAGGGCGGTGGCACCAGCCGGCCGTTGGACCAGCCAGACCACACCACGAACTCCCAGCCGAGCGCGAACGCGAGCGGCAACAGCAGCCCCAGCACCGGCCGCGCGTAACGCGCAACGCGCGAGGGAACAGCGGCGCTCTCGGCCGCATCAGAGGATTGTTGCAAGGCAGGCGCGTCGGAGATCATGGCCGGTAGGAAGCGCGTCTTGTCGGGGAATGCAACACTACTATTGCTGCGTTCTCCGCCGTCGTCCCGGACAAGCGAGCGAAGCGGAGCGCAGATCCGGGACCCATAGCCACAAGAAGACGTGGTTACGAGGACTCGGAGTGACCGCCTTCACACAACAACCACGCCCTGTGGTTATGGGTCCCGGGTCTGCGCTTACGCTTGCCCGGGACGACGGTGGAGTTTACTGCCGCAGCGAGCATCTATCCACCTGCGTAGCTCGGATGGAGCGAAGCGCAATCCGGGCTACAAGAGCGAGATCAATTCGTCGGCAGCGGGACCTGGTCGTCGATCAGCGCATCCAACGTCGCCTTCACGTCGACCTTGGCGTCGACGACTCCCGCCTGCTGCAACGCCAGGCCCGCGGCGAGGATCGACTCGCGCTGGGGCGCGCCGATGCGGCTATGCGTCAGCTCGGTGCGTTCCTTGAGCTGCTTGTCGACGACGGCCTCGGGAAGCTTGGTCACGGCGATGAAGATCTTCTTCAGATCGTCATAGTTCGCCAGCGAATATTTGCGCGCCTCTTCGTAAGTTGCGAGGACGCGGCGGGCGATGTCCGGATAGTCCTTCAGGAACTGCTCGCGCACATTGAGGATGCCGCAGGTGTTGGCGTCGGCCTTGCGGTAGAACAGCTTGGCGCCCTCCTCCACCTCGGTCTGTGCCATCATCGGATCGAGCCCGGCCCAGGCATCGACATCGCCGCGGATCAGCGCGGTCTTGCCGTCGGCGTGCTGGAGCAGCACCGGCGTGATGTCCTTCTCGGTGAGGCCGGCACCAAGCAGCGCGCGCACCAGGAAGATGTGCGGATCGGTGCCGCGCGTCACCGCGACACGCTTGCCCTTGAGATCAGCGACGCTTGCGATCCTGGACTCCTTGCCCGTCACCAGCGCGGTCCATTCGGGACGCGAATAGACGTAGATCGACTTGATCGGGTTGCCGTTGATCTTCGCCACCAGCGCCGCCGAGCCCGCGGTCGAGCCGAAATCGATCGAGCCGGCATTGAGGAATTCCAGCGCCTTGTTGGAGCCGGCCGACTGCACCCAGGTGATGGTGATGACGTCCTTGGCGAACTCCTTCTCCAGGAGCCCCTTCTGCTTCAGCACCAGCGACACCGGGTTGTAGGTAGCCCAGTCGATGCGGATTTCCTTGAGCGGATCGGCCGCCCGCGCGGCGGGGGTCATGGCGAGCGCCATTGCTCCCGCCAACAGAATGCGTCGTGTCACCTTGGTCATACCCGGCCTCCTCAAAAACTTCATTGTTTTTCAATGAGTTATATCTAGAGGTCAACGAGAAAATCCCACCCTTGAAAGCGGGTCGCCCGAGAACAAGTTTGCCCGGTGCCGGGCTTTTCAAGCATGGAACGACTATTGCCAGCGAATGGCGGGTGACAGCGCCTGTCACCTCTTATATCCGGTGAGGCATGGACAGCGTCGCGACAGAGCACAAGCAAGCGGTGGACGATCGCTTCGACACCGCGCGGATCACCGCCGCGGTCGATGCGCTTGCCGAAAAGCACCACGGACGCGAGGACGCGTTCCGCACGGCCATGGCGCAATTGCTCAAGGCCGAGCTGATCGCGGCGCGCGCCGCCGCACAGGCGATCCTGCTCAAGGACCGCCACGGCCGTCGCTGCGCCGAGCGGCTGTGCCATGTGCAGGACGAGATCATCCGCATCCTGTATTCGGCGGCGACCCGCCATCTCTACCGCTCGCCGATCCCGAGCGGCGCCGAGCGCATGGCGGTGGTGGCGACCGGCGGCTATGGCCGCGGCCTGATGGCGCCGGAATCCGACATCGATCTGCTCTTCATCCTGCCCTACAAGCAGACGGCCTGGGGCGAGCAGGTCGCCGAGGCGATCCTCTATTGCCTCTGGGACATGGGGCTGAAGGTCGGACACGCCACGCGCTCGGTCGACGAATCGATCCGGCAGGCGCGCGGCGACATGACGATCCGCACCGCGATCCTGGAGACGCGCTTCCTGACCGGCGACCAGCCGCTCTATGACGAGCTGGTCGAACGCTTCGACAAGGAAGTGGTGCAGGGCACCGCGTCCGAATTCGTCACCGCAAAGCTCGCCGAGCGCGAGGAGCGGCACCGCCGCGGCGGCCAGTCGCGCTACCTGGTCGAACCCAACGTCAAGGACGGCAAGGGCGCCTTGCGCGACCTGCACACGCTGTTCTGGATCGCCAAATACGTCTATCGCGTCCGCGACACCGACGAGCTGGTCGAGCGCGGCGTGTTCGACGCGCAGGAATATCGCACGTTCCGCCGCTGCGCCGATTTCCTCTGGTCGGTGCGCTGCAATCTGCACTTCTACAGCGGCCGTGCCGAGGAGCGCCTCTCCTTCGACCTCCAGCGCGAGATCGCGATCCGGCTCGGCTACACCTCGCATCCCGGCATGCAGGACGTCGAGCGGTTCATGAAGCACTACTTCCTGGTCGCCAAGGAAGTCGGCAACCTCACCGCCATTCTCTGCGCCAAGCTCGAGGACCAGCAGGCCAAGCCCGCGCCGGTCTTGAGCCGGATGATGGCGCGGCTGCGCCCGACCCCGGTCAAGCGACGCGTCCCCGACAGCGACGACTTCATCGTCGACAACAACCGCATCAACGTCGCCGCGCCCGACGTCTTCAAGCACGATCCGGTCAACCTGATCCGCATCTTCCGCCTGGCGCAGAAGAACAACCTCGCCTTCCATCCCGACGCGATGCGCGACGTGACGCGCTCGCTCGGCCTGATCAACGCCCAGCTTCGCGAGAACCCCGAAGCCAACCGGCTGTTCATGGAGATCCTGACCTCCGACAACGCGGAGATCGTGCTGCGGCGCATGAACGAGACCGGCGTGCTCGGCCATTTCATCCGCGCCTTCGGCAAGATCGTCTCGATGATGCAGTTCAACATGTATCATCACTACACCGTCGACGAGCATTTGATCCGCTGCATCGGCTTCCTCCAGGACATCGAGCGCGGCGGCATCGAGGAGTTCGCGCTGGCGAGCGACCTGATGCGCAAGACCCGGCCCGAGCACCGCTCCGTGATCTACATCGCCACGCTGCTGCACGACGTCGCCAAGGGCCGGCCGGAGGATCACTCGATCGCCGGCGCCAAGGTCGCGCGGCGGCTGTGCCCGCGGCTCGGCTTCAGCGCGGCCGACACCGAGCTCGTGGCCTGGCTGATCGAGGAGCATCTGACCATGTCCACGGTCGCGCAGTCGCGCGACCTGTCGGACCGCAAGACCATCGAGAATTTCGCTGCCGTGGTGCAGTCGGTCGAGCAGATGAAGCTGCTGACGATCCTCACCACCGCCGACATCCGCGGCGTCGGTCCCGGCGTGTGGAATGGCTGGAAGGCGCAGCTGTTGCGCTCGCTTTATTATGAAACCGAGCCGGTGCTGACCGGCGGCTTTTCGGAGGTCGATCGGGGAAAACGCCTCGTGGCCGCACATGCCGAATTCCGCATGGCCTTCGCCGAATGGCCGGCGGACGAGCTCGATGCCTATATCGCCCGGCACTATCCGGCCTACTGGCTCAAGGTCGAGCTGCCGCGCAAGATCCGCCACGCCCGCTTCGTCCGTTCCAGCGAGCAGGCCGGCCACAAGCTCGCGATCAATGTCGGCTTCGACGAGGTGCGCGGCGTCACCGAGCTGACCATCTTCGCCGCCGACCATCCCTGGCTGCTGTCGATCATCGCAGGCGCCTGCGCCTCCGCCGGCGCCAACATCGTCGACGCCCAGATCTACACCACGACCGACGGCCGCGCGCTCGACACGATCTCGATCTCCCGGGAATACGACCGCGACGAGGACGAGGGACGGCGCGCCACCCGGATCGGCGAGATGATCGAGGACGTGCTCGAAGGCAAGCTGCGCCTGCCCGAAGTGGTGGCGCGGCGTACCGTGCGCAGCAAGGCGCGGCCTTTCGTGATCGAGCCGGAAGTGACCATCAACAACCAGTGGTCCGACCGCTACACCGTGATCGAGGTGTCCGGCCTCGACCGGCCCGGCCTGCTCTACGAGCTCACCACCGCGATCTCGAAGCTCAATCTCAACATCGCCTCCGCCCACGTCGCGACCTTCGGCGAGCGCGCGCGCGACGTGTTCTACGTCACCGACCTGCTCGGCGCGCAGATCAACGCGCCGACCCGCCAGTCCGCGATCAAGAGCGCGCTGACCCATGTGATGGCCGGCGACAAGGCGGTTCAGCCGGCAGCGTGACGGCGGTCGCGCGCACCTCTCTCCCCCTCGTCATTCCGGGGCGCCGCGCAGCGGCGAGCCCGGAATCCATCGAGCCACTGGTGACGCGGATAAATGGATTCCGGGTTCGCGCTACGCGCGCCCCGGAATGACGGGGAGAGAGACCTAGACCTCCACCCCCTCATGCCGCAGCAGCCAGCGCTTGCGTTCCAGCCCGCCGCCGTATTTCACCAGCGAGCCGTTGGCGCCGATCAGGCGATGACAGGGCAGCACGACGCCAATCGGGTTGGAGCCGTTGGCATGGCCGACGGCGCGAATGGCTTTGGGCATGTCGATCCTTGCGGCGAGTGCGCCGTAACTCATCGTGGTGCCGGCGGGGATCCTGGCAAGCGCGGTCCAGACCTTTTGCTGGAACGGTGTGCCGGCGATGCGCCATGCGATGCCTGAAAGCCTTCCGAGATCGCCGGCGAAGTAATCCGACAGCGCGGCCTTCATCGCTGCCGGCGCGGACCGCTCGCTCAGATCCGCCGCGCCGTAATGCAGGCGCAGCAGCTCGCGCATGCGGTGCTCGTAGTCGTCCCAGTCGAGCGCGCGCAGGGCGCCCTCGGCATCGGTGACGAGCAGAGCGGTTCCGATCGGCGTCGCCAGACGATCGAGGCCGAAGCGTTCCGGCAGGTTGGTTGATCGAGCGGCCATTGCGACTCCATCACTTCAAAACATGGGATCGCACTTGCCATGCCGGACGTGCTACCGTCCACCCGAAAGCTGACGCTGGGGAGCTCAACTTGATCCTGATCGCCAATGTCCTGGTGGCGCTGGTCGCCGCACTGCACGCCTACTTCCTGATCCTGGAGATGTTTCTCTGGGACAAGCCGCAGGGGTTGAAGGTCTTCCGCAATACGCCGGAGAAGGCCGCGATCACCAAGGTGATGGCCGCCAATCAGGGCCTCTATAACGGCTTCCTCGCCGCCGGCCTGATCTGGGGCTTGCTTCACGGCAACCCGGCCTTCGCATTCCAGATCAAGGCGTTCTTCCTGCTCTGCGTGATCGTGGCCGGCGCTTACGGTGCGGCGACCGTCAGCACGCGCATCCTGATCGTGCAGGCGCTGCCGGCGGCAATCGCACTGGCGGCATTGTTCCTGGCCTAGGACTGCTGGTTAAGATCCTTGGCCTGAGACGCTACGGCGCAGCGCCGCGATCCTTGCGCGGCGGCGAACGTTCCTCCACACTCTTCGGCAGCGATGGCGACCGTTGCGATCAACGGAAAAGGACCATCGGCCGAAAATTCCGTCAGGAGGAACAACCCAACATGAACAATCGCAGAGCCTTCATCGCTGCCACGGCGGCGCTCGCCTTCGCGTTCTCCGCCAGCCAAGCCCTCGCACAGAAGAAATACGACACCGGCGCGAGCGACAGCGAGATCAAGATCGGCCAGACCGTGCCGTTCTCCGGCGCCTACTCCGTCTATGCCAATATCGGCAAGACCCAGGCCGCCTACATCAAGATGATCAACGATCAGGGCGGTATCAACGGCCGCAAGATCAATCTGATCCAGTACGACGACGCCTATTCGCCGCCGAAGACCGTCGAGCAGGTGCGCAAGCTGGTCGAAGGCGACGAGGTGCTCTTCACCTTCCAGCTCATCGGCACCGCAGCCAACGCCGCCGTGCAGAAATATCTCAACGGCAAGAAGGTGCCGCAGCTGCTGGCCTCGACCGGCGCGGCGCGTTTCAACGATCCGCAGAACTATCCCTGGACCATCGCCTACAATCCGAATTACGTGTCCGAGGGGCGCATCTACGCCAAGTACATTCTCGCCAATCACCCCAACGCCAAGATCGGCGTGCTCTACCAGAACGACGACATGGGCCGCGACTATCTCGCGGGCCTCAAGAGCGGCCTCGGCGACAAGGCCGCCGGCATGATCGTCGGCGAAGTGTCCTACGAGGTCACCGACCCGACGGTGGACTCGCAGGTGGTCAAGCTGAAGTCGATGGGCGCGGACCTGTTCTATGACGCCTCCACGCCAAAGTTCGCGGCACAGGCGATCAAGAAGCTTGCCGACCTCGGCTGGAGCCCGGTGCACATCCTCGACATCAATGCGAGCCCGGTGTCGGCGACGCTGAAGCCGGCCGGCCTCGACATCTCCAAGGGCATCATCTCGACCAATTACGGCAAGGACCCCGGCGATCCCCAGTGGAAGGACGATCCGGGCGTGAAGGCCTTCTTCGCTTTCATGGACAAGTACTTCCCCGAAGGCGACAAGCTCAACACCGTCAACACCTACGCCTATTCGGTCGCCGAGCTGCTGGTGCAGGTCTTGAAGCAATGCGGCGACGACCTGACGCGCGAGAACGTGATGAAGCAGGTCGCCGGCATCAAGGGCTACACGCCGAGCCTGGCGCTGCCCGGCATCAAGATCAACACCGGGCCGAACGACTACCGCGTCAACAAGCAGATGCAGATGATGAAGTTCACCGGCGAGCGCTGGGAGCTGTTCGGACCGATCATCGAGGACAACGGTCCGTCGGGCTAGCGGTTGCTTGAATTTCTGGAATGCGATCGGCGGCCTGAGGGCCGCCGATTTTTTGAGCCGCACTGCGCGAATTGATCGCGAGCCCAATCCATCACCGTCACCCCCGCGCAACGGCGGAGCCGTTGTCGCTGGAGGTGGCCGCCTCTTCAGCGGCCCTCGAAGGGCGACGGCCCGGCTGGTGGTCGCGCAGAAGCATCGGGGCCGTGCATCCTTCGAGGCTCGACCCACGATGCATTCGCACCGTAGGTCTGGCACCTCAGGATGACCGGGAGAGAGACTGCCGCCTTGTGCGACGTCTACTTCGGTATCTCCCCAAAGTTCTTCCCCACCGGCAGCACGGCGTGCCGGATCAGCCGCGAATCCTCCACCGCGGCCTGACGGTGCTTCACCGCTTCGCGGTAGACGGGATCGCGGATCATCTCGACGAAGGCGGCGACGCTCGGGTATTCGGCGATGAAGCAATGGTCCCAGCGCTCTTCCTGCGGGCCGATCAGCATCAGCTCGAACCTGCCCTGCCAGACGATGCGGCCGCCGAGGCGTTCGAACACCGGGCCGCTCTCGCGGCCATAGGCCGCATAGGCCTCCGCGCCGCTCGCCTTGCGGCCGTCCGGATAGGCGGCGTCCTTGCGCAAGCGCACCAGATTGAGCATGTGGATCGGGCCCGGGCGGTCGTTGTCCCGGAATTGCGCAAAAATCTCCTTGGTCGGATCGATGTGGCCCATAGGTACTCCCTCGTGTGTTCCCTCTTGTTCTGTGGCGCCGATCCTAGCTTCGCCGTCCGATGAGCGGAACTGCGGCGGGCGAATGCCGCACCTCCTAATCGCGCGTTAACGTCCGGGTAACCGGGCCTTAAACAGCGACCGCTAGCGTGCGGCGGGGCGGGCTGACCGGGCATTTTGCGTATGGCGTGGGGAAAGAAAAAGGGTGGGCGGAAGGAGCCGTTGTTCGGCTTGCCCGCGGCGCTCGCCGACCTGCGCCTGACCGCGGCCGACCGCGTCCCGGGTGGCGAGGACAAGCCGAAGAAGTCGGCGAAATCATCCGCCAAGCGCAAAGCTGAGGATTCCGGCGACGAGCCGCCGCGCGAGCGGAAGGCATCGGCCGGCCGCAGCGGCGCCAAGCGCCGGTCGAAGTCGCGCATCGGCGCCAGCATTGGCCGCCTGGTCTATTGGGGCGCGGTGCTGGGCTTGTGGGGCGCCATCGCCGTGATCGGCGTCGTGGTCTGGGTCGGCGCCCATCTGCCGCCGATCCAGTCGCTGGAGATTCCCAAGCGTCCGCCGACGATCCAGATCGTCGGCATGGACGGCAGCATGCTGGCGCAACGCGGCGAGATGGCCGGCGCCAATGTCGCGCTGAACGATCTGCCGCCATACCTGCCCAAGGCCTTCATCGCCATCGAGGACCGCCGCTTCTATTCGCATTTCGGCATCGATCCCGTCGGCATCCTGCGCGCCCTCGTCACCAACGTGCTCCATCGCGGCGTGTCGCAGGGCGGCTCGACGCTGACGCAGCAGCTCGCGAAAAACCTGTTCCTGACCCAGGAGCGCACCATGCAGCGCAAGCTGCAGGAGGCGGAGCTCGCGATCTGGCTGGAGCGCAAGCATTCCAAGAACGAGATCCTGGAGCTCTATCTCAACCGCGTCTATTTCGGCTCGGGCGCCTACGGCGTCGAGGCCGCCGCGCAGCGCTATTTCGGCAAGTCGGCGAAGAACGTGACCATCGCAGAAGCCGCGATGCTGGCCGGCCTCGTCAAATCGCCCTCGCGGCTTGCGCCGAACCGCAACCCGGAAGGCGCGGAAGCGCGCGCGCAGATCGTGCTCACGGCGATGGCGGATGCAAAATTCATCACCGAAGCGCAGGCGCAGGCCTCGATCGGCCATCCCTCCTACAACGTGAAGCCGGTCGGTGCCGGCACGGTCAATTACGTCGCCGACTGGATCGGCGAGGTGCTGGACGACCTCGTCGGCCAGATCGACGAGAGCATCAAGGTCGAAACCACGATCGACCCGAAGCTGCAGAGCGTGGCGGAAGCCGCCATCATCGACGAGCTCGCGGCCAAGAGCGTGAAGTACAATGTCAGCCAGGGCGCGCTGGTGGCGATGACGCCCGACGGCGCCGTGCGCGCCTTGGTCGGCGGGCGGAACTATTCCGACAGCCAGTACAACCGCGCGGTCACCGCCAAGCGCCAGCCGGGCTCCTCGTTCAAGCCGTTCGTGTACCTGACCGCGCTCGAGCAGGGCCTGACGCCGGACACCGTGCGCCAGGACGCGCCGATCGAGGTCAAGGGCTGGAAACCCGAAAACTACACCCATGAATATTTCGGCGCGGTGACGCTGACCCAGGCGCTGGCGATGTCGCTCAACACGGTAGCGATCCGCCTCGGCCTCGAGGTCGGGCCGAAGAACGTGGTGCGCACCGCGCACCGGCTCGGCATCTCCTCCAAGCTCGAGCCGAACGCCTCGATCGCGCTCGGCACCTCCGAGGTCTCGGTCGTGGAGCTGGTCGGCGCCTATGCGTCGTTCGCCAATGGCGGCTTCGCGGTGGCGCCGCATGTCGTCACGCGGATCAAGACGCTCGGCGGCAAGCTGCTCTACATGCGCCAGGCGGACGAGCGCAACCAGGTGATCGACCCGCGCTATGCCGGCATGATGAACACGATGATGCGGGAGACGCTGATATCAGGCACCGCCAAGAAGGCGGAGATCCCCGGCTGGCCGGCAGCCGGCAAGACCGGCACCAGCCAGGATTACCGCGATGCCTGGTTCATCGGCTACACCGCCAACCTCGTCACCGGCGTCTGGCTCGGCAATGACGACAACTCGCCGACCAAGAAGGCCACCGGCGGCGGCCTGCCGGTGGAAGTGTGGTCGCGCTTCATGCGCACCGCGCACGAGGGCGTGCCGGTGGCGAACTTGCCGAACTCGCAGGCGAGCTGGGGCCTCTCGAACCTCGCGCAGGCGGCCTCGCAGGTGTCGCCGCCGACAGCGGCCGCGCCCGGACCGGCATCGGCGAACAATGCCGGCTATCGCCCGCCCCCCACGCGCGCCAATGCGCGGCCGGAAGCCGCCGCAGGACTCGACGGCTGGCTGATGGACCGGCTGTTTGGCGGGAACCGATAGGTTCGTCGTGAGGTCTCCATGACCTCAAAACAAAAACTGCGAAAACAACCCCATGCACAGTAGCCGGTGATTGCCGGTGCGATGCGCGGTGGATTGTGCGAAGCGCTTGATGCGACGGGGCAAATCGAGCGAGCCGCGCAATCGTCGCGAAGTGTGGCGAGAATCGAGCGAGACGGGCTGAAGCTGCCTCATTCTCAACTGTCATTCCCCGCGAAGCGAAGAGTGGGTGAACTCTCGCCTTCCCCT
>NZ_LBKA01000216.1:0-48028 GCF_028128955.1 Bradyrhizobium sp. CCBAU 11386
TCCACGCTCCGACGGCATCTACGCGAGCCACCAAGACGAAAACGGCGCTATCAAGCAATGCAACTATTTTAGCGCCTGTGGGCTTTCGCCAGGACGACGATGTGGAGGTATCGAGCGAAGCAGCCGCTAGCCCGTAGCCCGGATTACGCTACGCTCCATCCGGGCTACAACTACACTCCGGCCTCCGTCATCCCCGCCGCCCACAGCGCGAACGCATAGACGATCGCGACTTCGTCGAGACGATCGAAGCGCCCCGAGGCGCCGCCGTGGCCGGCGCCCATGTTGGTGCGCAGCAGCACCGGGCCGCCGCCGCGCATGGTGGCACGCAGGCGCGCGATCCATTTGGCGGGCTCCCAATAGGTGACGCGCGGATCGGTCAATCCGCCCATGGCCAGGATCGCCGGATAGTCCTTCGCCGCAACGTTGTCGTAGGGCGAGTAGGACAGGATGGTGCGAAAATCCTTCTCGCTCTCGATCGGGTTGCCCCATTCCGGCCATTCCGGCGGCGTCAGCGGCAGCGTGTCGTCGAGCATGGTGTTGAGCACGTCCACGAACGGCACTTCGGCGACGATGCCGGCGAACAGCTCGCCGGCGCGGTTCGCCACTGCGCCCATCAGCATGCCGCCGGCCGAGCCGCCATGGCCGACGATGCGCTTTGCGCTGGTGTACTTCGCGTCGATCAGCGCGCGGGCGCTGGCCGAGAAGTCGTCGAAGCTGTTGGTCTTCTTCTCGCGCTTGCCGTCGAGATACCAGCCCCAGCCCTTGTCGGCGCCGCCGCGGATATGGGCGATGGCGTAGACGAAGCCGCGATCGACCAGCGACAGGCGGTTGGCGCTGAACGAAGCCGGCATCGCCATGCCATAGGAGCCGTAGCCGTAGAGCAAGAGCGGCGCCGAGCCGTCGAGCTCGAGCCCGCGGCGATAGAGGATCGAAACCGGCACTTCGGCGCCATCATGTGCCTTCGCCATGATGCGGGTGGTGACGTAGTCGGCCGCGTTGTGCCCGGACGGGATCTCCTGGCGCTTGCGCAGCGTGCGCGTCCGCTTCGCCATATCGTAGTCATAGACCTCCGACGGCGTCGTCATCGACGAATAAGAGAAGCGCAAATTCGTCGTCTCGAATTCGTAGGACCCCATCGTATCGAGCGAATAGGCGGCTTCGTCGAAGGCGATGGCGTGCTCCTCGTCCGAAGCGAGATCGCGGATCACGATCGCCGGCAGCGCATTGGCGCGCTCCAGCCGCACCAGATGGCCGGCATAGAGATCGAGGTCGATGATGTAGATGCCCGGACGATACGGAATCAGGTCGCGCCAGTTCTTGCGCTCGGGCGAGCTAAGCGGCGCGGTGACGATCTTGAAGTCGATGGCGTCATCGGCATTGGTGAGGATGAAGAGCTGATCGCCGCGATCGGCGAGCGAATATTGCACGCCTTCCTCGCGCGCCGCGACCAGCCGCGGCGGCGTATCGGGGCTTTCGAGATCGATCAGCCGTTGCTCGGAGGTCTCGTGATCGCCGCCGGCGATCACGCAGAAGCGGCCGCTGGTGCTCTCATGCAGATGGGTGAACCAGCCGGAATCCTGCTCCTCATAGACGAGGGTATCGTCGGCCTGCTTCGTCCCCAGCCGGTGCCGCCACACCTGCATCGGGCGGTGATTGTCGTCGAGCTTCACATAGAAGAAGCTTTTCGCGTCCTTGCTCCAGACGATACCGCCGTCGGTCTCCTCGACGACGTCGTCAAAATCCTTCCCCGTCGCCCAGTCGCGCACGCGGATCGAAAAATATTCCGAGCCCTTGGTGTCCGCGCTCCAGGCTTGCAGCTTGTGATCGTAAGAATGCCGGCTGCCGCCGAACTTGAAATATTTGTGGTCTTTTGCCAGCGCGTCGCCGTCGAGCACGATATGCTCGTTGCCGCCCTCGCGTGGCATGCGGCCGAACAGCTCGTGCTGCCCGCCCTCGCGAAACCTGCGGAAATAGGCGAACTGGCCATCCGGCGACGGCACGCTGGAATCGTCCTCCTTGATCCGCCCGCGCATCTCGCGCACCAGCGTCTTCTGGAGGGCCGCGGTATGGCCGAGCAGGCTCTCGGTGTAGACGTTCTCTTCATCCAGATATTTGCGGATGTCGGGATCGAGCACCTTGGGGTCGCGCAGCACCTCCTGCCATTTTTCGTCCTTCAGCCAGGCATAGTCGTCGGTCACGTTGATCCCGTGCCGGGTGAAGCTGTGCGGCCGGCGCGGGGCGACGGGGGGCTGGGAAGGTGTCTTGGTCTGGGTCACTCGATCCTCATTGCGTCTCACCGGAACCCATCTCGTCATGCGCGGGCTTGACCCGCGCATCCATCAAAGAGGATTTCTTGAGCGATGGATTGCCGGGGCAAGCCCGGCAATGACGGCCGTAGACGGCGGCGGGTCGCGCATCATATGGCGACGAGCGCATGAATTGCCAGCGGGACTGCGCCAAGGACTGCGCCAAGGCGCCGGGTTGTTGATCGGCCCCTTGTATGCTTTAGGGGCCAAGTCCTTTAGTGGCCATGTCCCCGCCGCCGGTCCAGCCTGATGCTGTTCAATTCCTACCCGTTCATCCTGCTGTTCCTGCCGGCCGTGCTGGCCGGGTACTTCTGGCTCGGGCGGCGCAGCAATCTGACCCCGGTGATCTGGCTGGCGGCCGCCTCGCTCGCCTTCTATGCCATCGGCAATTGGCAGTTTGTCGCGCTGTTGCTGGCGTCGATCGCCTTCAACTACGGCATCGGCTACCTCCTGATCGCGGCGGAGCTCGCGCCAATGCAGCGCCGGGCCGCGCTTGCCCTTGGTGTCGCCGGCGACCTTCTCGTGCTCGGCATCTTCAAATATGCGGGCTTTGCCGCCGACAATCTCAATGCTCTGCTCGGCACGCATGTCGCGGTCCACATCCTGCTGCCGGTCGGCATCTCCTTCTACACCTTCACCCAGATCGCGTTCCTGGTCGATGCCTTTCGCGGCCAGGTCGCGGCCTACGCGCTGCCGCACTATGCGCTGTTCGTGACCTATTTCCCGCATCTGATCGCGGGGCCGATCCTCCACCACAAGGACATGATCCCGCAATTCGAGCGGGAGGAGTCCAAGCATCCGCACGCGCATCTGATCCTGTGCGGAATCATCATCTTCGCCATCGGCCTGTTCAAGAAGACCTGCCTTGCCGACGGCATCCAGCCCCTGGTCGCGCTGGCCTTCGACGCGCGCTCGCCGAGCTTCGACCAGGCCTGGCTCGGTGCGCTCGCCTACACGTTCCAGCTCTATTTCGACTTCTCCGGCTATTCCGACATGGCGATCGGGATATCCCTGATGTTCGGCATCTTTCTGCCCGTCAACTTCAACTCGCCGTACAAGGCTGCGAGCATCGTCGAGTTCTGGCGCCGCTGGCACATGACGCTGTCGCAATTTTTGCGCGACTATCTCTACATTCCGCTCGGCGGCAACCGCCGCGGCCGCGCGCTGCGTTACGTCAATTTGATGATCACGATGCTGCTCGGCGGGCTCTGGCACGGCGCGGCCTGGACGTTCGTGGTGTGGGGCGCGCTGCACGGCGCCTATCTCTGCATCAATCACGCCTTCAACGCGCTGGTGCCGGCCATCCCGTCGCCTCTTGCGCGCCCGGTCCGCATCCTTGGGGCCGTGCTGACCTTCCTGGCCGTCGTCGTCGCCTGGGTGTTCTTCCGCGCCGAGCGGGTCGATTGGGCGTTGCGGATCACCAGTGCCATGACTGATCCCTTGAACATCGTCCTCGGCCGCGAGGAGATCGCGGCCCTGGTGCAGGTCACGTTCTATGCGGTGCTGGTGTGGCTGGCGCCGAACACGCAAGCAATCATGGGCTACGATCACGGCAATCGCAGGGTCGGCGAGAGCTTGCGGGCGGGGCGTATGCGGCCGCTGGTCCTCTATGTTGCGTCGCTCGTGCTCGCGTTCGGGATCTTGGGCATCCAGAGCCACAGCGAATTCATCTATTTCAGGTTCTGATGCAGGGATCATTCGCCAGTCCAAAGCGTCTTATCCTTGCGAGCGTCGCGTGCGTGCTGGGCGCAGCGGCGCTGACTTTTGCCGTCGATCCCCTGCAACTGTTCCGCCCGTCGCGCCTCATCGCGCCGTTCTATTCCGACGACACGCGCGTGCAGAATGCCGGGCTGATCCGCAGCCAGTCGTTCGACACCGCCTTCATCGGCACTTCGCTCGCGATCCATTTCCGCCAGAGCGACATCGACCGCGCGCTCGGCGTCCGTTCGCTCAAGCTGGCGATGACCGGATCCAACTCGCGCCAGCAGGGCTTCGTGCTGGAGCAGGCGATCGATCGCGGCGCCCGGCGCGTGATCTGGGCGATGGACGATTTCAGCTTTGTCGATGCGGCCGGCATCGAGGCCGATCCCTATCTGTCCGTCGATCTCTACCGGAGGACGGCCAAAGGGATCGCGGCCTATCTGTTCAACGCCGCCATGGCGAAGGAATCCCTGTTCGCGCTGCTGCGGTCGATTCCGCCGCTGCGGGAGCCGCTGACCCGTGCGGCGCCGTTTCTCCCCGTCAAGTTCGCGCTGTTCGACGTCGACGACATCTACGCGCTGCCACGGGATTTCGACGTCGCGCGCGCCTACAACGCCGAGAGGACACGCGCCGCCTTCGCCTACATCACCGATCCCGTGCGCAGCAGCTTTCTCGGCGAGGGCTACGGCTATGACGCAATGATCAGGCATTTCGAGCGCGACGCCGCCGACCTGATCACGCGCCATCCGGACGTGACCTTCGACATCTACTTCCCGCCTTATTCGATCCTGCAATTCGTCGCGATGCGCGATGCCTCACCGGCAACGCTGAAGATCGTCACCGATCTCACGGCCCTCATCGCGCAGCGCCTGACGCAGCTTCCCAACGTGCGCCTCCACGATTTCCGCGCGATCAAGGAAGTCACCCACGACCTCAACAATTACGGCGACGTCATCCACCATTCGCCTGTCATCGATGCAATCGTACTGAAGTGGCTGGCGAGCGGGGAATACCGCGTCGATCCGAAGGCGCCGCTGGCGTCGCTGGAGGAGCTGAAGGCCCAGGTCGAGGCGTATCGGGTGCCGCGGCCGTAGCCCGCATGAGCGAAGCGATATGCGGGACCTCGCGCAGATCCCGAGTGTCGCTTCGCTCACCCGGGCTACAAGACTGCAGCTGTGATGCTCAGCAGTAGCCAAAAAACCCCGCTGTCGTGCCGGCCTAGTTGCGCAATTGCGCACGGGGGGCCGGGACCCATAACCCCAGGGAGGAATTTGGCGAAGACTCGTAGTTAAAGAATCTTCTCGTGGTACGCACACCGTGCGTCACTGATAGATCACGCGGTATGGGTCCCGGCCTTCGCCGGGACGACAGTGGCGGCGACTACGCCGCCACCTCTTCGCCGAGATACGAAACCGCAGCTTCCAGCCCGCCCTTGCCATGCGGGATATTCAGCGCATTCAACCCGATCTCGATCACACCTAACGTGCCGAGCAGCATCGGTGCGTTGACATGGCCCATATGGGCGATACGGAAGGCTTGTCCGGAGAGATCGCCGATGCCGGTGCCGAGCACGACGCCGCACTTCTCCTTGCAATAGCGTTGCAGCACTGCAGGATCGTGGCCGTTGCTCATGGTCACCGTGGTCACGGTGTTGGAGCGCTCGCTGGCTTCGGCGACGTTGAAGCCGAGCACCTGGCCTTCCGACCAGGCCGAGACGGCGCGCCGCGCGGCTTCGCCCAGCAGGCTGTGGCGGCGGAAGGCGTTCTCCAGCCCTTCCTCGTGCAACATGTCGATGGCCTGGCGCAGCGCGAACAGCAGATGCACCGGCGCGGTGCCGGCATATTTGCGATAGTTCTCGGTGCCCTCGCGCTCACTCCAGCTCCAATAGGGCGTCGACATGTTCGCCTTCTTGTGCACTTCGAGCGCGCGCGCGTTGGCGGCGACGAAGCCGAGGCCGGGCGGCGTCATCAGGCCCTTCTGCGAGCCGGACATCGCGACGTCGATACCCCATTTGTCCATCTCGAACGGCATGCAGCCGAGCGAGGCCACGGTGTCGACCATGTACAGCGCGGGGTGCCCGCTGGCCTTGATCGCCTTGCCGATCGCCTCGATGTCGTTCTGCACGCCCGAGGCGGTGTCGACCTGGACGACGACGACGGCCTTGATGGTGTGCTCCTTGTCGCGGCGCAGGCGCTCCTCGACCTCGTGCGGCCGCACCGCGCGGCGCCAGTCGCCCTTGAGCACCTCGACCTCGGCACCCATCAGGGCTGCCGCATTGCCCCAGCCGATTGCGAAGCGTCCGCTCTCCAGCACCAGCACCTTGTCGCCGCGCGACAGCACGTTGCTCAGCGCCGCTTCCCAGGCGCCGTGCCCGTTGGCGATGTAGATGTAGGACTTGCCCTTGGTCGCAAACAGCTTCGAGATGTCGCCGAGCAGGCTCTCGGTCAGATCGTGCATCTGCTTGGAGTAGATGTCGATCGCCGGACGATGCATCGCCCGAAGCACCTCGTCAGGCATCGTGGTGGGCCCGGGGATGGCCAGAAACTCCCGGCCCGCGCGAACGGTCATTGCTGTTGGTCCTTGTTGCTTGAGAACAGGCTGGTGGGTCGCTGATTCACACTTTTACGCGCTGCTGCGATGCAAGAAAAGCACGCAAAATGCAGGGCTGGGTTATCGTTTGGTCTCCCGGCAACCGGCGGCTTCCGCCTCCTCGACCGAGCAGAACCAGCGGGTGCCCTTGCTGATCTTCATCTTGATCTGGGTGTACCAGCGGCTGGTCGGCTGGTGATAGATGCACTCGCCGGCGGTGTTGACGTTGCCCTTGATGGTGCAGTCGGGCGAGGGTGCGACCGGCCCCGAGGCCGAGGCAAGCAGCACCGAGTGCGCCCCGTCGGGCGGCTTGGTGGCGCCCAATATCGTCGTCTTCTTGTTGCGCACGCGCCAGTCCCAGGGCGCAATGAAGGCGCCCTGCCACATCCCGGCCTTGGCCTCACGCGCGGCAGCCTCGTCGGCGTCGTAATCGTGCGAAACGCGGGTGTAGGACAGCGCCCAGCCGCTGCGCACCAGCCATTTCTGGATGTCCTCGCCGCCGACGTCGCAGCGCGCCACGGTGCGGCCGCGCCGGTCGATCGCCCGGGTATGGCAGGCCCAGCTCTTGCCCTCGGTGTATTTGGCGAGCTCGTCGCGGGCGGCGACGCCGCAGGTCCAGCGCTCGCCCTTGGTGTTGAGGCAGAGCTGGTCGGACGACGGCGCGTCGATGCCGCCGAGTCGGATCCGGGTGTTGCCGATCACGACGGAATCGCCGTCGCGGACCTTCGCCGTGCCGGTGATGTCGGCGGCCTGCGCCAGCGACGGGGCGAGCAAAGACAGCGCAATCAGGAATTTTCGCAACATGCCGGTCCGCGTGTTCAGGAAAATCGCGATAGACCCCGCAATTGTGGTCGGCTTTTGGCCGCCCGGCCAGCATATGCCTAACGATTGAGCTTTCAACTTCCCGTCATCCGGGAACGAATAGCGAGTGGGGAATGGCGAATAGGGATGCAATGAGCCCCAATCGCTACTCGCCATTCACCATTCGCCTGCGGGCCACCGCCAGCCCCATCAGCACGAACGCCGACGTCACCTCGGGGCCACCGACCAGGATCCGCGTCGGCGTCTTCATCTTGTTCCATTCATAGGCGCGGAACGGGCCGCGGCGGCCGCCTTCGCCGAGGCTCGCGACGATGACGTTCAGCGCCGGTGCGAAGGCGCGCGGGTCGGCGCCGAGATGGCCGAGCGCGATCAAGGCGAGTGCCGCGTCGAACACGTTCATCTCCGCCGCCATCAGCTCGCCCTTGACGTAGGAGAGCACGCGGTGGCGGATGAAATCGAAGTCGCCGTCCGGATCGATCGCCGCCTGCGCCGCCAGCGGCAGCGCCAGGAAGGCGGCATAGCAGCGGCCGAAATAGGCGCTGTAGAGTTCCGGCAGGTAATAGATGTGCGAGCGCGGATTGGCGAAGGCGCCGCTTGACGCCAGCCGCTTCTGGAAGCCGATGATGCGATGCACGGTCGCCAGCCGCGCCGGCGTCTCCAGGACCTTCCAGCGCGCCAGGTTGCGGAAGCTGACCTCGAGAATGTCGAGATTGAGCGTCGGATCGAGATCGTTGCCGTAGGGCCGCTCTCCCTTGAGATTGTCGATCCAGGTCGCGACCCCGCCCTCATAGTCGATGTTGGCGTTGATCGGCACGGTCACGCGCGGTTCGTTGACGCCGGCGCGCACCTGGTAACCGTTGTAGAAATCCAGCAGCGGCTGGTCGATGATCGGATCGGTGCAGCCGGCCTGCGTCGCCGCTGAGATCGAGCAGGCCGTGGTGTCGCAATCCGGCACGTAGACGCCGAAGCCGAGATCCTGCTTGATCTGGGCGAAGAAGCGCGAAAAGCGCGGATGAGGCGCGGGCGCGAGCGCGGTGATGACGTTGAAGCGCGCGCCGTCGGTGCCCTCGACCTCCTCGCGGCTGATGTTGACGCAGAAATCGACCATGTCGGCGATCGCCCGCTCGGCTGCCGTCTTGTCGGCCGGCGAAGCGAGCCCGGTCTCGACGAAGCTCAGCAGCGCCTCGATGAAGAACGCGTCGTAATAGGCCGAGCGGTGGCGGATCTGCATCGGCTCCCACATCGGCTCGGCAATGCCGGTCCAGGGCGGATTGACCACGGCGCGCGCCGGCGAGCGCGCGATGAAGACACGGGCGAGGTTGAACAGCAGCGAGGAGTTCTTGTAGCCGCGTGCGTTCAACCCCGTGAGCGCCATGGCCAGCTCGCGTCCGCGGAAATCAGGGTCGCCGATCAGGTTGAAGGCGGCGTAGGTCGGCAGGAAACCGTTCTTGCGGTACGAGCCGAGCAGATGCTGCGCACAGTCGCGGATCATGCCGTCGATCTGTGAAGCTTGCGGCATGGCGGCGACGAACAGCGCCGGTGGCGGCCGGGGATGGTCGAGCGTGATGCTGTCGACGAGATCGGCCACGGGCTGGCCGATCGCCGCCCAGTCCGGCTCGGCCTCGTCGCGGGCGCGCACCAGCGCCTCGCGCAGGCGGGTCAACTTCCCTTCGTGCCGCAGCTCGGGCAGGCCGGCACGGCGGAGCAGCACCCGCAGCGCGGGATTGCCGAGCGCGGTCTTGTAGAATTTGGCCAGATGCGGATCGCCGCTGGCTGCGCCCGCCAGCACAGGATCGCAGACGTCGTAAAGCGAGGGGCCGTCCTTCCGCGCCGTCAGCGCCCGGCAGGCGGCGCCGGCAAAATAATGAAAGCTCATGAAATACCTGGTCGCGGGGCCCCTGGTCGGGGGCCGGCCGGTGCGTTCCCATCCGCGCACCACCCCCTGCAAGTCTTTGAAAAAGCTACCCGGATTCGCAGGAAATACAAATGTGATAGCGGTCACGGAAAAAACCGGCACGAGGGCTGCATGATCAGGCCCCGGAAGGCTACGGGAACGCAAAAACAGGAGAAATCCAGGCCGGGTAATTAACTAATATCTTCAGCGACTTAGCTCAAATTTTGGGCAATCTATTGCCGGGCACACTATATGCCGTTAAAGGTTTGTTTGGTGCGGCGCCGCAAATTGCGCGCAATTCGGGGGCACTCCCCGGCCAATCCCTCAAACCTAAAGACGCTATCGCGCTACTCAACATGTGTGCGCGCGCTGGGCTGATCTTTGGCACTGACAGGAATGAAGCGAGATGAATGTAAGGCAGCTCGACATTTCCCGACGCACGATTGCGGTGGCCGCAGCCCTCATCGGGACGGTCTCGCTCGTGATCGGTGCCCATGCTGCCCTCAACATGCGCGCGCTCGATGCCGCCAAGGCGGTTACGACCGACCAGGTCACCGGCTCGATCGGCCAGACCTCCCGGCTCGCGCTCGTCATCGGCAATGGACATTATCCCGACGCCAGCGCGCCGCTGACGCAGTCGATCAACGACGCCCGCGCGCTGTCCTCGACCCTGCGCAAGAACGGTTTTGACGTCGACATGGTGGAAGACGCGACCAAGGACGACATGGTCCGCGCCGTCAACCGCCTGAAGTCCCGGATCAAGCGCGACACCGTCGTCATGCTGTTCTTCGGCGGCTTCGGCGTGCAGGCCGGCCGTCAGAGCTACATGCTGCCGGTCGACGCCGTGATCTGGAAGGAAAGCGATGTCCGCCGCCAGGGCGTCTCCATCGACGGTGTGCTCGACATGATGAAGGAGCAGGGCGCCAAGGCCAAGCTCGTCGTCGTCGACGCCTCCCGCCGTAATCCCTACGAGCGCCGCTTCCGTTCCTACAGCCATGGCCTCGCGCCGATCAGCGCGCCCGACAATGCGCTGATCCTCGCCTCCGCTTCGCCCGGCAAGGTCGTCGACGACGGCAAGGGCGAGCACAGCGTGCTGGTCAGCGAGCTCCTCGGCAACCTCACGACGCAGGGCAGCGCCGAAAGCGCCTTCAACAAGACCCGCATCGCCATCTCCCGCGCCTCCGAAGGCGACCAGGTCCCGACCGTCTCCTCCTCGCTGCTCGAAGACGTCCATTTCGGCGAAGCCGGCGGCTAGTTTTCTTAAATTCTGCGAGTTCTCGTGCCCCGGACGCGGCGCATCATGCAATGATGCGACGCTGAGCCGGGGCCCAGTTTTTTTAGCCTATCGCTCGATGGCATGTGGGTCCCGGCTCGGCGCAGCAGCGTTGCACGCTGCAGCGCGTCCGGGACAAGAGTTTCCTCGAAAACCTACTTCGCCGCTTCCGCGGCCATCACCGGGCGCACGGGATCGCCTTCGCGCAACAGTGCGCCGGCGCGGGCGACGACGACATCGCCTTCGTTGAGGCCGTCGCGAACCTCGATATTGCCGCCCGACATCAGACCGATCTCGACGCGCTTGGTCTCGACGCGGTTGCGGCGGATCACCTGCACCACGGTGCCGGCGGACGAATATTGCACGGAGGTCAGCGGCACCGCGACGTTGCAGCTCTGCCCGGTCTTGATCAGCGCGCGCCCGCTTGCATTCAGTAGCAGCCGCTTCTGCGAGGAGATGCCGATATAGACCATGCCCTGCTGGATGTTCGGCTCGACGGTCGGCCCGATGCGGCGCACCTTGCCGTCGATGTCGCCGGCGCCGGCGATCCGCACGGTCGCCTGCTGGTTGACTGCGAGCTTGCGAATATCGGTGGTCGCGACCAGGCCGACGAGATCGTATTCGCTGCGTGCCACGATCGTGAACAGCGCCTCGCCCTTGGCCGAGGCGAGGTTGCCGATCTTCGCGGTCGACGTCGCGATCACGCCCGCCACCGGCGCCGTGACCTGAAGCGTGCCGCCCTCGGGCAGCGCGAGGCGCGCCAGCACCTGGCCGGCGGTGGTGGTCTCGCCGGCTTCCGCGAGCACTTCCGTCACCTTCAGGCCCGGACGTTCGGGCCGCACGGACGTTTCCTCGCGCGCGATGATCGTGCCGGTGGCCTCGACGATGTCGGAGAAGCAGGATTTTGCGACTTTCAGCACCGTGACGGCCGGCCCCTTGGGTGCGTCGTCATCGGCGGCTCCGGCCGGATATTGGCCGAAGACGAGCACTCCGGCGATGGCTGCGGGAAACAGGCTTCGAACAACGGCACGGGGCAAATGGCGCATCGGAAATTCCACGGGGGCTATGCCTCCAATCGATAGCAGATGGCAGCGGCCCGGACTACGGCAGCGTTGTCCCAAAGCGGGATGCCGCGCCGCCCGGGCTGCCGCGGCAAGTCTTTGATTAGTCGCGGGATTGGAGAACAGGTTCGCTCGCCGCCGGGCCGGGCGCCGTGGCCGCACGGCTTGTGGTTCGAGATGGGATGCAACGGTCCATCTGTGAGCTGCCGGTCAGCTTCGGCGATCTCCGAGCAGCTTGCCGGTGGAACGGTCGATCAGATGCAGGCGCGTACAGGCCGGGCAGGGCACGGACACGTGCGTGCGGTCGGCCGGCTCGTCGCCAAGCCGATGCTGTACGTTCATGCCGGTCTGGGGGCACTTGAAGACAATATGACGGTCCATGCCCGTCATATGATGACAAGGCCCGGACTTTGAAATTACGGATGATTACTTAGGTCGGCTACCGTCCCCTAAGGCAGGCTCAGGAACTCCACCCAGTTCGGCTTCTTGCCGGTGGGATAGGATTTCAGCTTGCTGAGCGCGCCGCTGCCCTGGTCGATGGCATAGACCGTCATGCCATCGGACAGCTCGCCGACCGCGGCGAGGTAGCGGCTGGACGGATCGATATTGAAGCCGCGCGGCTGCTTCTCGGTCGGCACGCTGCCGATCGTGGTCAGCTTGCCGCTGGCCGCGTCGACCTTGTAGGCGGTGAGTGTATTGGTCGTGCGCTCGGAGGCGTAGAGGAAGCGCCCGTCCGGGGTGATGTGGATGTCGGCGGCCCAGGGTTTCCCCGAAAACCCTTCCGGCAGTGCGGTGGTGCGCTGGATCTCGTTCCATGCGCCGCTCTTGGCCTCATAGGTGAACGCCGCGACGTCGCCGTTCAGCTCGTGGATGAGATAGACGAACTTGCCGCCCGGGTGGAACACGAAGTGCCGCGGCCCTGATTTTTCCGGCACCTTGTAGGCTGGCGGATCGCTCGGCGTCAGCGTGCCCGCCGTGGCGTCGAACGCGAAGCTCAGCACCTGGTCGGAGCCGAGATTGGTCGCGAACACGAAGCGGTTGTCGGGCGAGGGCAGGATGGCGTGCGCGTTCAACCCGGTCGGGATCACCTGCTTCGGCTCGCCCACGACGCCGTTCGCGGAAAGCGGATTCAGCGCGACCTTGTTACCGCCATAGGAGGCGCTGAACAGGACCTTGCCGCCGCGGTCGGTCGCGATGTTCGCCATGCTGTCGGCGAGCGGACCGGTGCCGATAGGGCTGAGCTGGCCCGTCTTGGGGTCGATCGCAAAGCTCAACGCCTGGAACGGCTGGGAGCGCACGCCGGCAATCAGCACGCGGTGGTCGGGTGTGATCGCGAGCGGCGTCGAGGAGCCCGGCTTCTCGACGCCGGTGAAGGCGGCGGTCTGCACCGGTGTCATCTCGCCGTTCTCGGCCAGCTTGAACACGCTGATGTCGTTGCTGTCGGCATTGCCGACATAGGCGAAGGTCTCGGCCATGCCGGCGCGAACTCCTGAAATGAGGGCAAGGAAGGTGACGGTGGCGGCGATCGCAGCGCGGGGCGTCATGGATGCGACGCAGCGTGTCGGTCTCGGCATGGGCGTTCTCCTCGGGGCGGGTGCGGCATTGTTGTTATGTCGCAGAGGATAGCGGCAGGCGCCTCGCTGCACCAAATTCCAAATGGGATCGATCGATGCCGAAATTGTATCGGTTGCATCGCGCCGAAGGCGGCTATCGCACCGCGGCCGTCAGGTTGCGGAAGTGCAGATGCGGGCCGGCCGGCTGGCCGGGCGGTCCGAGCACGGTCCACACGACGATCGCGAGCAATGCCGAGGTCAGGATGGTCCAGGCGACGAGTCGTTTGCGCATCAGGCCAGAATCCGTCCGTCGAATGTTCGATGCGCCGGGGCGCTGCGAGTCATCGTGCACTGCAAACGGCCGCGCCCCTATGAACTCGTTCACAGCCGGGCAAGCCGCCGCCGCGCCCGCGCAAAGGCTCGCGGGACGAAGACGTCGTGGCAAAGCGCCACACCGGTCAAACCGATCGCAAGGCCGCGCCGACCAATTCCAAATAGCGCTGCGCGTCGCCTGCACATCGCAAGCCGCAGGTGGCCACGTGACCGCTCGGGAACGGCAAGCCCCTGCCGCCGTTACCTCGGTCTCGCGGGCGGAGGACGCCAAAAACGGAGGCTGGCACGTGTTTTGGATTTATTGGGACACCGCCTGGTCGCTCATCATCAGCGGCATCATGTTCACCACCATCGTCACGCATCCCGACGCCGAGTTCGTCGAGATCCATGCCGCCAAGCAGGTGAAATGAGCCGGACCCGCTTCAGACCTTCATCTCGGTAGTTCGTCTTGGGCGGCTCGCCCCCTGTGGGCGGGGGCGCATTTGGTGAACGAATTCTTAGGAGCCGACCGGTATTTTTCTGCATCTTTTCGGCAGAGACCCGGCGCTTCCCATGGCATTGTTCGGCAATCCCTCCATTCGCTCTGTTCTCGGTGCCATCATCGGCGTCCTCGGCCTGTTCCTGGTCGGACAGCTCGTGAGCGGGCTGTTTGGGGCCGTCGCGCGCGACGCCGCTGCGCAGAAGGTCGAACGTTTCGCCAGCACCGACCAGCAGCTGTTTGCGACCCTGCTCGGCTTCCGCCTCGAACGCGGCACTTTCCTGTCGGCACTTGTGGCGGACGCGCCGGCCAATGCCAATGCCGATAACCGCATCGCCACCAACCGGCAGTTGTCGGAAGCCGCCTACAAAAGCGTGCTCGAGCGTCTCGATGGCGTCTCCGATCCGCGCCTCGCCGGTGCGCTAGGCAAGCTCGTCGCGATCCACGACGCGCTCGCGCCGTTGCGGCCCAAGGCCGAGGCCGCCATCCATCAGGCCAAGGCGGAGCGTGATCCAAAGGTCGGCGACGAGTTCCGCAAGGCCGCGCAGGATTATCTCGACGCCATCCTGGCACTGACTGCCGAGCTCGAGAACGCGCTCAAGCTCACCGATCCCGTGGTCGATCATCTGCTCGCCGTGAAGCAGTCGGCCTGGGCCGCGCGCAATTTCGGCGGCTTCGTCGCCATCCGCCTGGAAGCTGCGGCCGCGAGCGGCAAGCCCTGGAGCGCCGCCGACATGGTCGGCGCCGCCGAGGATACCGGCCGCGCCAAGCAGGCCTGGAGCCAGGTGCTCGACGCAGCCGCTCGCCCTGATGCGCCCGCAAGCCTCACCGAAGTGATCGCGCGCTCGAAGCAGGGCGAGGCCGCGGCCATGGCCGAGCGCCAGCAGGGCTTCATCAAGGCGCTGAGCAACAACCAGACCATCGACATCAAGATCGAGGATCTGGCGAAGCTCAACACCGCCCTCCTCAATTCCAGCGTCGAGGCCGGCCAGGCCGCGCTCGCCGAGATGGTCGCCCGTGCCGGGCAGCAGATGACTTCCGCGAAATGGAGCCTGGCGCTCAACGGCGGCATGATGCTGGTCGCACTCGCCATCACATTGTTCGGCTTCATCCTCGTCAATCGCCGCGTCAGCACGCCGATCCGCAAGATGACGCAGGCGATGCGCCGCCTCGCCGAGCGCGATTATGCGATCGAGCTCGCCGGCATCGAGCGCGGCGACGAGATCGGGGAGATGTCGCGCGCGGTGGCCGTGTTCAGGGAGAACATGATCACCGGCGACCGCCTCGCCGAGGAACAGGCCGCCGAGCAGGCAAAGAAGGAGCGGCGGCAGCTCGCCGTCGAACGACTGATCGAACAGTTCGAGAAGACCGTGACGGAATCGCTGCACACGCTGGCCTCCGCCTCCGGCGAGCTGAACGCCACCGCGCAGTCGATGTCGTCAACCGCCGAGCAGGGCTCGTCTAAGGCGGCCTCGGTCGCGAGCCTCTCGGGCGATGCCTCCTCCAATGTGCAGACGGTTGCCGCCGCCACCGAGCAGCTCTCGGCCTCGATCAGCGAGATCAGCCGTCAGGTCGCCGAATCCTCCAGCATTGCCGGTGCCGCTTCGGCCGAAGCCGACCGCACCAATGCCGAGGTGCAGGCGCTGGCCGATGCCGCGCAGCGCATCGGCGACGTCGTCGCGCTGATCACCGGCATTGCCGAGCAGACCAATCTGCTCGCGCTCAATGCCACTATCGAGGCCGCACGCGCCGGCGAAGCCGGCCGCGGCTTTGCGGTGGTGGCATCCGAAGTGAAGAACCTCGCTACGCAGACCGCGAAGGCGACCGAGGAGATCACCGGCCAGGTCGCCGCGATCCAGGGCGCAACCCAGTCCTCGGTGACCGCGATCCGATCGATCGGCTCCACCATCCAGCAGGTCAACGAGATTGCGGCGGCGATCGCGGCGGCCGTCGAGCAGCAGGGCGCCGCGACCCGCGAGATCGCGCGCAACGTGCAGCAGGCCTCGCAAGGCACCAACGAGGTCTCGCGCCACATCTCCGGCGTCTCGCAAGCCGCCGGCCAGACCGGCGCCGCCGCCGGCGAGGTGCTGGATTCCGCCAAGATGCTGGCGCGCCTGTCGGACGATCTCAAGCGCGACGTCGACCGCTTCGTCGGCGATCTCAGGGCGGCGTAGCGCGACTCCGTTCCGCTCGCGCGCCCCCGGATGCTGCGCAGCGCGCCGCCCTTCGCGGCGTGATGCGCTGCTGATCCGGGGCCCATGGCGAGGCGCGAGACTGGGTTGCCGGGCGCAGCGCATCGTTGCACGCTGCGCCCGGGACACGAGAGTTATTGCATCGTCGCAGCGATCTTCTCCGCCGACATCAGGGCCATCTGGCCGTTGATGGACGAGCCGCCGCCCAGCACGCGCGCCTGCTCGTATTTGCGTAACGGAGGGCGGCCTACGGTCGGATTGTTGTGGCTGACGATTTGGGTCGTGACCTTGAGCTCGGTCCAGTGGAAGCGCGGATCGAAATAGGCCGTGCCCGGATAGCTGTCCCTGATCTCGGCCGGCTCGTTGCCGGGTGGTGTGTCCTGTCCGGCTTCGCAGAGCAGGACCTTGTTGGCACTCTTCGCGGAGAGCCGGTGGGCCAGCACGGACCCCGCCGAGCCGCCGCCCACGATAATGTAGTCGTACACGATTGGCGCTTCCTCTTGTTCTTGTACCGAAGAGGTAGCGCGATTTATTTCGAGGTCACGCCACCGCTCTTGTCGGTGGCGCCATGAGGTCAGGAGGGTGGGGCGATGCCGCGGGGCGAGACGGACGGCGGGTTTGCGCCGTCTCGGTCGATGAACCCTATTGCAGCACTTTCGGCATCACGATGACGACGTCAACCTGCTTGTCCAGCACCTGCGATGCGACCGCGGCGATGTAGGACGAGTAGCTGTCCTCGATATCGGATGCGACCTCCTCATTCCCGGCGAAGGCGTAGAGCATCGTGCCCTCGATCTTGTCGAAGCGGATGCCCGCGAAGACCCGATCGAACGTCTCGGCACCGACGATGCCTGCCATGAGCGCCTGGATAGCCTGGTCCTGGACGAGTGTGAGCGTCATCATGCCGATGAGATATGGACCATCTTCCCGGATACAAGATGCGCAGCAGCGATGCCGGCTCGTTCTCGTTGCCCGGTCGGTCTCACGGCGATGTCGTGCCGCTGTTTCAGCCCGCGGGCCTGGCCGTCTGCGGCAGCGGCGGCTTGCGCTCCGGAAGCTTCTTCTTCGGGGGCGCCGGCAGCAAGCCTTCCCTGATCGCCTGCTTGCGAGCGAGCTTGCGGGCGCGGCGAATGGCCTCGGATTTTTCGCGCGTCTTCCGCTCCGACGGCTTCTCGTAGGAGCGCCGCTGCTTCATTTCCCGAAACACGCCCTCGCGCTGCATCTTCTTCTTCAGGACACGAAGCGCCTGGTCGACGTTGTTGTCGCGAACAAGTACCTGCAATTGTGTCTCCTTGTCGGGCTGCGAAATGCGGCAGTCCTGCACGCAGCCTATTGCGCAGGAGCTTCATTGCGATCGTGAGGATGACAGTGACGGCGATCTTCCGCGCCGGCCTCGAACACGCGAGCTGCTTGTCGCCGCGATACAGTTCGGGGGCGACGTGAACACTCCCGGGCCGCCGTGTCAATCGATAAGGCTTCCCTGCGCGTCAATTCGCCGTCTGAAGCCGATCCGGGCTGGCAACGGCGGGGCTGATACGGGGCGGGGGATATGCCCTAAGCCGCCGCCTGCGCCGACAGCAATTGCTTCAGCTTTGCGGCGGGGACGGCCGGGCTGAACAGCCAGCCCTGCATCTGGCTGCATCCGAGCTGCCGCAGCACCTCGCGCTGCGCCTCGGTCTCGACGCCTTCGGCCGTCGTCGCCATCCGGCGGGCGGCGGCCATGTGCACCACGGCCTGCACGATCGGAGATGAGTCCTCGGGCTCGCCGATGTCGCTGATGAAGCTGCGGTCGATCTTGATCTTGTCGAAGGGGAAGCGGTGCAGATAGCTCAGCGACGAATAGCCGGTGCCGAAATCGTCGAGCGCGATGCGCACGCCGAGCTCGCGCAGCTGCTGGAGAATCGTCAGCGCCTCCTCGTCGTCGCGAATGAGCACGGTTTCGGTGACCTCGAGCTCGAGCCGCCCGGGCGCCAGGCCCGACTCGGCAAGCGCGGCGGCGACCTTGAGCGCCAGCGTCTTGGAACGGAACTGCACCGGCGAGACGTTGACGGCGATGTGGATATCGCCGGGCCAGGAGGCCGCCTCCGTGCAGGCCTGCTTGAGCACCCATTCGCCGATCTCGCCGATCAGTCCGGTGTCTTCCGCGACCGGAATGAAGTCGGCGGGCGAGACCATGCCGCGCTCCGGATGGTGCCAGCGCAGCAGCGCCTCGCAGCCGGTGACGACGTTGGCCGCAAGATCGACCAGCGGCGGCTGATAGTGCACCTCGAACTCGCCGCGCGTCAGCGCCTGCCGCAGATCGAGCTCGAGCTGCCGGCGCAGCCGCGCCTTGGCGTCGTATTCGGGCGTGAAGACGCGGAAGGTGCGGCGGCCCTCGGATTTGGCGGCGTACATCGCCAGATCGGCGCGCTTGAGCAGATCGTCGAGATTGTCGCCGTGGTCGGGCGCGATCGCGATGCCGATGCTGGCATCGGTCGGAACCTCCTGGCCCTTGCAGTTCACGGGCGCACGCAACGCGTTGAGGATCGTTTCCGCCAGCGCCGTCAGCTCGGCCTGGTCGCTGGTGCCGGCCTTGACGATGGCGAATTCGTCGCCGCCCAGCCGCGCGACGAGGTCGTTGCCGCTGACGCAGGCGCGCAGGCGGTTCGCGACCTGGCGCAGCAGCTCGTCGCCGACCTCATGTCCGAGCGAATCGTTGACGCCCTTGAACTCGTCGACGTCGATATAGAGGATCGCGAACGGCTTGCCCTCGGCAAGCTCCGCCACGCGGCGTTCCAGATGGCCGCGCATCAGCACGCGATTGGGCAGGTCGGTCAGCGCGTCGTAATGCGCCATATGCGCGATGCGTTCGTCGGCGCGGATGCGCTCGGTGACGTCGTCATGGGTGGCGAGCCAGCCGCCGGCGGCGCCGGGCTGGTTCTTGATCTCGATCAGGCGGCCCTCGGCGGTCTCGACGATCGCGCTCTGGGTCCGTCCGACATTGCCCAAAATGCCGTCGCAATAGGAATCGACGTCGCCGTCGAACGAGCCGGTGTCGTGGCGGTGCTGGATCACGTCGCGGAAATAGGCTCCGGGCTTCACCACGTCGGTCGACAGCCGGTACATCTCGATGTAGCGCCGGTTGCAGACGATCAGCCGCTCGTCCTGGTCGAACATCAGAAGGCCCTGCGTCATCGTGTTCAGCGCGGTGTCGAGCCGCTGCTTCTCCAGCGAGAGCCGGCGAGTCACCTGGCGGAAGATCAGGAACAGCGTCAGTACGAGCAGGCCGATCGACAGCACGGCCACCATGACGAAGAATTTCGTTTGCGTGCGCCAGGTGGCGAGCGTCGCATCCAGCGACCTGGTCGCGACCACGACCAGCGGCTCGCCAGTCAGGAGGCGCGAGGCGACGATACGATCCTTGCCGTCGATCGGGCTTGCGAGCTGCATCGTGACGAAGGTGCGCTCGAACACCGCCATCTGCTCCGGCGTGCCCTTGCGAAAATTCTGCCCGATCATGGCGTCGATATGCGGAATGCGCGCGAGCAGCTGGCCGTTCTGGTGGTGCATCGCGATCGAGGAATCGTCGCCGAGCCCGGTCGAGGCAAAGAAGGATTCGAGCTGGTCGGGCGCGACGCCGCGCGAGACCAGCCCAAGGAATTCGCCGTGCGGGCCGGAGACACGCCGCGCGAACACGATCGCCGGTCCGTTGCCGAGCCGTCCGGGCACGACCTCGATCTCCTCCTGCGCAGCCGGATCGTTCTTGAGGCGGTTGAAGTAGCCGCGGTCGGCGACCGAGATGTCGGCGACCGGCCAGCGCCGCGACGAGTTGATGAGCACGCCGTCGGCGTCGAAGACATTGGCGCCGGCGACGTCGGACCAGCCGCTGGCTTTTGCGCGCAACACCTCGTGCATCGCGAGGGTGCCCATCTCGCTGCGGAAGGCGTCGGCGGAGGCGATGCCGTGGCTTTCGAGTTCGGCGATGATGCTCTTCTGGAGCACCGCGAAATCCTCGAACTCGCGGTCGAAATGGCGGGCCAGCAGGCGGACGGCGCTCTCCAGGCTGTCGCGGCCGCTCTCGATCGCATTCTGCCGGAAGCGGTCGACGGTGAGCGCGGTGCCGACGGCGGTTGCAGCCATCAGCACGAAGCCGCCGACGATCAGCCATGTCAGCGGCGCGCCGCGCCAACGGCGGAGCAACGCGCGCATCCGCGCGGTCCATCGGATCGATGTGCCCATCCAGCCCTCCCGTGGGATGCAAGATGCAGCAAAACCGACAAGACCCCGTTACCAGTAAGGGTTAGGGAAACATGAATCGGAACGGAATCAGAGGGTTGGGTTCCCTCGATCGCCGAGAGCTCCGTAGGCTGGGTTGACGCGATTCCGGTGGATCACCGGCGGATTTCCCACTTCAAGGCTTCCGCATTGGCCTTGGCGAACGTCTTGGGCACGTCGAACTTTCCGGTCTCGAGATCATAGCGGCATCGCCAGCCGCCCAGTCCCTTCATGGCGACGTTCTTGGGATGATTGTCATATTCGCCCGACAGCGAGATCACGAGGTAGCGGTTGTTGGGCCAGTCCATGCCGAGCGAGCGATAGGCCTCTTCCGTACCCTCCATGAGATTGGCCGAGATGTGGAAGTCGAGCTTGGCGAACCTCTTCGTCTCCGGCCGGCCGTAGAAATAGGCCCAGGCGAGATCGCTGAGCGGCTTCTTCGTCGTGCTCGCGAAGGCGCCCTTCTCGACATGGTAGAGATAGAGGTCCTGCTCGCCCGAGCCGGTCTTCTGCATCCGCACCAGCCATTGCGAGTCGCTGGTGAAGCGGAAGCCGGCCCCGAAGCCCTGCTCGGGCTTCAGCTCCGTCATCCGCTCGCCGTTCCTCGCCCAGGCCTGCCATTTGACGTCCCAATCCCCGCCGTCCTTCATGTACTGCTCGATCTTGGTGGCGCCATCGGGCGAGGTGAAGGCGAGGCCGGCATTGTTGGTGAGGATGTAGTCCGGCGGCGGGCCGGAGGCGGCGAGCGCGGGGGAAGCGGCGAGCAGCGCGGCGAGCGCCAGCCATCGGGCCGGGCGGGAAAATGCGTTCACGGAAAAAATCCTCGAAAAATAGGCCGCGATGCGGCCTCGATCATTTGACGCCGACGGGGCCGCGCCGGTTCATCCGCGCTAATCCCTTCGACCGTCTTGCTGCCGTGGCCAAATCGGCGCAACTTGCCGTCATCGGCCGATTTGCCACCAAGGGTCCGCTTTCTGATGATGACCGCTTCCAAGGCTTTCGTTGCATTCTGCCTGCTCGCGGTGGTCGGCACCGTGCTGGTGATCGGCCCCACCGAGCTGCGCCGCCTGTTGCCGGGCGGGACGAACACCGAGATCGCCGTCGCAGCTAGGCCCGAGGCCAAGCCTGAGGCCAAGGCCGCCGCCAAAGCTGAACCTAAAGCCGAGACCAAGGCAGAGCAGGAGTCCGAAGGACCGAAGCTCGCCGCCGGCGCGCCGCCCGCGTCGCCTGCGCCGAAGCCGGCGAGTCCAGTGGCCGAGACGCAAAAGCAGGTCACGGCACTGGCCGATCTCGTGCCGGTCAAGCCGCCGGCGGCTGCGGCCGACGCCGGTCCCCGCTTCGACGTCGCCCGCGTCGACGACCATGGCGAAGCGGCGGTGATCGCGGGCCGGGCCACGCCGGGCGCAACAGTCGAGCTGCTGCGCGACGGCCAGCCGCTCCATTCGGTCGTCGCCGATGCGTCAGGCCAGTTCGTCATGACGCCGCCGCAGCTCCCCGCCGGCAGCTATGAGCTGACACTGCGCGCCAAGGCGCCGGATGGCACCGTCACGCAGTCCGGCCGCACCATGCCGGTGACGATCGCGGAGGCGGTGCCGCCGCCGGCGCGTGTTGCACCGCCCACTCCCAAGCGGGAAACGAAGCGGGCCGAGACGCCGGACGAAAAATCGGATGTCGTGGCATCCTTGCCGTCGGCATCGGACAGGCCCGCGGCGCGGCCCAGGATGATGGGGGCACCGAAACCAAGGGGCATGGCGCGAGCGCCTGCCGCCACGACGGTCGCCTCGGCTTCGCCGGGCGACGCCCTCAGCGGCACACCGGCAGAGGCGGGCGGCAGCCGGGTGATCTCCCGCGGCGACAGCCTGTGGGCGCTCAGCCGGCTCGCCTACGGCGACGGCGCCCGCTACGCGGTGATCTTCAAGGCCAACCGCGACAAGATCCACAACCCGAACCTGATCTATCCCGGCCAGACTTTTGTGCTGCCGCAAAAGGCGGAGTGAGCGCGGCACTTCGCCGACGCGAATGCATCTCCTATAGCCATGATTGTCCTATAGCCATGATTGCGATCGTTCCTCTCCCTCTTCCCGTCCTTACGGGGGCGCGACGAGCTTCGCTCACGCTGAGAAGGTTGGGGTGAGGGGTCATCTCCGCGACGGCATGGACAGTCAGGATTCTCACCGCCGCGACGCTTTGACCCTCGCACTCCCGGAACCTTTGGTTCCCCCGCGCGTCATGTGATGCGAGGTGGTTCGCGCTTGGCGCTGGAGGAGGGGCCAAGGTGGTCAGGTCAGCGGTCATGTCGGGATCACGGATGCGCCTCGCGCTGGCGGGTGCCGCCCTTGCCATTCTGGCCGTACTGCTGCCGAACAGGGCCGAAGCACAGTTCGGATTGCGCGGCGGGCCGCTCGGCGTCGCGCGGTTCGCCGTCGGCCACGTCATCGGCATGACGCGCCTGCGCCATGCCCGCATGGCGGTGCGGGGCGGCCGATACCGCTCCGCCGCGTTGCGCTCCCAGGATCCCCGTGGTGCCGAGAGCCGGCAACCGCCCAATCCCGCCATCCTGCGTGCGGCACTCACGGCGCAAGCGGCGCTGTCGGGCTGGCGTGGCGGCCGCCGACCGCAGGGCTGGTGGCGCCACCCCGACGGCAGCTATGGCTGGGCCGGTCCGGTGTTCTGGCCGCTCGCACATGACGATCTCGCCAATGCCGTCATCCTCGGACACACGACCAGCATCTCGCTCTATGGCTACGGCGACATCTACGCGGCGATCTTCTCGCCCTATGCGGCCAAGGAGCTTGCCGCCTACACCGCGCCGCAAAGCAGGCTTGCGCGCAGGATTCCGTCGGCACAGAACATCTGTGATGTCAGCGATCCCGCCGGCTTCCCTGCGGATCGCATCACGGCCGCCGTGCAGCCGAACGAATTGCAGCGCACCGCGCTCGACGAGCTCAGCGCCGCCTGGCTAGCTGCCCGCGACAGCATTCGCGCGTCCTGCCCGGCACAGGTGCCGGCGAGCGCATCGGAGCGCCTCGGCCTGATGCGCGAGCGCCTCGAGGCCATGATCAAGGCAACGGACGCAATCGCACCGCCGCTTGCCAGATTTGTCGATCTGCTCGACGCGAACCAGAAGAAAAAATTCGATGCGCTGGCCAACGAGGCGCGCGCCGCGCTTGCGTCAAGCCAGCACAAGGATGCGCAGGCAGCAAGCGCCTGCGCGGCGGACAGCGATCCGCGCTATGACACCCAGCTGCAGCGCCAGTATGAGCAGCTCGTGCAGCAGCAATGGCCCGTCGCCGACATCGCGTCCACGCTGCGCCTCGACGACATCGGCCGCGCCCGGCTCGACGTGCTCCAGGACACCACGCTGCGCACCATGGAGACGCTGAGTGCCTGCCCGACCACGGCCGCCACGACACCGCAGGGACGCCTCACGGCCGTGAAGGCGCGGCTGGAGACGATGCTGCAAGCGGTGAAGGGCGTTGCCGACGCGCTCGACGATTTCGAGGCTGACTTGAGCGACGAGCAGAAGGCCGGCTTCGAGGCGATCGGGCCGAAGCGCGGGGCGTGATCACCCGCACGCCCAGTCGAACTTCATATCCCTGAAGTCGAGCTGCGCGTTGCCGCCGCCGAAATTGTAGCCGCCGAAATATTCCTCGAACTCGATGTAGAACGGGCTCATCTCCGGCACCGCCTGGCACGGCCGCATGGTGCCGCCGAGATGGTTGTGGGCGTGGTCCTTGCTCCAATCGTGCAGGCGGAAATTGTCGCGGCCCGGCACGCCGCCGACATAATAGTAATAGGGCTGATAACCGGTCGGCGGGTTCTGGCGTGTGTACTCGTCCTGCGGGCCCTTGCCGGCATTCGGATCGGTCGCGCGCGGCGTCAAGGCGATCGCGCGGGTCTCGGTGAGATCGGCGCGCGGCGGAGCGGCGAACATCTTCTTGGCGTAAGGCGCGGCGGCCTCGAAGAAGGCGCAGGCTCCGCCGACATCGAGCCAGCGCGGCCGGTCGGCCGTCGCCAGCGCAAGCGGCGCCGGCGGCGTCGCGAACGCGCCGTCATATTCAGCCTTGGTCAGCAGCAGCGCGGCATATTCGTAGTCGAGAATGTCGGTCATGCGCGACAGGCGCGGATGCGCCGGCCGCGCCAGCACGGCCTCGCGGATCTCAGGGTCGTCGGGCGCGCCGCCGTCATTGTGATCGGGCGCGGTGGCGAAGAACGACACCGCGACGATGTCCTCGCCATGAACGCGATAATCGTCCGGCAGCAGAAGCGTAAAACCGTGCATCAGCGGATAGCCGGTGACGGGATCGAGCGGCCATTGCTCGGATGCAATGCCCGGCGGCAGCCCATAGACCCAGCCCTGGTCGCGCGCACGCTCAGTGGGCCGGTCCAGCATCTGCAGATCATACGCACGCGAAGGCAAGGCAAACGCCACGATCGTCTCCATCCGAAGTCTGCCTCGCCGTTGAGGCGATGGTTAGTCGCAAGGAGGGGTGATGTGGTTCGTGGGAGCGGTCCGCAAATTGGATGCAGATATCATTCGCAACCGGCGCCTCAATTTCCGCTGTCGTCCCGGGGGAGATTTTGCCTTCCTCACGGATTGAGAAAGAACTCACCCCCGCCTGCGCGCCGCCGACGCATCCACCACGTTCTCCACTTCCTCGCGCCAGCTCAGGATCTCCATCGCCAGCACGGGGTGGTTGAAGCCCTTGAGCTGGAGATCATCGAGCGCGCGCGCCTCGACCCAGGGCTCGACGATGCCGTAGACGCGGCGGCTGACCACGATCTGGTTGGCCTTGGCCTCGCCGCAGAGGCGGGAGGCGAGGTTGGTGACGCTGCCGATCGCGGCATATTCCAGCCGCTGCTCGAAGCCGACCTGGCCGAGCGTGGCATAGCCGAGCGCGATGCCGATGCCGAAGCCGAGGCTGTGGCCGCGGTTGCGCCAGCGCTCGGTCAGCGGGCCGATCGTGTCGCGCATTTCCACCGCCATCTTCACCGCGCGTTTCGTGTGGTCGTCGAACTGGATCGGCGCGTTGAACAGGATCATCACGCCGTCGCCGGCATATTTGTCGAGCGTGCCCTCGAATTTGAAGATCAGCTTTCCGAGGGCTGCGTGATATTCGCGGAGCACGTTCATCGCCTCTTCCGGCTCGGTCGCTTCCGTGAACGCCGTGAAGCCGCGCAGGTCGCAGAACACGACCGTTACCTCGCGGCGCTGGCTGGTGAGCAGCCCCTCGGGGCTGTCGGAGGAGGCGATCAACTGCGCCACCTGCGGTGCCAGGAACCGCTCGAGCTTGCGGATGCGCTCGATCTCGCCGAGCTGGGTCTTGACGCGCTCCTCCAGCGACTTGTTCCAGTCCTTGAGCTGCTCGGTCTGCACGCGCAGCTTGTCCGCCTGGGCGCGCACGGTCTCGTGCGCCGCCTCCAGCGCGTGGCTCTTGTGATCGACCTCGGTGAACAGGCGCGCATTGCGCATCGCCAGCACGGCCTGGTTGGCGAAGGTGCGCATCAGGCCGATGATGCTGCCGGCGAATTCGCCGCCGGCGCGACGCAGCACCACCAGCGAGCCGAGCGTGCCCTGCTGGTCCACCAGCGGCACCACCAGCACCGAGTGGAAGCCGGCCTCGATCGCGACGTCGCGCAGCGGCTGCTCGGCCGCGTGGTCGAGATCGGCAAGCGCGATCGGCTCACAGCTCGCCGCGGCATCGCTCAGGATGTTCTCGCCTTCGTTGATCGTGACGTGGGCGCCGTCGGCCGATTTGTCGATGCCGTTGGATTCGACCAGGTTGAAGCGGCGCGTCTCGGCATCGAAGCCGTAGATCAGCACCGCGTCGGCATGGGTGATCTCGATCGCGCGCGCGGCGATCGTCGGCAGCACTGCGTTGAGATCGAGCGAGGAGGCGACCGCGCGGCCGACCTCTTCCAGAACCTTGAGCTCGTTGATCGACTGCGCGAGATCGCGGGTGCGCTCCTCGACCTTGGTCTCCAGGTTCGAATAGGTCTCCTGGATCTGAACAGCCATGCGGTTGAACTGGCCGGCGAGATCTTCCAGCTCGTCGGAGGTGTGCACGTCGATGCGGTGGCTGAAATCGCCTTCGCCGAGCTTGTGCGCGCCGTCGCGCAGCGCCGTGATCGGAATGATCATGCGGCGGGCGAGCAGCGTGCCGGCGAGGATCGCGACCATCAGGCCCATGCCGATCAAGAGCGCGATGCGCACCAGCTGGTCGCGGATCGGCGTCAGGGCCTGCGTGGTCGGCTGCTCGAACATTACGCTCCAGCCGAGTTTCGGCACGGTGCTCGCGGCCGACAGCACCGAATGGCCGTTGAAGTCGGTGCCCGAGGTGTCGGGCTCGCGGCCGGGCGAAATCACGGCAGCCACCTGCGGCAGCTTCGACAGGTCCTTGCCGACATCGGGGCCTTTCGTGGACGTTGCCAGCACGCGGCCGCGCGGATCGACCACATAGGCAAAGGCCGCCTTACCGACCTGGGCGTCGGACAGCAATTCGGAGAGGAAGCTGAGATCGATCTCGGCCACCGTGACGCCGGCGTTGAAGCCGGAATGCGCCACCGAGATCGACATGAACGGGGCCCGGTCGGAGAACCAGGCCGGCGCGTAGCTGACGCCGCGGGCGACGGTGTCGGTGAAGCGCATGTCGCGGGAGAGATCGGCATTGCCGCCGGTCGTGGTCGACTGGCGCGAGACGCGCAGCACCTCGCGGCCGTCGCCGTTGAGCTGGAACAGCTGGTTGACGACCGCGACCTGGTGCAGGAGCTGCGCGTAGTCGGCGCGGCGCTTCTCGAGGGTGTCCTGGCTCGCCCGCGTCACCCAGCTGATCTGGCGCTCGAGCTCGGAGATCGACTGTTCCATGCGCCGGGCCGCGGCCTGGGCCTTGTCCTCCAGCCCGTCGGTCAGCTGTGTCTTGGTGGCGCGATAGGAGATCCAGGTCTCCATCGCGCCGTTGACGGCGAGGACGAACACGACGAGGCCGACGAGGGAGACGACATATTTGGCGAACAGGCCCTCGCGCAGAAACCGTGTCTTGTCGTTCGCTCCCGCCATCCGGATCCTCTCGCGCCGCCATCGACGCCGGCGCTACGGGCCGTACAGGCCCCGCCGCCCTTCTATCACAATTTGGGCCAAGGGACGTCCCGGGACCGGTGGACCGGCCAGCGTGGTTACCCGCTGCGGACGCCGGGTCGGGCCGAAAGGGTGGTGAATTGTCGCAGTCTCCTCCGTTCGGAGGAAGCAGGGAATGGCGAAGCCGCGGTAAGGGATTGGCGTGGAGTCCAGCCCGTTGGTCCGCCAATCATCGATTAAAGAGCTGCCGCAGCACGTCGTTCATCGGCTGGCTGTCCTGCTGCGCCACCGGCGGCGCGTCCGGGGCCGGGGGGGCCGGCGCGGGCGAGGCCTGCGGTGCCGGTGTGGATGGCGTTGCGGGCAGGCTGCGGCTGCGGCCGGTGCCAGTAGCAGTGCCAGTGCCAGTGCCGGTTGCAGCTCCGCTGGAAAGCCCCTGCTGGATCAGATTGCCGATCGCCTCGCCCAGCGGGCCGCCGAGCAGATTGTTCTGCCCCGGCTGCTGGGTTTGCGGATTGGCGTTGCTGCCTGCATTGCCGCCACCCGGCGCGGTCGTGCCGCCGAGACCGAGGCTGCCCAGGATATTGCCGAGCCCGGCGCCATCAGGCCCGAACAGGCCCTTGCCCATCTCGCGCAGCTTGGCATAGGCGGCGTCCGGATTGTCGAGCATGCCGGCCATGTCAGGGTAGATCCGCGGCTGCGACCAGCTGCCCTGGATCATCACGGGGATGCCGAATCCGACCGGCTCGGAGGCGCGGCCCTGGCCTTCGGTGGTCATCACCAGCTTCGGCTCGACGCGAAAGCCCATCATCTTGGTGTCGAGCGCGATCGTGCCCGCGCCGGTCACGCGCACCAGCGGCCCGATCAGATTGAGATCGGTCGTCACCGCCTGTCCCTTGTCGATGCGGAAGGAGGCCGAGAGCTGCGACAAATCCGTGCTCTGGTCCTGGCTGGGGTTCTGGTTCTCTTGCCAGCCGGACAGCGTGCCCGATGTCAGCGAGCGGATCATCTGCGCGACGTTGATGCCGCGGATGGCGCCGTCCTGGAAATTGACGAAGGCCGTGCCCTGCATGTTCGCCATCAAGGCGCGCTGGCTGGTGCCGGCGCTGCGCAATGCGAGCTTGGCTTGCAGCTTGCCGTCGATCCGGTCGAATTCGGCAAGGCCCTGGAGCAGCGGCAGCGCGCGCACGCCGACGAGGTCGGAATGCATGGCAAAGCTCGGCGCGCCGCTGGTCGCATCCAGGATAACTTCGCCGGAGACCTGGCCGCCATAGGCGCCGAGATTGGCGGTGCCGGCCTTCAGCACCCCGCCGGCGAGCTTTGCATCGAGCGCCAGCGGCGCAAGACGCGCATCGCCGATCACGGCCTCATTCGCGGAGATCCTGATTTGTGCATCGACATAATTGAGGCCGGACACGTCGATCGGTGCATTGCTCCAGGGCTGCCCGGACGCGCCGTCCGGCGATTTCGCCAGCGGAATCGCGAGCCGCTGGAAGTCGAGATCGACCTTGACCAGAGGCTTGCTCGCGATGTCGACCGAGGCCCAGCCGTTGAACGCGCCGTCGCCGAGCGTGCCGTTCACGCCGTTGATCATCACGAGATCGCCGCTCAGCCGCATGTCGGCATGACCGGTGAGCCGGGACTTCAGCACATCAGGCATGTCGATGGCGAAATCCACCGGGATGGTCGGCCGGTCGGCTGGCGGCGCCGGCGTCGTCGCCTTGATGTCGAACTTGGTCGGGTGCTCGCCGACGCGCGCGGTGCCGGTGATGTTGACCTTGCGGTCGCGATCGACGACCGCGTCGGCGTTGATGGCGCTGATGCGCCCCTCGACGCGATCGCGCACGCGCGCGAATGCGACCTCGCCGTCGGTGATCGTGACGCGGTCGATGGTCGCGCCATCCGTGTCGAGCGCGAGCGGCTTCGACGCGGCACTGGGGTTGGGCAGGCGCTCACGCAGCAGCGGCTGGTAGAGCACGGGACGGGTGACGACGAGCTCGCTGATCTTCGGGCGGCCCGACCAGACGCTCGAGAGCGACATGTCGGCCTGCACGCTGTCGACCGTGAGGCGCGTGATGCCGCTGCGGTCCTTCGGATCCTGAAGCGTGAGGTCGTTCAAGGTGACATTCAGCGTCGGCCACAGGCTGATCCTGGTGCTGCCGCCGATCGACAGGCGATAGCCTGTCGCGCTCTCGACCCGCGACGCAATCGTCGAGGTCAGGAAGCCCGATGGGATCCCGACCACGAGCAGAAGCGCGATCACGATGGCGACAGCGGCGACCGCGGCGCCGGCGAATTTCACTGCTCTCATGTCGACTTTCCAATGACGGACGAACGGCGCCGAACCCGGCCGCTCACCCGTCCTATGCGCGTGAGTTTATCCCGGGACGGGAAGCCGCTCCAAGCGGTCAAAAATAGTCAGGGGGTGCTGCAAAGTTATGTGACTTATGACACACTTCCCCGGCGCGGTTTTACGCGATCCTGGACGTTGATGGTTCCAGCCGATTTGCCAGTGAAATTGACACGTAAATTCACAAGGAAGTTGAAATGAGCAAGCAGGCCGAATTTGCGGTCATCCTGAAGATGAACCCGATGTTCGCCGATCTCGGCGCAGACGAGCTCCAGCGGCTGTCCAATCTCTGCCACACCCAGCATCTGGCGAACGGCGAGGTGCTGTTCCAGAAGGGCGATGCCGGGGACGCGCTGTTCGGCGTGCGCCGCGGCCAGGTCCGCATCGAGACCGGCGCCTCCGACGGCAGCCGGCTGACGCTGAATTTCATGGGGTCGGGCGACCTGTTCGGCGAGGTCGCGGTGCTGGACGGCCAGAACCGCACCGCGGACGCGACCGCGGGCGAAGCCAGCGAATTGTTCGTGCTGCGGCGCGAAGACTTCCTCGCCTTCCTCGAGCGCGAGCCGAAGGTCGCGATCAAGATCATCGCGCTGCTGTGCCAGCGCATCCGCTGGCAGAGCGAGCGCATGGAAGAGTCCATGTTGCAGCCGCTGCCGGTTCGGCTGGCACGGCGGCTCTGCGCACTCGCCGCCGATTTCGGCTCGGAGGTGCACATCTCGCAGGAGCAGCTCGGCGTCTTCGTCGGCGCCGCCCGCGAGAGCGTCAACCGCCAGCTTCAGGCCTGGCGCAAGGACGCGATCCTGGATCTCCAGCGCGGCCGTATTTTGCTCAGGAACATGACCAAGCTGACGGCAATCGCGCGGAACGAGTAGGAATTATGTGATCGGGAGCCTGCGTCGGCGGATACGATCCCGGTCGATGGTGATGATACTGCCCCGGATTTTGTCCTCGGTCAGGGCGGATAGAA
The DNA here is from genome assembly GCF_028128955.1 of Bradyrhizobium sp. CCBAU 11386. Lineage (NCBI taxonomy): Bacteria > Pseudomonadati > Pseudomonadota > Alphaproteobacteria > Hyphomicrobiales > Nitrobacteraceae > Bradyrhizobium > Bradyrhizobium sp. CCBAU 11386. The sequence goes on from NZ_LBKA01000216.1 coordinate 30,846, forward strand.
CCTCTGCCAATCTGGTTCGGACGTGCGCTTCTGTCCACTCACCACCCCGGAAAAGAATGAGGCTGGGACTGTCGCTGCCCGCTGTTGCGATCAGGCGAGGATAGTCGAGGTCCGCGGTGATGACAGTGCGTGACTCCTGCCTTGCGCGATCGATGATTTCCGTATCGCTCGCAGCATGAAGCCCTATCGTGGACGCGTGGACGGCATCATGCCCCATCTCTGTCAGCCAGTGCGACAACACCGGCGAGAGCGGCATGTCGATGAGGAATCTCACCTTGCCGGGACGTTGGGATGTAGCTCGACGGCTTCGTCGTCTGCGAGGAAGGCCGCGTAGCGCAAGGCTTCGTCGATGTCTTCGCGTTCGAGGTAGGGGTAGTTGCTCAAAACGGCTTCACGAGTCTCGCCGGCCGCCAGCAAGCCAAGCAGCCGTGCGACAGGAAACCGCAGCCCGCGAATACAGGGTTTGCCGGTACAGACCGCTGGGTCGATCGTGATACGCGAAAAAGTCATAGCAGCAATATAGCGCGGGCGGGCGACCTTTGCCAGAGCGTGCCCCTGAGCCTGATCGCTCAGAATCTACTCCGCCGCGGGGTGCACGATGGTCTTCGGTGTCGGCTGTGCCGGCGAAGCTTCGTGATGACCGGGGCCCTCGGTATCCTCGCTGTGCACGATCAGCCGCTTGCCGAAGCGCCAGATCAGGGCGCCGAGGTCGTCCATCACCATGAACATCGCGGGCACGAACACCAGCGACAGGATGGTCGAGAAGATCAGGCCGCCGATCACCGCGAGCGCCATCGGCGAGCGGAATTCGCCGCCGGCACCGACCGCGAGCGCGCTCGGCATCATGCCGGCGGCCATCGCGATTGTGGTCATCACGATCGGGCGGGCGCGCTTCATGCCGGCGTCGATCATGGCCTCGTCGCGCGGCTTGCCGTCGCGGATCGCCTCGATGGCGAACTCCACCAGCATGATCGCGTTCTTGGTGACGATGCCCATCAGCATCAGGATGCCGATCCAGACCGGCGTGGTGAGCTGCTTGCCGGTGACGAGCAGGGCCGCGATGGCGCCGCCGATCGAGAGCGGCAGCGAGAACAGGATGGTGATCGGCTGGAGGAAGGTGCCGAACAGCAGCACCAGCACGGCATAGACCATCATCAGGCCCGCAGTGATCGCGGTGGCGAAGCCGTCGGACAGCTCGTTCAGGCTTTCGGCGTCGCCGGACGGCGAGACCTTCACGCCCTTCGGCAGGCTCTTCATCACCGGCAGCTCGTTGATCTTCTTGGTGGCATCGCCGAGCGCCGCGGAGCCGACGAGGTCGGCGGCAACGGTGGCCTGGCGGTCCCGGTCGTAGCGGTTGATGCTGGTCGGGCCCTGGTCGAGCTTGACGTCGGCGATGACCGAGAGCGGCACGCCGCCCTTCTCGCCGTGCTCACCGAGCGGCACGCGCAACTGTTCGAGCGTCTTCAGGTTGCCGCGCGCGGCGTCCTCGAGCTGCACCCGGATCGGCACCAGGCGGTCGCCGACGTCGAACTTGGCGAGCGCAGGGCCGACGTCGCCGATGGTGGCGACGCGGATGGTCTGCGACAGGCTTTCGGTGGAGACGCCGAGGCGCGCGGCGAGATCGGCGCGCGGCTCGATGCGCAGCTCGGGCCGCTCCAGCGTGGTTTCCGAGATCACGTTGGAGATGGTCGGGATCCGCTTCATCTGCGTCGCGAGCTCGCTGGCGACGTTGTTGACGATGTTGGCGTCGACGCCGGTCACGACCAGCGAGATCGCGCGCAGGCCGTTTTCGTCGAGGAACCAGAAGCGGATGTCGGGAATGTTCTCCAGCTCCTGGCTGATCGAGAATTCCAGCTCGCGCTGGGTGATGTCGCGATCGCCCTTGGGCGTGTAGTTGATGATCAGGGCGGCGCGACGGACTTCCTGGGTGCCGGGCGGAACGCGCCCGCCGTCGACGAAGATGCTCTTCACCTCGGGCCGCTTGCGCAGCCGCGCGACGATGTCCTCGGTGACCTTTTCGGTGTAGGCGAGCTGGGTGCCCGGCGGCAGCTCGAGGGCCAGCAGCGAGCGCGCGCTGTCCTGCGCCGGCAGGAAGCCCTGCGGCAGCAGCGTGATGCTCCAGATCGAGGCGGCGAAGATGCCGAAGCCGATCAGCACCGTGATGAAATAGTGCTTCACCGACCAGGCCACGATCCGGTGATAGGATCGCAGCACGCGGCCGGGCGGCGGCTCCTCGTGATGGCCATGTTTGAGGAAGTAGGCGGCCAGCACCGGCGTGACGAAGCGCGCCGCGAGCAGCGAGAAGAACACCTGCACCGAGACGGTGATGCCGAACTGCTTGAAGAACTGTCCGGCGATGCCCGACATGAAGCTCGCGGGGGCGAAGATCGCGATGATGGTGAGCGAGATCGCGATCACGGCGAGGCCGATCTCGTCGGCGGCTTCCAGCGCGGCACGATAGGGCGACTTGCCCATGTTCATGTGCCGCACGATGTTCTCGATCTCGACGATGGCGTCGTCCACCAGAATACCCGTCGACAGCGTGATGGCGAGGAAGCTGACGAGATTGAGCGAGAAGCCGAGGAGGTCCATCGCCCAGAATGCCGGGAAGATCGACAGCGGCAGCGAGATCGCGGCGATGATGGTGGCGCGCAGATCGCGCAGGAACAGCAGCACGATGACGACGGCGAGGATGGCGCCCTCGAACAGGGTCGAGATCGCCGCTTCGTAATTGCCGTTGGTGTATTCGACCGAGGTGTCGATCAGCTTGAGATCGACGTCGGGATAGGCGGCCTTGAGCGCGTCGATGCGCTTCTGCACGGCGTCGGCGACCTTCACGTCGCTGGCGCCCTTGGAGCGCTTGATGCCGAGCGCGACCACCGGCTCGCCGTTGAAGCGGGCGAAGGTGCGGCGGTCGGCGATGGTGTCGGTGACGGTGCCGAGATCGTCGAGCCGGACCTCGCCGCCGCCGAACAGCGGGACCATGGTGCCGGCGAGGTCGCTCAGCGTCTTGGCACCGGCCAGTGTCCGGATCGCCTGGTCGTTCTTGCCGATCTCGGCGCGGCCGCCGGCGACGTCGACATTGGTGCCGCGCAGGCTCTGGCTGACATTGACGGCGGTCAGGCCCATCGCCTGCAAGCGGTCGGGATCGAGCGAGACCAGGATCTCGCGCTCGACACCGCCGATGCGCTCGACCTGGGCGACGCCGCGCACGCCCTGGAGCGCGCGCTTGACCACGTCGTCGACGAAGTAGGACAGCTGCTCCGGCGTCTTGCCGGGCGAGATCGCGGCATAGGTGACGATCGGCAGGCCGATCACGTCGACGCGCTGGATCAGCGGCTCGGTGACGTTCTGCGGCAGGTTGGAGCGCACGCGCGTCACCGCGTCCTTGACGTCGTTGAGCGCGCGGTCGGTGTTGGTCTCCAGTGCGAACTGGATGGTGGTCAACGACAGGCCGTCGGTGATCGAGGAGGTGATGTGCCTGACACCCTCGACGCCGGAGACCGCGTCTTCAATGGTCTTGGTGACCTGGGATTCGAGCTCGGCGGGCGCGGCACCGAACTGCGACACCGCGACCGAGATCACGGGAATGTCGGCCGAGGGCAGCCGCGTCACCGCGAGCTTGGTGAAGGAGGTCCAGCCGAGGATCAGAAGGATGATCGAAAAGACGACCGACGGCAGCGGATTCCGGATCGACCATGCCGAGATATTGAGAGCCATCAGCGTACCCGCGTGCGATCGAGTTCATCGGCGAACATGGTCTTGATCTGGTCGCCGTCATGCAGTGAAGAGCCGGCGTCGGCCACGACGATTTCGCCGACGTCGAGCCCATCCAGGATTTCCGTCGCGGTGTCGGACGACAGCCCGACCCGCACCCTGCGCGTCTCGATCGTGTTGCCCTTGACGACCTGCACGGTGAGATGGTCGATCGCGGTCTTGGGCACCGCAACGCCGCAGCTTCGCTTGGCGTCGATCGAGGCGCGCGCAAACACGCCGACCTTCAGCGAGGGATTGTTGGTGACGCTGATGCGGACGCGGCCGAGCTGGGTGGCGCGGTCGATTTCGGGCGCAACCAGCCGCACCCGGCCGATCAAATCGGGCGCGTCGTCGCGGCTGATGCGCACGGTTGCGCCGGAGCTGAGCTTGGGCATGTGCACGGCCGGCACCTGAGCGTCGAGCTCGATCTCGTTGTTGACGGCGATGCGGAACATCGGGCCTGCCTGCGGCGAGGCCGGTGCGCCGACGATGGTGCGAACTTCCGTGACGAGGCCTGGCGCAGGCGCCTTCAGCGAGATCGGGCCTTGCGGGCCGGGCCGCTGCGGCTGGCCCGGGATCTGCGGCGGTGCCGTCAGGCGCGCCAGCTCCTGGTTGTCGGTAACCATGGTGCCTTCGGTGACGAAGAGGTCGGTGACCCTGGAGCCTTCCTGGTCGGCGACGACCACGGCCTCGCGGCGCGGCACGAAGAAGCCGGTCACACGGACGAGGTCGGAGAAGCAGGCATTGGTCGACTTCGTCACGATGACGAGCGCCTCGCCCGGCGTTTCCTTGGCCACGGGGCGATGCCGATGCTCGAACAGATAATAGCCGATGCCGAGCGCGACGATGAACGCCACGGTTCCGGCAGGCTTGAGATAGTCGGAGACGTTCATCGCCGGATTGTCCTGGCCTGGCTCACGGCCATCCGCACGAGGCCTGCTGAGAGCGTTTCCCTGAAACAAAGCGGCGTCCCGCAAGGCTGCGGGACGCGCTTTGGAAGCGAGACTTTACACCACATCACGAACGGTCATTTCAAAGGATTGCGTCGTGCTTACTTCGATGCGGTGGTCTTGTTTTCCATGTTGACGACCTGCACGCGGCGGTTGACCTCGGCCATCGGCTGGCTCGGGTCCTTCAGCTTGCTCTTGCCGTAGCCGACGGTGACGAGGTCGGTCGCGGAGATGCTGTACTTCTCGACGAGGTAGCGCTTGATCGAATCCGCGCGGCGCTCCGACAGGTCCTGGTTGTAGGCCTCGCCGCCGGCGGCGTCGGTGTGGCCGGCGACCACGAAGGTCGATCCCTTCAGGTCGGGGCTGGTCAGCGCGCGACCGAGCGCCTGCACCGCAGACAGCGACTTGGTGCTGATATTGGCGGAGTTGTAGTCGAACGTGATCTCGAGATCGATGTTCGGCTTGTCCTTGGCGACTGATGCGATTTCCTCGCGCTCGGTCGACGACAGCGAGCGCGTCGAGCGGCCGCGCACGGACTGGATCAGCTTGGTCTCGGACGCGCTCGGCGCGGGGTCGGCCTGCGGCGCGATCGAGAGGCCGCGGGTCAGCGGCTTCTTCTGCGGCGGCGCCAGTGCGCGGACGATCTCGTCCTCGGTGACGTTCTTGCTGTTGCCGTCGTCGCCGGCGAATGCGGGTGAGGCCGGCAGCGACAGCGCCGCGCCAATGGCCATGATGGACAGGATTGCGGTAAGTCCTTTTGCAGCCGATCTCATTGCCAGTCCCTCCTGCGCAGCTGACCTGCGTGGTTCCATAATTCCTGCAATAGGCCCCCCGGGAAAGGCTGCCTGCGGCATCCGTCCTTTAGTCTGTCTTGGGCGGCCGAGGGTTCGAGGCGTCTGCCGCCTCAACTCAAAAAAATACTAGCGTACTCCGTAGCTTGCGAATTCCTGAACGATGTTCGGATCCATCGCCTTGGCATTGGCAATGTCCAGCGCTCCTTCCTGGGCGGAGCCGTTGCGCTGCTTGGCGAGGCCCCGTCCGTACAGCGAGGAGGTGAGGCGCGGATTGATCCGCAGGGCCGCATCGAAATCGGCGATGGCGTTCTTCACCGCTCCCGATTTCAGATTGACCAGCCCCCGGCTGTCCAGCGCATCGACGAAATTCGGCCGCAGCCGCAGCGCTTCGTTGCAATCTTTCAGCGCGGCCTGGAGATCGCCGACCACGGTGCGGGTCCAGCAGCGGTTGTTCAGCGCCTCGACGTCCTTCGAGTTGATCCGGAGCGTGTCGTCGAAATCCTTGATGGCGAGGTTGTAGGCGCCCTTGCTGGCATAGACCTGGCCGCGCCGGTACAGCGCGTTCACGTCATCAGGATTGGCCGCGATCTTGGCCGTCAGGCCCTTGATGGTGGGGTCCTCCGCCAGAGCGGCCGCGCTAGGCCCGGCGTCCGCGTTCGGCGCAGGAGCGGGATCGGCCGGTTTCGCCGGCGGTGGCGGTGGGGGCAAGGCGGCCTCGACCTGCGGCTTCGGTGATGGGGCCGGTACTGGCGGGGGCGCGGGAGCGGGAGCGGGAGCCGGTGCGGCTGCCGTGTCGGCCGGCTTCGGCGGCGGAGGCGGTGATGGCGGCGCGGGTGGTGCCGGCGGCGGGTTATTGGCGACGACGGCTGGCGGAGCGGGGGGCGCGGGCGGCGGCGTCGTTGTCGGGCGCGATCCGCCGGCTCCCGGGATGAACGAGAAATCTTCGGCCAATGAAGAGGATATCCACGGCACCTGCTCGCCGCGCGAGGCGCGGGTGACGCCCATCTTGGTGCGGTTCAGCGTCTCCTCGGCCATCAGGTCGGGGACGCGGATTTCCTTCAGCAGTTCCTGGACGAACAGGCTGTGCTCGCCGCCGGCATCCGAGACCACCGAGGCCAGCGCCGCCGAATACATCACCAGCGTGCCGTTCGGCGCGATGACCGGGGTCAGGCCGGCCGAGAAGCTGCGGAACCGGCGCTCGAACGGGTTGCGCCGGGAGGCATCGACCAGCGCGATCTTGACGCCGGCGCCGCGGGTGTTGAGCTCGCCGAGGACGGCTTCCAGGCTGAAACCGTCGCGGCGCACGTCGGATTCGGTCCAGATTTGCGCGTCGACCGGCAGCATGTAGCTCTGGCGCGCCGACTGGATGCCGAAACCGCTGAAGAATATCAGCGCCACCGAGCCCGGCTTGATCTTGCCGTAGAGCTTGTCGAAGGCGCGGCGCATGCCGTCGCCGGTCAGGTTCTCGCCGATTTCGACCGAAAAGCCGTCGCGCTTGAGCTCGTCGGCGATGTCGCGGGCGTCGTTGAGCGGCTCCTTCAGCGGGGCGTCCGCATCCGGATATTTGGCGTTGCCGATGACCAGCGCATAACGGTCGCCGGCCGCAAGCGACGGAGCGGTCGGGACGAGCGAAACGAGCAAGGGAAGAAGGAAAAGGAAGCGAATTTTCATAATCAGCGCGGTCCAGCCAAAAAGGCGCCGTTCCAGCTTGCGCCGCGGCGACCTTAACTTACGCAATGGGCATTATCAAACCGGGGAGAGGGGGCGTCAACCGCTTGGAGATTCGGCATTATCGCGACGATTGACCGCAACGCGTGGGCGCGCCGCGCGGGGAATAAGCGGGCCATCATGGTTGGGCTCGACGCGATCTGGTTCGGCATTGCAGCGGCCATGTCAGGACACCCATGATAGGGAGCCATGTTAGGGGAGTCATGTTTACGGGAGTCTTGGCGCCGAAAATGTGATTGGTCTCACATTGGAGCGGGCCGCCGCGCATCACGCGGGGCGTTTGACCTTTCCGGCGGACAATGGCTTGGTGCGCTCGTACCTCCCCGAGGGTCCACACAGAAAAAAGAAAAGCCAAAAGAAAAATCATGGGAAACGCCTACGAAATCTACGCACTGCGCTATGCGACGATGTCGCCGCGCACCCCGCACATGAACTTCCTGGCGCCGGATCCGCATGACAGTGCGGCGCAGGACCTCGATTATTTTGTCTGGCTGATCCGAGGGCAGGGCCGCGACATCCTGGTCGACACCGGCTTCAATGCCGAGGAGGCGAGTGCGCGGGCGCGCAAGCTGACGCTCAATCCAGTCGATGCGCTGGAGCGCTTCGGTCTCGCAGCGTCGAGTATTCGCGACATCATCGTGACGCATCTGCATTACGACCATGCCGGCAATCTCGACCGCTTCCCGAACGCGCGCTTCCATCTCCAGGAGCGCGAGATGGCTTACGCGACCGGCCGCTGCATGTGCAGCGGCCTGCTGCGACATCCATTCTCGGTCGAACACGTCACGCAGATGGTGCGCCATGTCTATGGCGAGCGTGTCACGTTCTATTCGGGCGATGGCGAGGTCGCGCCTGGCGTCACCGTGCACCGTGTCGGCGGCCATTCCGACGGCTTGCAGGTGGTCAAGGTCGAGACCGCGCGCGGGCCGGTGGTGCTGGCGTCCGACGCCGCGCATTACTACGCCAATCTCCAGCGCCGCAGCCCGTTTCCGATCGTCTACAATGTCGGTGACATGGCGCAGGGCTGGGAGACGATCGAGCGTCTCGCCGGCCACCCCGACAGGTTCATTCCCGGCCACGATCCGATCGTGACGGAGATCTATCCGCGCGCGAGCGACAAGGTGGACGTCTGGGCGCTGCACCTGCCGCCGTCAAAGTCGTTTGCGAAATAGCGACTGAGGCCTGCCCCATGCTCGTCGTCCCGGACAAGCGCGCCCAAAGCGCGCGTAGATCCGGGACCCATAACCCCAGGGAAGAGTTTGGCGCGACATTGCAACCGCGAGTCTTCGTGATCACGGCGTCCTGTGGTGATGGGTCCCGGATCTGCGCCTCGCTTCGCTCTGCTTGTCCGGGACGACGATTGAGTTTGGACGGCGCCGCGCTTCGCGCCTCCTCACCATGAGGGGCGGCTAATACGCCTGCTTGGCGTCGGCCTCTTCGCTGGTCTGGATCAGGTCGAGGCTCTGCTCGATCTTGCCGAGTAGCGCCGAGAGCTGCTTGCGCTCCTGCGCCGAGAGGCAGGCGAGGATTTCGTCCTCCCGCCGCAGCAATTGCGGGAACAGCTCTTCGTAGAGCACGCGACCCTTCTTGGTCAGTTGCAGGCGGAATTCGCGGCGGTCGGCTTCATTCTCGACCCGCTCGATCAGCGCTTCATGCAACAGCATGGTGACGGCGCGGCTGATGGTGGATTTGTGCGTGCGGGTGCATTGCGAGATGTATTGCGCGCTACAGGCATCGTTGCGGAAGCCGAGCGTCGCGATCACGCGCCAGGCCGGAATGTCGAGGCCGTGACGCTCCTGATATTCGACCGCGAGCGCGGAACTCACCTCCGCCGCAAGCCGGTTGAGGCGGAACGGCACGAACTTGAACAGATCGAGCCGTGTTTTTGGCCGCGGCGACGCCTCGCCCGCCTCTTGTCTCTTCAGCGCCGCATCGCTGGATGTTCTCGCCAAGGCTTGCGCTCCGAATTCCAGTTGACGGCCGGCCGGCTCCGGTCCAAAATAGTTGCACGTGAGACTATCTAGCAGATCAGCCCTCTCCTGACCAGAGCCGAGGTTAGCGCATGGCGCAGGTCGATACGCATCAGCCCAAGACCTTTCAAGCCAAGGACTTTCAAGCGAAGACCCAATTCGGCTATCGCCGCCACCCCGATCAGGATCGTCCCGGCCAAAGCCCGGCCGAGCATCCGGTCGTGGTTGTCGGCGCGGGCCCGGTCGGGCTGTCGCTCGCGATCGACCTCGCGCAGCGCGGCCAGAGCGTCGTCCTGCTGGATGATGCCGACCGCATCGGCGAAGGCTCGCGCGCGATCTGCTTCTCGAAACGTTCGCTGGAATATTGGGACCGGCTCGGCGTCGGCGACCGCATGGTCGAGAAGGGCGTGGTGTGGAGCGTCGGCCGCATCTTCCATGGCGAGTCCCAGCTCTACCAGTTCAACCTGTTGCCGGAAGACGGTCACAAGCGGCCGGCTTTCATCAATCTCCAGCAATATTACGCCGAGGCCTATCTGGTCGATCGCATCAGCGATCTGCCTGAGGTCGACCTGCGCTGGCGCAACAAGGTGACGGCGCTCGAGCAGCGCAACGATTCCGTCGCGCTGACGATCGAGACGCCGGAGGGCGCCTACCGCCTGCACGCGCAATATGTCGTCGCCTGCGACGGCGCACGGTCGTCGCTGCGGCAGATGGTTGGCGCCGAGTTCGCCGGCCAGGTTTTCGAGGACCAGTTCCTGATCGCCGACGTCAAGATGACGGCGGAATTTCCGACCGAGCGCTGGTTCTGGTTCGATCCGCCGTTTCATGCCGGCCGTTCGGCGCTGCTGCACCGGCAGCCCGACGACGTCTGGCGCATCGACCTCCAGCTCAATCGCTACGCCGATCCCGCCGTCGAGAAGAAGCCGGAAAACGTGCGGCCGCGGATCGCGCGCATGCTGGGCCACGACAAGTTCGAGTTCGAGTGGATCTCGCTCTACAAATTCCAGTGCCGGCGGATGGACCGCTTCATCCATGGCCGCGTGATCTTTGCCGGCGATTCCGCGCACCAGGTCTCGCCCTTCGGTGCGCGCGGTGCCAATTCGGGACTCGAGGACGCGGAAAACCTGTCCTGGAAGCTCGATCGCGTGCTGCGGAGCAGATCGCCCGCGAGCCTGCTCGAGAGCTACCATGTCGAGCGCAGCCTGGCGGCGGACGAGAACATCCGCGAATCCACCCGCTCGACCGATTTCATGGCGCCGAACTCGCATCAGGAGGCGCGGCTGCGCAAGGCGGTGCTGTCGCTCGCCAAGGAGACCGAGTTCGGCAAGCGCATGGTCAATGGCGGGCGGCTCTCGGTGCCGTGCAACTATGATACGTCGCTGTCGTCGCCCGATGCGGATGCGTGGTGCGGCGGCCCGTCGCCCGGTTGTTCCATGCCCGATGCGCCCGTCTCGTCGCGTGCGGGCGAGCAGACCTATCTGACGGACGCATTCCGCAAGGGTGGAACGGACTTCACCTTGCTGTCGTTCAGCAATGGCACGCAGATCGGCGCGCCCGAAGGCGTGAAGGATATCCGCATCGGCGGCGAGGGCGGACTTGCCGATCCCTCGGGCCTCGTCGCAAAGCGCTACGACGCCGAGGCGGGGACTGCCTATCTGCTCAGGCCCGATGGCTACGTTGCCGCGCGCTTCCGCCATCCGACGCATGAGGCGATTGTGGCGGCGTTGTCGCGGGCTCAAGGGCTGAATTGAAAGGCGTGAATTGAGGTTTGGTATGCCGCTGTCCACCAGTTCCAACTTCGCGCGGCCTGACGATGCCTTTCGCGCCATCGTCGAAGCGCATCGCGGCTTCACCGAGGAGCAGAGCGCCGATTTTGACGCGGCGCTGGTGCTGATCCTCGCCAACCATATCGGTGACATCGACGTGTTGCGCGAGGCGATCGGGCTCGCGAAGCGCCGCATGATCGACGGCCAGCAGCAACAACAGCAACAACAATAACCCTGTGACCTGAGGATGAATTTGATGGCGAAGAACTTCGCATCCACCGGCGATCTCGCGGAGAAGAAGATCACCTTCTCCGAGATCGGCCCCGATCTCTATGCCTTCACCGCCGAGGGCGATCCGAACACGGCCGTGATCGTCGGCGACGACGGCTGCCTGGTGTTCGACGCGCAGGCAACGCCGGCGATGGCGCGCAAGGTCATCGAGCGGGTCCGCACCGTCACCGACAAGCCGATCAAATATGTCGTGCTGTCGCACTATCACGCCGTGCGCGTGCTGGGGGCCTCCGCCTACAAGGCGCAAGGCATCGTCGCCTCGCAGGAGACCTATCGTCTGATCGAGGAACGCGGCAAGCAGGATTGGGATTCCGAATACGGCCGCTTCCCGCGCCTGTTCCAGGATGCGCAGAGCATTCCCGGCCTGACCTGGCCGACGCTGACCTTCGAGGGCGAGATGTCGATCTATCTCGGCAAGCGCGAGGTTCGCCTGATGCAGCTCGGCGCCGGCCACACCTCGGGCGACATCGTCGCCTGGGTGCCGGATGCGGAAGTGATGTTCTCCGGCGATCTCATCGAATATCACTCCGCCTGCTATTGCGGCGACGCGCATTTGCGCGAATGGCCGCTGACCCTGAACGAGATCCGCAACTTCAATCCCAAGGCGATCGCGCCGGGGCGCGGCGATGCGCTGAAGGGCACAGCCACGGTGCGCGAAGCCATCGCGATGACGCGCGACTTCGTCACCTCGCTCTATGGCGCAGCCGAAATCTCGGTCGCCAGGGGGCGCACGCTGAAGGAATCGATGGCCGCGACGCGCGAGGTGATGGATCCGAAATTTTCGAGCTTCGCCATCTACGAGCACTGCCTGCCGTTCAACGTGTCGCGCGCCTATGACGAAGCGTCGGGGATCGACGATCCCGTGATCTGGACCGACAAGCGCGACCAGGAGATGTGGGCCGCTTTGCAAGGAGGAGGATAGTCATGAACATCAATACCTCGCCCGATCAGATCATCCGCAGCTCGGCCCAGGTGACGCCGGGCTACATGTCCGGCTTCGGCAACAGCTTTGAGACCGAGGCACTGCCGGGCGCGCTGCCGATCGGGCGCAACTCGCCGCAGCGCTGCGCCTATGGCCTCTATGCCGAGCAGCTCTCGGGCTCGCCCTTCACCGCGCCGCGCGGCAGCAATGAGCGCTCCTGGCTCTACCGCATCCGCCCCTCGGTGAAGCATTCCGGGCGCTTCGAGAAGGTCGATGCCGGCCTGTGGCGCTCGGCACCGTGCCATGAATACGACCTGCCCATCGCTCAGATGCGCTGGGACCCGACGCCGGTGCCGAAGGAGGAGGTCACCTTCGTTCAGGGCGTGCAGACCATGACGACGGCCGGCGATGTGAACACGCAGGCCGGCATGGCCGCGCATGTCTATCTCATCACCAAGTCGATGGTGGACCAGCATTTCTACAATGCCGACGGCGAGCTGATGTTCGTGCTCCAGCAGGGCAACCTGCGCCTCGTCACCGAGTTCGGCCGCATCGACGCCGAGCCTGGCGAGATCGTGGTGATCCCGCGCGGTGTCAAATTCCGCGTCGAGATTCCGAACGGGCCGGCGCGCGGTTATCTCTGCGAGAATTACGGCGGCGCCTTCACGCTGCCGGAGCGCGGCCCGATCGGCGCCAACTGCCTCGCCAATGCGCGCGACTTCCTCACGCCGGTCGCGTATTACGAGGACAAGGACACGCCGACCGAGCTCTATGTGAAATGGGGCGGCGCACTGTTCAAGACGCAGCTCGCCCATTCGCCGATCGATGTCGTCGCCTGGCACGGCAACTACGCGCCGTACAAATACGATCTGCGCACGTTCTCTCCCATCGGCGCGATCGGCTTCGACCATCCGGATCCCTCGATCTTCACGGTGCTGACCTCGCCGTCGGAGACCGCGGGCACCGCGAACATCGATTTCGTGATCTTCCCGGAGCGCTGGATGGTCGCCGACAACACCTTCCGCCCGCCCTGGTACCACATGAACATCATGAGCGAGTTCATGGGCCTGATCTACGGCGTCTACGACGCCAAGCCGCAGGGCTTCGTCCCCGGCGGCATGAGCCTGCACAATTGCATGCTGCCGCACGGGCCGGACCGCGACGCGTTCGAGCACGCCAGCAACGGCGAATTGAAACCGGTGAAGCTGACCGGCACCATGGCCTTCATGTTCGAGACCCGCTACCCGCAGCGCGTCACCGCACATGCCGCGAACGCCTCGACGCTTCAGGACGATTACGCGGATTGCTGGAAGGGCCTGGAGAAGCGGTTCGATCCGAACAGGGCGTAACCTTGCCTACCACCCCTTCCGTCATGCCCGGGCTTGTCCCGGGCATCCACGTGTTGAAACGCAGAAGAAAGTTCGTGGATGGCCGGGACAAGCCCGGCCATGACGGTCTCAATTTCGGAGAGTTATGTGCCCCACCCCAACGACCCCAGCCTTCGCTCCTTCATCGAGGTCGATCCCGCCTCCGACTTCCCGATCCAGAACCTGCCCTATGGCGTGTTCTCGACCGCGGCCAACCCGACGCCGCGGGTCGGCGTCGCGATCGGCAATTACGTGCTCGATCTCTGGGAGCTCGAGCAGGACTCGCGTCTCGATGTCGGCGCGCTCGGCGTGTTCTCCGGGCCCTCGCTCAATCCGTTCATGGCGCTGGGGCCGAAGGTCTGGGCAAAGACGCGGGCGCGGATCAGCGAGCTCTTGCGGGCGGATCATCCGGAGCTGCGCGACAATGAGGAGCTGCGCAAGCAGGCCCTGGTGCCGATGCGCGATGCCAGACTGCACATGCCGTTCGCAGTCTCCGGCTATACCGATTTCTATTCGTCCAGGGAGCACGCCACCAATGTCGGCGTGATGTTCCGCGGCAAGGACAATGCGCTCCAGCCGAACTGGCTGCATATGCCGATCGCCTATAACGGCCGCGCGTCCACCGTCGTGGTCTCCGGCACCAACGTGAAGCGCCCGCGCGGGCAGTTGAAGCCGCCGAATGTCGACGTGCCGAGCTTTGCGCCGTGCAAGCGGCTCGATTTCGAGCTGGAGATGGGCGTGGTGGTCGGCCAGCCCTCGCCGATGGGCGGCATGCTGAGCGAGCAACAGGCCGAGGAGATGATCTTCGGCTTCGTGCTGCTCAACGACTGGAGCGCGCGCGACATCCAGCAATGGGAGTACGTGCCGCTGGGGCCGTTCCTGGCCAAGGCGTTTGCGACCTCGATCAGCCCGTGGGTGGTGACACGGGAGGCGCTGGAGCCGTTCCGCCTGAAGGGGCCGGAGCAGGAGCCGGTGCCGCTCGATTATCTCAAGCAGGCCAAACCGCAGAATTACAGCATCGAGCTCGATGTCTCGTTGCGGCCCGGCGGCGCGAACGCGCCAACGAGCATCAGCCGCACCAATTTCAAGTACATGTACTGGTCCTCCGTGCAGCAGATCATGCACCACGCCTCCTCAGGCTGCGCCATGAATGTCGGCGATCTTCTCGGCAGCGGCACCATCTCCGGCCCGGAGAAGAACCAGCGCGGCAGCCTCTTGGAAATCAGCTGGAACGGCACCGAGCCGGTCGAATTGCCCGGCGGCGTCAAGCGCTCGTTCCTGGAGGACGGCGACAGCCTCGTCATGCGCGGCTGGTGCCAGGGCAACGGCTATCGCGTCGGCTTTGGCGAGGTCGAGGGAACGATTCTGCCGGCGGAGTGAACTCATCGTCGCCACAAACTCCGTCATTGCGAGCGCAGCGAAGCAATCCAGAGTCTTTCCGCGGAGGGATTCTGGATTGCTTCGTCGCGAAGGGCTCCTCGCAATGACGTGGAGAGAGTCTACCGCCTCTCCGGCGGCACGTCGCGTATCCGCGCGCAATGCGCCGCGACGTCCTCCGCACTGTATTTCAGATGCACCCGCTTGTCCGACGGCGCCTGCCTGGTCGTGCACACGCCCGGCCGCCATTCCTGCGTGGGGCGGATCGGGCG
This sequence comes from Bradyrhizobium sp. CCBAU 11386, assembly GCF_028128955.1. NCBI lineage: Bacteria > Pseudomonadati > Pseudomonadota > Alphaproteobacteria > Hyphomicrobiales > Nitrobacteraceae > Bradyrhizobium > Bradyrhizobium sp. CCBAU 11386. The sequence goes on from NZ_LBKA01000216.1 coordinate 46,039, forward strand.
CGGGGCAAAGCCGCCGCCGCAGTTCGGGCAGACGTTGGAGAGCTTGGTCTCGACGCAGTCCGCACAGAACGTGCATTCGTAGGAGCAGATCCGCGCATCCGTTGCATCAGGCGGGAGGTCGCGGTCGCAATATTCGCAGTTCGGTCGAAGCTGGAGGGCCATGGTCGAATCTCCGGATCGGCTGGATCATCGCAGACGGTGCGTGACGCGCGAATGCCGTAGTTCCCTCGATTTCAGCCAGGCTTCAGCTCCCTCAGCGGCAGCCGCGTGCTCTCCTTCAGCCTGTCGAGCACGATCGAGGAGCGCACATGCGCCACGCTCTGGTGCGGCATCAAGACGTCGTTGACGAGGTTGGAGAGGCCCTTCAGGTCGCGCAGCACGGCTTTCAGCACGTAATCGGCATCGCCCGTCAGCGAGTAGGCCTCCTGGATCTCGTCGATGCGATTGACCAGCGCGCGGAAGCGCTTGGAATTGTCCGGCGAGTGGGTCGCGAGCCCCACCTGGATGAAGGCGATCACGCCGAAGCCGAGCGCCTCGCTGGAGAGATCGGCGTGATAGCCCGATATCACCTTCTCCTCCTCCAGCCGCATTCGCCGGCGCGAGCATTGCGAGGCCGAGAGGCCCGCGAGCTCGGCAAGCTCCTGGTTGGTGAGGCGGCCATCGTCCTGGAGCGCGCCGAGAATCTTGAGGTCGAAGGCGTCCACCGAAATCATGCGCGCTTTATCCATTTGATGCACGGATCGTGCATATGATAGTCAAAGAGCGTTCCGTTTGCACGCCCCTTGCGCGTCCCATGAAGGATAGTTCCTCCCAGCAGCCATTTGGGAGAGCAGCATGGGTCCGTTTCCGCACGATGCACCGCCGGCCACGATCAGCGCCGACAATCCGATGGGCACCGACGGGTTCGAGTTCGTCGAATATGCGCATCCCGATCCGGGCGAGCTGCACGCGCTGTTCAAGCTGATGGGCTATGCGCCCGTCGCGCGCCACAAGACCAAGGCCATCACGGTCTATCGCCAGGGCGACATCAACTATCTCGTCAACGAGGAGCCCGGCACCCACGGCTACGATTTCGTCGCCGCGCACGGTCCCTGTGCGCCGTCGATGGCGTTTCGCGTCGTCGATGCGAAGGCGGCCTATGACCGCGCGATCGCGCTCGGCGCGGAGCCGGCGGATGTGTCATCGGCGCAGAAGACGCTCGACGTACCAGGGATCAAGGGCATCGGCGGCAGCCTGCTGTATTTCGTCGACCGCTACGGCGCCAAGGGCTCGGCCTATGATGACGAGTTCGAGTGGCTTGGCGCGCGCGATCCCCAGCCCGTCGGAGCCGGCCTGTTCTATCTCGACCACCTCACCCACAACGTCCATCGCGGCCGCATGGATGTCTGGGCCGGCTTCTACGAAAAGCTGTTCAACTTCCGCCAGATCCGTTTCTTCGATATCGAGGGACGCGCGTCGGGCCTGTTCTCGCGCGCGCTGACCAGCCCCGACGGCAAGATCCGGATTCCGATCAACGAGGATGCCGGCGAGTCCGGCCAGATCGAGGAATATCTGCAGACCTATCGCGGCGAAGGCATCCAGCACATCGCCTGCGGCTGCCGCGACATCTACCGCACCATCGAAGGTCTGCGCGAAGCCGGCCTGCCCTTCATGCCGTCGCCGCCAACCACCTATTTCGAGCGGATCGATGCCCGCCTGCCCGGGCATGGCGAGGACATCGCGCGGCTCCGGACCAACGGCATCCTGATCGACGGCGAAGGCGTCGTCGACGGCGGCCAGACCAAGGTGCTGCTCCAGATCTTCTCGGCCAACGCGATCGGCCCGATCTTCTTCGAGTTCATCCAGCGCAAGGGCGACGACGGCTTCGGCGAGGGCAACTTCAAGGCCCTGTTCGAGTCGATCGAGGAGGACCAGATCCGGCGCGGGGTGCTGAAGGTGGACGACGCGGCGTAGGCTTTCGCTGTTGCCTGCATTGCCGCCTCATAACAGG
>NZ_LBKA01000217.1:0-48817 GCF_028128955.1 Bradyrhizobium sp. CCBAU 11386
CATCTCAAACCTCCGTCCAAGCCGGAGGCTTCTTCGCATAGCTATCCAGATCCCGAAGCAAGGGTTCCGGCTAAGCGCTTACTGACAAACCCTCCAGCCATCACCCGCAAGCCGAAGCCTATCTCTGCGAAAGTGCGGGAGGCCATCGACGCCCTGGTCGCTGGCACGGTCAAGACCGTGACCGACGCCGCGGAGCACGCCGGCCTAAGCCGGGAGCACCTATCCCGCGAGTTGTCCAAGCCTCATATCGCCGAGCACCTGCGCCAGAAGATCCAGCGTACGCTCGCAGTCGGTGCGGCTCGCGCCGGCGCAACCAAGCTCGCCTTGCTCGACAGCGCCAATGAAATGGTCCGCGACCGAGCATCGAGCTTTCTTCTGGGAGTGGCCGGATTTTCGCCTGACGCCGCAGCGGCGGGCAATCAGCGCGGCCCGCAGCAGTTGCCCGGCTTGCAAATTGTGATTGTTCAGCCGCCTGGCACCACCGTGCCGCCGCGCATCATCGAGCCGGAGCCAGCGCGGCAGATCGAGCACGGCAATTGCGCAAAGATTGTGCGAGACGCGCTCGGCTGACGGCTAACCAATGTAGCCCGCTTGCGCGGCGAATAACCAAACGGCCGCAACGAGCATCAGCGCTGTAAAGAGCTTGGGAGCCACCCAGCCGTGGTCGGGAAAGCCTCCCTGGCCTCGAGCCCTCAATCTTAATGCGATGATACCGATATTGCTGATCAGCGCCACCACTCCAAGCGCGAGCGCGAGGGTAGTAAGCCCAGCAGCAAAGCAGAAAACCGAAATTATCCCTAGAACCCAATCCATCCGAGATGAACAGCAGGTGGGAACCAAGGTTCCGAAGAGATGCATGTTTTTCCTGCTTGCCGTACTATCCGCACGGCGAGAATGCAGCCCAGTAGGCACAGACCGTCAGGACGGCGCCGATGAGCATCCCGAATAGGAATTGGTCGTTGCCGCCGATCTTCGGATCGAGCCCGGCCAGTTCAGTCAATCGCTGCTTAATGCGCGCCCGCACTTCAGTCCCCCATGCCGGGGGACGAGTCTAGCCGCGCAGGGAATCAAGCCGCAATTGCTGAACGCGCGTCTGCGCGACGTGTGGACTGATCAGCGTAAGTCGTTGATGGGACTCGGCTTGCGAATCTGGCGCGTACGCTGGCCCTGGCTACTGCAACAATTCGTGAATCGTTCAGCGATAGCTCAGGTCGCGAACAATCTCGCTCAGATAGCTGGTCTTGGCGCCAAGTATCCTTTGGAAGTTCATGCTAAATCGATGATCGCGAGCGATATTGAGATCGCTGCCTCCGGCAGTTGCGAACGTTTTTGCGATGTCATCTGAAAATCTCTCAGAAAGAAACTTCGCAACACCATTGTGCCAGCTTTCGATCCGGTCGGCCGGCATATCGCTGTAGTGCGCGCTTATCGTGTTAGCCTCGGTTAAGAACCGCTCAATCTCTGTCCTTGCTGCCCGCTGAAACAAATCGCTCGGCTGACTGGCAATACGCCTCTTCGCACTTTCAAGTTCAGACTTCAGGTTTGAAAGCCTTGTGCTGTAGACAAGTTTGCATGCTCCGAATGCCGCGCTGAAGCTGAGGACAACAAGCGTAGCGAATGTCCAGCGGGCTGCGGACAGTGCGGCCCAGTTCTCATTCAAGAATTCCACCATGCTCGTCACCGCGGGCGAATTTGTCGAATGGAATATTCGCTGAGTTCCACAATGCACGGGTCGTGCGTACCACAGCGAGGTGGATCACGCGGGAGCGCGCGAGCGAGCTCTACAACCGAATGCCATGTCATAAACTGTAGAGCGACCAACAACAGGAAAAGGATCAAGAGAAGATTGCCCCTGAGCCAGCGTAGAAGGTCACAAACTGCGTCTTGGGCCTCTGGCTTGAATGGCATGATGTTTCCTCCCCAGCATCCGAATAAGCCAATCGCAACCGGAGGGCGAGCGCAAGGGGAGCCCGGCCGGCCCAGCCCGCTGCTCAAAACCCGTTTCTGGCGCGTCGCTTCCGTTCTGTTCTCTCGGCCAGATTGAGGTATACGGCTGCGCCACCTATCGCCGCGAAGGCGGCGCCGAGGAGGTTCATGAAAAACCCAGTCGAGCCGATTGCGACGCAAAAGCCTATTGCCATGAGAACCGCGCTAACGGCCAGCAGCACATTGCTAGATCGACGTTCCATCGGAAAGCCACCCTTCAGCCCGAGCTCGACCAGCCCGCGGCGCCCCATCAATTCATTTTCGATTTGGCCGATCGCGTCGGACGCTCTGGAATTCCTCGGGCCCTTTGACAAGCCGCCGTTTACGGCTGGCTTGGTCGCTTGAGGTGGCTGCGGGATCGGTCAGCTTGTCGATCGTCTTGCCCGCGAGTTCCTTAGCACGGTCCGCCGAGCCCTTGGCGGTGGACGTAACCGTGATGGCGGGAGCGGCTTTGCCCAAGCCAAGCTCGACAAGCCGGCGGATGGCTTCGGAGCGCGTCGTCCCGTCGGTCAAGGCGCGCGCGTCAATCGCTGCAATCATAGCTTCTGGCAGTCGAATATGGACGCCAGGGTCTCGCCCGCCAGAAGGAGGCCGGCCTCGCTTTTTTGGTGCTACCTTAATTGACTTCTTCATAATTGCGGTGCTACCATAAAAACAGGCCAAGGGGAAGGTATCAGCTCCCACCTCGGCCCTAACCTCGATCACAGAAGGGTATTCAAGATGACCAAGGCTGACAGCGTGCATAGCACGCCACCCCTAAACACGTCTGCAAGCAACATCATTGATCTGGACGCCGCCCGAGCCATGGCGCCGCCGGCCGTTGCCCTGTCTCCGAGCAATGTTGCCGAGGTAACGGCGCTTCCTGTGTCCCCAAAATCCGAGGAAGACCTTGACCGCGAATCCCAGATCATGCGCGCGGCCGTGACCTATACCGCGCTCAACGGCTCATTGAATGGTGCCTGGGTCGCGGAGCACACCGGCAATTCCACCGTCGTAGATATTGTCAACAACGGGGTGTGGGAGCGGCGGAACTCCGTGCTGCGCAGGATCACACGCCTGATGCGCAAGGCTAAGACGATCCGAACTGTTGAGCTTTGGTCGCTCGTGAGTCTCGCCGAAGTCGTGATGGATCAGGAGCAGAACGGCAGCGGCGACTCTGGCCGCAATCTCGAAGATTTCGAGATCCAGTTCCTGCGATCCCTGTTCGAACTGATTGCGCGCCACTGCCAGCGCCAGGAGCGATCAGCATGAGCAACGTGATTGATCTGGTGCCCGACGGTGCGAGGGCCGAACGCGACCGTCTGGACGCCGGTGCCTACCATCAATTGGAAGGCGACCTGCGCGATTTGGTCAACATGGGTCGGATCGCGGCAGATCTCGCCCACGACGCAGACGGCGAGCCGCCAGTCTGTGAGAAGAGAAACCTAGCCCTGTTTGCCGTCTACCATCTGAGGGAGATGCTCCTTCGATTTGAGATGAAGTACGACGACGGCGACTGGCGCGTCGGAGGCACCGCCGGCGGCTGAGGCACAATCTGCCGTTTAGATAGGCTCGCGGGTTCGTCTGAGCTCACATACACTTCAATCTGCGGCCGGCACCCCCGATCGCAATCTACAGTCCAAATAAACTTCCCGCCGGCTCACAAGGCTGGCGGGTTTTTTCTTCGAACCTGGGAGATTTACGGGGGGGCGGCTCGCCGCGCCGCTCAAGAGTCAAACGGGTCGGGCGCAAGCTTTTCCGCCTCTTGTACGATCGATCGGCCAACGGTCAATGCAATGCTCCTTGGCATCGACAATCGGATCGGCCCAGATAGCGTTTTGATCTCGACCAGCATCACGTCCGGTCTGCCGTGCGGAATGATAATGCGCAGGCCCGAGACGCCGCGCCATTCGGGCGGGAGTTCTTCGTCGGTCATGATACCTCCCGGCGTGACCGTCGGTTTATATCATAGCGCCGGTTCACGCTGGCGGGCCTTTTCTTTCCTCGGGCCCCCTCCCGACTGCATGTTTCGGCGTTCACAAGCTTCGCAGGCCGCGCAACACGTGGTTCGACAGTTGCCGCGATCGTCGTGGTGATTGATTTCTGTCTTTCCATGCCCCCTTAGAGGTGGCCTCTCTCGTTCACATCAGGAGGTCAAATGAAACCTAATCAGGCGGGCCAAGAGGTGATCGACGCCATTGTCGCAAAATGTAAGGCCGAGCAGCAGCTGCGCGAGGCAGAGGCTCGACTAAGAAAGGCCCTTAGCAAGCCAAAATCCATCCCGCTTAAGAGGCGCATCTAGACTGAGGAATGGCGCGGGGCTTCGGTCCCGCGCTCTCTCACGAATTCCTTGCGGCTACCTCCGCGGCTTGCATCAAGGCAATCTTCCTCTTCAGCAAATCGCCGTATTCCCGATCTGGACTGAAGAAATTGCTCGCTCCGGAGAGTTCGTCCGTCTTGCGATCTAAGGCATCGCAGACTTGGATAAGCTCATCCACCAGCAATGGGAACGTTGCCCGGGGCAGCTTCGACGCAACCCAATCAGTGACAGGTATATCCTTCTTAGCTGCCCGTTTACGTTCGTACTCGAGCTGAGAAGGTTTCATCCTTGAGATCCCGGCCTCGGCCAGCATTTTGTAATCGGGCTCCTGCGGAATCCGAAAACGGCGATTGGTCGGGCGATTGTCGAAATCAAAATCGGCCGGGTAAGACGCATCCGGCACGAACACGATTCGGGTCTCCCGCTGCGGCTTAGGTGTGATATCGATTAGGGCCCCATCCTGCGAGATCCACACCGCGTGAAATTCAGCGGTGAGAAAGATTTTGGGCCACTCCCAAATGGTCCAGCCGAATCGAATTCCGCCGCCGTCGTTCTTTACTTTTTCGAGAACGCCGTCGGAGCACCATCCAAACAGCCCATACTGATCCTGCCTGACTGGCACAAACTGAGGTGCTCCACCGAGTGAAGAGGCGAACCTCTCGACCACTTCGGTAATTGCCTCAGGCGTCGTCTCGTCCGATTCTCCAACCGACCCCTTGAAGTGCTCCTGGGCGAGCTTCTTCTTATCCTCGAACGTGTCAGTCACCTATTCATTCCCGCGACAAATTGTCTTCCCATGGCCTTCCCAATCGGAAAAACTGGGAAGTCAGAGCTCTAAAATACCAAGCTAAGTGGTTGATTTTGTTGGTCGGGGCAGCTGGATTCGAACCAACGACCTGCAGTACCCAAAACTGCCGCGCTACCAGGCTGCGCTATACCCCGAATGTCCGGCGAGCCCTGTCGATACACGCTTCCCAAAGCGCCAGCAAGCTCCCTAAAGGCGCCAGCAAGGCTGGAAAGTCCCCGCCGGATGGCTCTATTTGCTGCCGAATAGCGGGTGGCCGACGCGGTCGCCGGGGCGGATGCCGTATTTCTGCGCCGTTCCCGCCACCACCTCGAGAACGGCCCGCGCAGGGCCCCGGGACGAGATGATCTTGGTCGACAGCGGCTCGGTATTCTCGGCAATGCGCAGGATGCGGCCGTCGGCGCGGATGAAGATCATGTCGAGCGAGACATAGGTGTTCTTCATCCACATCGACACTTCCTGCTCGGGATTGAAGTCGAACAGCATGCCTTTGCCGTCGGCCAGCTCCTTGCGGTACATCAGGCCGGTCTGCTTCTCCTGCTCGGTCGTGGCCACTTCAACCGAGAACACCTGCACACCGCTTTTGGTGACGATCTCGAGCGGCTGGAAGCTCGCGGCGCGGACGGATCCGGCCGCCACGGCAACGCTGACGACGACCAGGATGACGGCAAGCCAGCCGCGCGCAACGGACCAGACAGCCTTTCGATCAAACTTCATGGGATGGCACTCAGGGCGTGGGAACGGAACAGTCCTACGCGGCGACCGCCCGAAAAGCCAGAGGCGCGCCGGTCAACCGGCGCGCCTCTGCTCACGATTACGGGAATTGGCGATCCTGCCGCCGCTAGTGCGATTGCAGTCCAGGCGATCCGGTCTCGGGATGGATCTCGGCCGCCATCATGCCCTTGGAGCCGGGCCCGAAGCGAACCAGGACATATTGGCCGGGGCGCAATTCGGTCATGCCAAAGCGGCGCAGCGTCTCCATGTGCACAAAAATGTCGGGCGTGCCCTCGCCGCAGGTCAGGAAGCCGAAGCCGCGCAGCCGGTTGAACCATTTGACCTGGGCCCGCTCCAGCCCGCTGGTCGGGGTGACGGTGACGTGGGTGCGCGGCGGCAGCATCTGCGCCGGATGGATCGCGGTCGACTCGTCCATCGAGACCACGCGGAACGCCTGGTAACCCTTGGCGCGCTGGATGCATTCGACGACGATGCGCGCGCCCTCATAGGCGGTCTGGAAGCCGTCGCGCCTGAGCACGGTGACGTGCAGGAGCACATCCGGCCAGCCATTGTCGGGAACGATGAAGCCGTAACCCTTGGAGGCGTCGAACCATTTGATGACGCCGTGGACTTCAACGAGGTTGGCGCTGGCTTCGCCAAGGCCGGTGAACGGGCTGAGCCCGCTCTCGCGGCCGCTACCGTGCTCGCCCGGCGTCATGCGCCCCGGCGAAGTGCCCTGTCCGGGAACTCCAAGCTTTTTGGACTCAAATCCGTCCGACGACCCCATAACCCCGGACCCCACACATGCCATGCAACCCGCCACAGTGGCGGCGCTCGAATCACGCGTCTTAAGAGAATGTTCTCAATTCGACGCGACGCGAATCTTTCGACTCAAAAGATAACACTCCCGGTTGCGGCGCATAGACAAAAAAGAGATTCGCCGGAACCTATGAACAGCTTGCACAGCCGCGAATCAAACTAACGCCTCAATTGCCGACAAAGGGTCCGAGCGTTTCGCCGATGTCGTGGCGGATGACGAGGTCGGCGATGTCGTCCTGCTCGGTCGGCTCGCGATTGATGATCACCAAACGTGCACCCGCGTTCTTCGCCATCATCGGAAAGCCCGCCGCCGGCCACACCACGAGCGAGGAACCGATCGCGATGAAGAGGTCGCAGGCGCGCGACAGCGCGGTTGCGCGCTGCATCTCCTCGTCCGGCATCATCTGGCCGAACGAGATCGTGGCGGTCTTCACCGGCTCGCCGCACACGGTGCAGTCGGGGGCGCCGTCCTCAATGAAACGGCGCTTCACCCAGTCGAGCTGATAGGCCTGCCCGCATCCGATGCATCGCGCATAAGTAGTATTTCCGTGAAGTTCAATCACGTGCTCGCTGGCGAAGCCCGAGGCCTGGTGCAGATTGTCGATGTTCTGGGTGATGACCGCCGGGATCTTGCCGGCGCGGTAGAGCGAAGCGAGCGCGCGATGGCCGCGGCCGGGCCTTGCCGCCGCAAAGACCTCCTCCATCGCGAAGCGTCGGCGCCAGGATTCGTCGCGGGCTTCCCGGCTCGCGACGAATTCGCCGAACTCTATCGGACGATAGCGCGTCCAAATTCCGCCCGGCGAGCGGAAGTCGGGGATGCCGCATTCGGTCGAGATGCCGGCACCGGTGAACGGCACGATGGTCTTCGCCTCGGCGATCATGTCGCCGAGACGTTCAACGCCGCTGCGAAGATCCGATGCAATCAATCGCACGCCTCCCGCTTTGCTCTTGCGCTAGCTGCAGGACGCACAAGCGGCAAGATTGTTGACGCTGTTATCAACTGCGAACGCAATGCACTCGGCAATTTTTTCCGCCCTATCGCATATCACAATCCTGCAATGCCTCCTCCCCATTGACGCCCCAATCAGAAGCGCCAATGTGTTGAATGCGACTCAAGGCCCGGTGCGGCGGCAGCGCTTGAGCACACTCGTGAACACAGCCCAGTAAACACAACCCAGTAAACACAGCTCAAGTAACATCGTCCAAGTGTGAACAGAGGGGATGGACATGACCGAAGACGAACAACGCAAGATCCGTGAACGCGAAGAGATCGCCGCCCGTGTCGCCGCCTTCCGTGCCACCCAGGAGAAGTTCAAGCGCGAGCGCGAAGAGTATTTCGTGTCGACGCTTGAGAACGCACGCAAGGTCGAGCGACCCTCGCTCTGGCCGTAGCACGCGCCTGATCGCCACGCATGAAAAAAGCCCGGAGCATCGCTCCGGGCTTTTCATTGACCCCGCCGTTACCAGTGGCGGTAATAGTGGCGGCGATAATACGGTCCGTCGCCATAATAGGCGTACGGGCCAGGTCCGTAATAGTAGCCCGGGCTGTCATAATAGCCGTAGCCCGGACCGTAATAGCCATAGGGATGGGACGCGGCGATCGCGCCCGCGGTGATCGCGCCGGCGGCAAGCCCGAACGCGAGGCCCGGGCCGATGCCGCGACCGCGCGCCTCGGCAGGCGCCGCCACCGCGGTCACGCCGACGGCTGCAACGGTGGCCAGAACTGCCAGTGTCTTCTTCATGAGCTCCTCCTTCGCGTCTGGGGGTGACAACGCGGGTGCCGTTTGATGGTTGCGCGCGGTGCGGAACCGGAGCCGGGTCAAAAAAACTCGATGCGAGCCGGAACGAAATCGCCGCACATCGGTTGGACCTGCAAGTGCGAAGCCTCCGCTATCCGGTGAAGGCCCAGCACGAAAGCCCCGTCAGTATCCTCCGCGATGCTGGCGGGGTTTTTAGTTCCACGGGAGCAAATGGCAGCAGAGAAAAAAACAGCTGCCGGCGGGGCGGAGCGCCGAGGAGGAAAGGGATATCCGCTTTGCTGGCTCGGATCCGCCGGCTCGTTCCCAGGTCCGGCGATCAGCATTACGACGAGATCGTCCGCAATTTCGGTGTCGGCACGCTGCGCCCGCCGCCGACGCCGATGAGCGACGGCGAGCTGGCGCGGACCATTGCCGGGTTCCTTAGGGAACAGCCCTCCTCCAAGTCCGTCGCGACCCTCGGTCGGCGGCTCGACCCCTCCTCCCGACTTTAGGGCGGACTTCCTTTTGGCTTTCAGGCGTATCTCTTTTCCACGAGCCGGGAACAAGCGCCGCGCGCGCAAGTTGAGGTTGTCTTCACGCAAGTGAGGTCCGACATGCCCGTGTGGCTTGAAGTCTTGCTCAACCTGTCCGGCTATGCCGGCTTCGTCGCGCTCGCGAGCCGCGGCACCGCGTGCCCGCGCGCGGCCGCCGACGACCGGATCGGTGGTGACGAGCGCTAATTGGTGTGCGGCGCCTGGCCTGCCGTGCGCACCAGCCGGTCGGCCTTGACCGCGACGCGCGTGTCCTCGAGCTGCGGCCGCAGCGAAAAACTGATCACCACGAAAGCGAGGCAGAACAGCGTGCCGACGATGGCGACGCGCCTGTAGGTGTGCCGGTCGCCTTGATAAAAGGACGGCTCTGAAAAAGGTGTCTCTGAAAAAGGTGTCATGGCAAAATGGCTTCTTGGCAAAGTCGTTTCGTGTCCTTGCCAGACACCTACTCCAACCCGCGGCAAGCGCAACGCGATTGGGCTTTTAACCTAACCGAATAGGGTTATCGCTTCCCGCGCAAGCTTTCGTTAGGAGTTGGCGCAGCGCCTTTTGAACCTTGGCGAGCCGCTTCAGGCGTCGCGCGAACGCCAAGGCCGGCCCGCCATCCGCCGACCGGCTTTGTTCCAGCTTCGCCTGCATTTCGTTCTCGAAGAACGAATCGGAATCGAAGAAATCGGCGCGGAGCAACTCTTAACAAGCGGTGTGGAATAGTCCCGTCATGTCGTTTCAGTCGACATCGATCGCGGCGGCGGCACCGATGGCACCGATGGCGTGCCGCTGCGCGGCGCGGCCTTGCATATGACCTTGCGTGCCTGTCGGACCAGAACGCTGTTGCGATCCCGGCGAACATCTCGATCAGCCAGCACGCATCCATGTCGCGCTCCCGTCGCGAATGTCCTGCGCGGCAGACGAGAGCGTCACTGTGCGACGCCTCACGCTGTCTCGTTCTGACACGCGCGTTCGCATCGACGTCGAGGAGCGCAACTTGTTCTGCATCCGACTCCATTTCGTTCTCGAAGAACGAATCGGAGTCGAGAAAATCAGCGCGGAGCGATTCCTAACGATCGATGAAGCGGTGTGCCGTCGCGTCGTCGTCGGCAGAAATCTTCGCCGGCAGAAATCTTGGGCGCCGAAGGCGCCGAAATTTCGAGACCACCGCAAGCACGATGACGATCTCGTGCTCCATCGCGGCCGACGTCCGGCCGAAGGCTCATCAAGCCGCGCGCTTCTCTTTGCGCTTCTCGGAGAAGCATTCGAGGATCTGGATGCGGAGCTCTTCTGCCGCCGGGCCCTCGACCTTCCTGAGCTGATTCCAGAGCCTGATCACTTCGCGCTGTTTTTCGACGGTCATGAGTCACCTCCCAAAGGATTCCAAAAGACGATTCCAAAAGATGATGGCTCATAGGAACAAAATGAGAACAAAAAGTCCAGCCTCCTCGCGCGCGATTTCCATGCCCATCGTCTTGAACCTTTTGGGCGCTGCGCGGACCCATGAAGGCTGGGGATTTCAGCGCCCAGTCATACGGCAGTGCCGCCTGACGAACATACTCCGTCACCGCGGCGCTGTTGCTTTTTGGAGTTTCAACCCTAGGTTTGAGATACGGCTGACGGCCAGGCGCTGAAATCCCATCGCCGTCAGTTTGGAAAGCCCCGCGCGAAAGCGCGGGGTTTTTCTCTATCTCTTCTTCAGGGGCTGAACCTTTTGCGAGGTTCGCGCGTCTCATTCCTGAAGCTTCCCCCAGGCTTCACCCCCATCAGAAAACCCCGCTCCCCCCAGGCGGGGTTTTCGCTTTGGCGGACATCGCGCCGCCCAAGAAAAAACAACAAGCAAAAAACAACGAGACAAAACTAAAGAGACAAAAACCAAGAGCCCCGTTCCGACGCCATCGGAACGGGGCTCCAGGCACGCAGGCGGCGCGCGATGGCCGGATCAGACAGCGTCCTTGGCGACCTTCAGCGGCGAGGCCTTCACCGACTTGCTGGCGGGCTTGGCCGCGAACTGCATCGGCTCCTTGGTGAAGGGATTGACGCCCATGCGGGCTTCGGTCGCCGGCTTGTTCACGACCGACATCTTCACGAAACCGGGAATGACGAACTCGCCGGATTCGTTGAGCTCCTTGTAGCCGACCGTCGCCATGTACTCGATGACCGACTTCACGTCGTTCTTCGCAAGCTGCGTGCCCTCGGCAATCGCATCGATCAATTGAGTCTTGGTCATCTTCGCCATGTCAAACGTCCTTCTGAATGGGGTGCGCGCGCGCTTTGAGGGTACCGTGCCGGGCACGCGACAAAGCCGCGCAGCGCGCTTTGTGTTCATGCCAGCGGTCAGGAAGTCACCGGGCTTAGAACCCATCGGGGCCGAAAACGCAAGCCGCAGTTTGACGCGAGTTCCGTCTGTTTCGGCGGGATAACAGCGCCTGCATCGACACGCGCCGAATCGAATTCAGCAATGACCGTAGAGGGTTCTGCCGGTTCGCCGCGAGGCAGCAGTGATGCCCGCATCACCCGAAGTCACGAAAGCCCCACGCCAGGATTGCAAACATCAGGACAACAATGCCGGCCGAGCCAACGACAACAATGAGTGCGACCCTGGCACCGGAGAGGCCTGCCTGTCTTGCCCTGACGGCGGCATAAAACAGCAAGACGAACAGCAGCGGGCCGATGAACAGCAGCATTGCCTGCTCCCTGAGACGCGGAAAGATAGACGATCCTAAGGCGGGTTCTCTTTCGAGAGCATTTGCTGCATAGTGCGGCCATGGCCAAAACAAAAGTGACGTTTAGAGCGGTCCGGATCGCCGATGGCGACTGGAAGATACTGGCGGACTATCCCGACCACGAACAGCGCGAAATCACCGGATTCACCAGCAAGGCGGATGCCGACGACTGGATCAACGGCGATCGCAAGATCGCGTGGCTCCGTTCCCAGGGCTACGCCAAGTGACGTAGCTTTCGCGCGCAACAACGGCGCTCACGGGCGGTCGCAAGATACCTCATCAAGACACCCCACCGCGAAACCTGTGGCTCGGACCCTCGTTGTTGACACTTCAGTAACCCAACGCATCCAAGCTCTCTTGGTATCGTTGCGTTGGAGTATCCCACAGTGCTGGATTTTCACGAGCTGCGTGAACTCGCGGCCGATGTTCGCGTGTTTGTCGACGTCGCCGAAGACAAGGCCGAGGCGCTCAAAGCCGTCATCGCGGCCTATGACGTCGTGTTGGCAATCTTCCCGTCCGAAGAGGGCATGGGCCTCCATGTCATCAAGGGCAAGGAGATCCTGGACACGATCGCAAGATCGCGGACCCATGCGATCTACAGCCACACGGCGATTGCGGTCCCTGACCTGCAGCATGCACAAGCGCTCAAGTACCTGACGGTGCCTGTCGAGCAACGGATTGCAGCCTAGGACGGTGATCTCGTGTCCCGGACGCGCTGCAGCGTGCAACGCTGCTGCTCAGAGCCGGGACCCAGCAAGCCACACACTGCATAGCCGATAGATGGGCCCCGGCTCTGCAGCGCACCGCGGAAGACGCGCTGCGCTGCGTCCGGGGCAATAGTGCACAGCGTGACGCACTGTCGCCGCACAGCTCCCTTGGCGATGACACCAAGCCTGACTGGCAGGATGCTCCGGCTGTTGTATGGTCGGTCGCTTCTCGCGAGGGGCTGATGAAAATTGCCATTGTTATCGCCGGCTTGATCGTTGTTGCCGTTGCCGCCCTCGTGGCGATCCAGCCAGGTTTTTTGAAGCCTGCGTCGCTGGCCCTCGTGAAGAAGTCCGACATCCTCGGCTTTTCGCCCGGGATGACATTCGAGGAGACAAACAAGGTCGTCACGCAACGTCGCTACCGCTGCCGCCAGCTTCGCGAGTCCTACACCCTCGAATGCGCCGTCGACGGCGCCAAGCTCACGATTGACAGCGACGATGCTGACGCCAGGCATCCCATCTGGCGCGTCAATGCAGAGCTGAGCAGTCCGGGCCCGCAAGACGCCGCCGTCAAATCGATCTCCGACCAGTTCAACGCCCAGCCGACCAAAGACGTCCGCGAGGGATGGATATGGATCGTCGGCCGTGGGCTGAAGCTGAGCTATGACGGCAGCGCGTTGAAGCTGGTGAACGAGGCCGAGGAGACCCGACGCGGCAAGGAAGGATCAAAGCGCTAGGGAGCGTGACGCCGAAATTCCGGGTACGCCCTGGTCGCGAAGTGACATCCAAAGGGTAACCGCGCTTCTCAAGCCTTCGGCTGAGTTAGCAACTTGAGAACGCTGAGAATGGCGAAAGCACCCAGACCGTAGGTGAGTGCATTCACGACCCAGAAAATAGCAATCCCTGCAAAGGCTGAGCCTCCGACCGCTCCCCAGAACAAATACGCTGCGGTGACGCCAGGCCACTCCAGCGAAAGAAAAGCGTAGTCGGTCAGCGGCTCCATGGCGAGGAGCACAGAGGAGATGAGCGCCCCGATTGCCAATGCGATGATGAGATTTGCCTTCACGGAGGGCATCAAAACCCCAGCAGCCCGGCGAAAACTGGAATTAGGAAATAGGCAGCGAGCCCGAGAAGGCCGCCCACGATAAAGCGTGCAGCGCGGCCGTGAATCTTCGTATCGAGCCACGCACAAATAGCCACCGCAGCCTGTCTCAGCCAGCTACCGACGAGGCTTTTGACGAGATCAACCAGGAGTTCTGCAAGGATCGCGGCCATGGGGTTTAGTCGCCCCGCCTCCGGCGGGGTTCAACTGCCGGTCCGCGGTTGGCGCGGCAGCGTCAATAAGTGCACTGTCACCGAAAGCCTAGACTTGCCCGATCACGCGTGCGCCGCTGTCATTCGGCCTTGATGTTGGCATCCTTGATGATTTGCTGATACTTCGCCGTCTCGTCCTTGATGTAGCCGGCGAAATAATCCGGCGTGGAGCCGAGCGGTTCGAATCCGAGCAGCGCGAAGCGTTCCCTCACCTCCGGCCGCTGCACGATCCTGGCGACCTCAGCTTGAATGGTCGCGACCAGGTCAGCGGGCAAGCCCTTGGGGCCCCACAGGCCGTACCAGGAGCCGAACTCGAAGCCTTTCATGCCGGACTCGGCCACGGTCGGAATCTCCGGAGCGATGTCGACGCGCTTGGTGCTGGTGATGGCCAGCGCCTTGATGCTCCCGGCTTTCGCCAGCGGCAGCGAGGACAGGATCGGATCGGCGATCAACTGCACCTGGCCGCTCATCAGGTCCGTCAGTGCCGGGCTTGCGCCCTTGTAGGGCACCACCAGGGTGTCGACACCGGCATCGCGCTTGAGCAGTTCGATCGCCATGTGCCCGGCCGAGCCGAAGCCCGATGTCGCGAAGGTGTATTTGTTCGGATCCTTGCGAACCAGGTCGAAGAATTCCTTGAGAGTTTTGGCGGGCGTCTGCGCCGTGGTGCTGACGATCAGCGGTCCGCTGGCCGCCAGCGAAATCGGCGTGAAGTCGGTGACCACGTCGTAGGGAACGGCCTTGTGCAGGAACGGCGTCACCACATGGATCGACGCGGTCAGCATCAGCGTGTAGCCATCCGGTGCGGCCTTGGCGACATAGTTCGCGCCGACGATGCCGCCAGCACCACCGGCGCGGTTCTCGACGATGAAGCTCTGCCCGAACTGTTCGCTCAGCTTTTGCGCAAGAAGCCGCGCGACGCCGTCGACGGATCCCCCGGCCGGATAAGGCACCACGATGGTCACCACGCGGCTCGGATAGGTCTCGGCGTCGACCGGCGCCGCGGCAAGCCCGAACAGGGCCGTGCCCAGCAGGGCTAGGACATGACGTCGTGTCATCGAGGATCCTCTCAAACATTGCGTTGGAAGATGCCCCAGGTCGCTTCCCCGTCGACTATGTTTTGGCCGGTGACGAACCCGGCATGGAGCGGCGTATGGAGATGCCGAACCCCGCCCTGTGCAACAGCCTGAGTCCAATCAGCGAAGCCGTCAACACATGCGATGAAAGAATTGTCAGCGACGGTACGCGGACATCAAAAGCCAGACAGCGCAGTGACGATCACGATTGAGGCTATAGCCGTCAGACCGAGAAGCAGCCCTATGACGACCTTCGCTGATCGGCTCGGAATCTTAGCATCAAGCCAAGTCGCCAACTTCTGAAACAGCGCGAAGCCCCAGTCCGAAATGAAGGACCTCACAATTGGCGCCAGCAGATCGTGGACGACTTTTTCCATGCCGTTTAGTCGTCACCAAGCTGGCAGGGGTTCAAATGCCGCCAACCTCACCATTTCGCAATTAAGGTGACAGTGCACTGAAACAGCTGAGCTCATCCGTCCTCTGCCGCTGATGGCTTGGGCCCGCGCTTGGCTGGCTTGAGCAAGCGCCCGGTCTGGCGCTCAATGCGGGCCAGAAAGCGGTCGTCGCCGAGCGGGCGGCCGATGCTCTCCGCTGAACGCAGCGCTCCGAACAGATCCGCCTCCGGCTCGGTTGCCAGCAAATCGGCAAAGTCGGGGAAGCGATCGCGGATCGGCGCCAGGGTGGTGAGACCGTCGTCCCGCCCGCGCACAGCGCGCGTGCTCGACCACCGCCAATCCTGTGCCCGCTTCACGAGACGCGCGCGCACGGGGTTGAGAGACACGTAGCGCAGCGCCGCCGCAAGATGACGCTCGTCCATGGCGACGGCGCCAAACCGGCCCTGCCAGAAATGGCCGGTGCGCTTGCGTCGCGCCTGAATGGTTCCGGCATAGCTTCGATGCACGCGGGCCAGCGCGCGGCGCAGACCGTCAGGATCGGACGGCACCAGGACGAGATGGACGTGGTTCGGCATCCTCGACCCCCGCCGCTTTGCAATTCGCAGCGAGCAGGTCGCGATAGAGCGCATAGTCGCCGTCCTCGAAGAACGTGCGCGCCCGGCCATTGCCGCGCTGGGTGACATGGTGCGGATGATCGGGGATGACGACACGAGCAAGACGGGCCATGCCGCATTATGACCGCGAAGCCGTGCGCCCGTCAATTTAGTGCACTGTCACCGTAACTCCCCCCGCCCTTGGCGGACAGCGTCGATTGAGTGCACTGTCAACGTAACTCGCACCTGATTGGCCGGCGGCTGGTTAGGCGCTTGCCTCGAAGAAACGGGTCGACATAACCTCCGGAACTCGGGCCGGAGCCGCGACCAACCCAGTGAGGAATTCATGCGGAAAGGCATAACTGCGCTTTTAGTCCTCTTGGCCTCCCCAGTGTGCGCTCAGACATTGGAGCAGCAGGAAAGGCTCAATCAATTCGACAAAGCCCTCAGTGCACTCGAAGACCTTAAGTCGCTAAGCACAAAAATGACCAACACTAAGAAGACGCAGTGCCTCACCGCCGTTGCTAATCAGAGGTTTTGCGAATGCCTAGCCACTAATCTTCCGGTAGTCGTTGACTTCGTGCAGTACGTCGCACTGGTCAATCAGACCAAGGAAGATTTGGAGTACGATAAGCAGTCAAAAGAGGACAAAGCCATTATCGACAACACTCGCAAGGCCCGCGATATGTGTATGCTAGTGCGCCGAAACGACTAACGAGAGTCCGACATCGGCGCAGGATGCGTCCGCAGACTGTCCCGCAGGATTTTTTTCGTAAGGTAATTACGACGACAGTACATCAAAATCATTCGCCATCGCCAACCTGCTAACCGTGCGGCTTCGGTTCACGCTTGGCGGACAGCGTCGATTGAGTGCACCGTAACTCGACGGGCCTTGGCTCCTCTCATGGAGCGCTTAGTTTGGGCTCAAAGTGCCGGCCGCAAAGGAATTGTTGACGAGAATACGCGGTCGCGGAACGCAGATTTACCGTTGCGCTCGAGCATTCTGATGAACGAAGCTTTTGCCAACGGTGATGAAACGCTGGGCCCAAGCAAGACAAGCTCAAGGATATCTACCAGTGTACCCGTAGTCAGAGGCGGCCCTGACTTTGTCGACTCTGGATCATACGTTGTCCCGAATTTGTACTTCAGTTTGGGTTCAACGCCCCGTGGTCCAACAAAGTAGTCTAGGCATGGCTTTAAGTAGCCGAGGGGATCGCGCTCCGGAACATACACGGCCCGCCATTCCCTTTCTTCGTCAAACCCGTTGTGCTTCGTAACAAGCGCAAGTGACTTCACGAATCCAAAGGCCTCAAGTGCTGCGAGGTAAAGATGATCGTTTGGCAAGTTGGCCGCTTGCGTGATCTTTGCCCAGCTATCTAGTCCCGAGCGGAGTGCTTGCTCGCGTTCGACCCCACTTTTGTAGGAGACTTTCGCCAGCAGAAGTGGGCTGTGCGACAAGTAATGAAGCTTCTGGGTGTTGATCACCAACGCTGCGCCGTTGCCCTTACTTCCATATTCACGCCACATAGAGAGGCGGCCATCGGTATTTCCAACCGGATGTTCTGAAAGGCAGAATATATAAGTGTCCAGCGCGGCCTCTGTCGTCAGATGAGCAAAGTAGTGATTATAGGCGTTTATAAGTAGCGTTGCTCGGTCGGTTGTTCCTCCAACTCTTTCCGCAAATTCTGGGAACACCTGATTGCCAATCAAGAGCCCGAGGCGCAGCTCTTCAAGATCGTTCATGTAGAGTGGATTGGCAAACCAGATCTCATCGTTCCTTAGTATCTGTTCGACGACCTGCACTGAAGTATAGTGTGTCAAGAGTATAGGATCGTCCGGGCTCGTTTTCCATTCGATCATCTCGTAGAGGGAGCCGTAACGTTGAATGATCTGAGCGATCTCGTCTGGTGTAGGGAGCATTGGCCAATCCCAGAATGAGTGTTTTTGAAGAACGATCCTTCTACAGTAGGCGCCCGCTCCATGAAATGGCGAGATCATACCCCTGAGTTGCGGTGACCGTGCACTCAACTGTCACCGCAATTACCGTTTCTCACTTCAGGGGTGCAGTCCAGCACTGTCACCGTAATTTCAGCGGCCCAAAATGGAAAAAGGGTCTGCCTTAATGGAGGCAGACCCTTTCCAGACTTAGAGTCCGAGAAGCCGGCTAAGCAAAAGCATCCCGAGAGATAGCTTCAGCTTAAAACGAACAGTCGAACCATCCGCCTTGCCGGCTTCGAAAGCGAAACTAGCAAACATGCTGTTTCCTCCTTCGTTGTGCGTGAGACCCATATAGCAGAGAGCATCACGCTTAGGCCGACACCGGGGAAATTTTGGTTTGGTTTTACTCAGAACCAGTGGCTCACCCGGTGCCTCTCTGAGCTCTTGAAGCCTTTGCTGGCTAAACTCGCGGGCGCGGAAATAGCTTGCAGATAGTGGCTACTTTAAGGTGCATGAAATTGATCCGAGCTTGGCCGCTTTACCTCACCAGCCGTTTCGCCTTCACGCACGTTTGCCCCCGCCCCCTGCCCCTCCTTCCCGTTTCCTGCTATCTCCTACCCCTGCCGTCCCGGCCCAAAGCAAAACCCTCCATCCGTTCAAGGGAGCAACAACCATGCGATACCTCCACACCATGCTGCGCGTGCGCAATCTCGATGTCGCGCTGAAGTTTTACCAGGATGCGCTGGGGCTGAAGGAGGTGCGGCGGATCGAGAACGACAAGGGGCGCTTCACGCTCGTCTTCCTGTGCTCGGCGGACGATCTCGAGGCGCTGAAGAAGCAGCCCTCGAGCCGCGGCGCACCACTGGTCGAGCTCACCTACAATTGGGACGAAGAGAAGTACGGCGAGGACCGCTTCTTCGGCCATCTCGCCTATGAGGTCGACGACATCTACGCCACTTGCGAGAAGCTGATGAAGGCCGGCGTCACCATCAACCGGCCGCCGCGCGACGGCAACATGGCCTTCGTCCGCTCGCCCGATCTGCACTCGATCGAGTTGCTGCAGAAGGGCGAGCCGAAAGCGCCGCAGGAGCCGTGGTCGTCGATGCCGAACACCGGCCACTGGTAGGGCCTTTTCCATAGGAACAAGCCCTCTCCGCGCACGTTCACTCCTCGACAAGATGATTGGAGGAGGACGCAATGGGACGCGGATTGTTGTTGTGGATGCTGGGCGTGCCGATCCCGGTGATCCTTCTGCTGTGGCTGTTCTTCGGCCACTGACGACCTGGTTCAACCTGCAATGAAAGCTCTGCCCATGGCGGAGCTTTTTGCATGAGGGGCGCGCCGCAAACGCCGTCGTCCGGCACAGAAAATTCCGCTATCACCCGCACAACCGAAGAACGCCGCGGGAGAAGCTTCATGCCTGACACCAAGCTGACGATCTGGGGCCGCGCCAATTCGGTCAACGTGCAGAAGGTGCTGTGGTGCCTCACCGAGCTCGGCCTTCCCTACGAGCGCATCGATGCCGGCATGCAATACGGCAAGACCCGCGAGGCCGAGTATCTCGCGATGAACCCGAATGCACGGATCCCGACGCTGGTGGAGGGCGACTTCGTGCTGTGGGAATCGAACTCCATCATGCGCTATCTCTGCCTCGCGCATGGACGCGGCACGCCGATCTATCCGGAATCGCCGAAGCAGCGCGCTTCCGTTGACCGCTGGCTCGACTGGACACTGTCGGCGGTGCAGCCGGTCGACCGCCCGGTGTTCTGGGGCATCGTGCGCACGGCGCCCGCCGAGCGCGACATGATCCAGGTGCAGCGCGATGCGGATGCGGCCGCCGAGGTCTGGGCGATCGCCGATCGCCTGCTCTCGACGCGCCGCTACATGGAAGGCGACCAGTTCACGCTCGCCGATATCGCTGTTGGATCCTATGCGCGGCGCTGGCTCGGCGTCGAGGGCATCACCCGGCCGGCGCAGCCGAACCTGACGCGCTGGCTCGCCGAGCTCGGCAAACGCCCCGGATTCGCACAGTTTGTCGCACCGCCGATGTCGTGAGCCGCTGGCGCGGCTTAAGCTACGATGAGCGCGCGATGAATCGCCGTTCTGGCGCACGCGGCCGGCGGCATCGCCGCACGTGACGGCTACTGTGCATGGGGTTGTTTTCGCGGTTTTTTGTTTTGACGGCCGCGCCTAGAGCCAGCCGCGCTCGACCAGCAGCACGCAGATGATCAGCGCCAGCGTCACGACCGCGGTGGCGAGCCGCGCGATCCAGCTCAGGCCGCGGCCGACCCACAACAGCAGCGCGCAATACATCAGCACGGGGACGACGATATCGAGGCGCAACAGATCCGGCGGCATGCGGCTCAACGCCGGACCGCGGCGTCGCCGCGGATCGAGCCGCCGACCTTCACGCAGGTCCCGGTCGCCTCGACCATGATGAAGCCAAGTCCATACGAGGCGCAGGAATTCGCCTTCGCCGTCCCGCCCGTGCCCTTCAGCGGCAAGGTCTTGCCCGCCTGCGGCCGCTCGGCGGCCGGAAGGCGCAAGGCCTCCGCTGCGGCCGCGGACGTGGCCAGCAACGAGATCAGGATGAGGAGCGGCGTACGCATCCCGGCGTTCTAGCCCGGCGAGGTGCCGCGCGCCATGCGGGCAGCGCTGGGGCGATGTCAGATGAACTTGATCCCGGCCGACTTGCCGCGGCGCCAGACCACCTGGCAGTTCCGCCCGGTGCGGGCATCGCGCGCGAAGGCCAGCCGGATCACCCCCGGAAGCTGGCTTGCGTCCTCGTCCAGGGTGATCTTGGCGCCCGAGCTCGAGATGTCCTGGACCTGGCAATGCCGCGCCGCGAACCCGCCGTCGAGCGTGATCCAGGCGTGCCGCGACAGCAGCTTGCGGTCTGCGCGCTTCTTGGGCGGTGGCATTGGCGTGAAATCTCCCGCTCCAGCGTTACCTCAGAGGGCCCTAAGAAACCGTTGAAATCGGCTCCGAATCATCCCTCGCCGGCGCTGTCCACGGTTCCAAAAGACCGTTCCCGAACGGCTTGCCCACGGGCCGAAAGGCCACTATACGTTCGCCCGCTGCAAGCCGCCGGGCACGACTCGAGCGGCGGCGGCCGTGCCGTCAAAAGCGGCGGGGCTTAGCGTTTGCTCCCTTCGTCTATCGGTTAGGACGCCACCCTTTCACGGTGGAGAGAGCGGTTCGATTCCGCTAGGGAGCGCCATCCGCGCGACGGCGCGCGGATGATGCGGCGACATTCACCGCCATACCCGTGAACCTCCCCGGCCCTCACCTCCGACCAACATCCGATCGGAACCGGTGCAGGCCCATGGAACAGCCCAAATCCCCCTCGGACGGCCAATCCGGCGTCGCCTCGCCGGCACTGCCGCCCTGGATGCACCGCACGACGCCCTCCGCACCGGACCGGCGCGCCAGGATGCTGGAGCACATGGCGCGGGCCAGGTCGCTGCCGCAGCGCCAGGCCGCGACCGCGCCGGAGCCCTCGCGCGTGCGCGGCAAGGACGTTCTCGGCGACGCCTACGGCTACACGGTTCTGTTCGGACTGATGGCCCTCCTCTTCATGTCGCGCGTTCCGCTCTACCTCGGCGCCTTTCTCTTCTTCGCCGACGGTGAGCGCATCGAACGCGCGCTCGCAGCGATCGGCATCCGGCTCGAGCCCGGTGCGGTCGGACCCGACATCATCAAGAACTTCGCATACCTGTTCGGATGGCTCGCGCTTCTCATATCCCTCAAAGACACCGTGCCTGCCTGGCTGGTGCCGTGGATACCGCCGGCCGAGTCATGGTCGTTCCTTGCCGGCATCGCCCTCGCGCTCGCCGTCGTCGAAGCGTTCGCAACGCGCGCGCTGCTGCGCGCATTACCGTGGCTCGGATTCGAGATCGGTGCGGAGAGTCCGGCCTGGACGACGATCAGGTTCTTCGTTGCCGTGGCCTTGCTGGCTTGCCTCGTTCTGCTCGGATCTCTCTGAACGCCACGGCCGAGCCGTCGCTCTCAATGACGATGTTGTGAATTCGCGCGCCCCATAATCGGGACCTTATGCCGCTTGCCCCGCGGCAAGACCGCCCGCGCGTTTACCGGAAATTTACCCCTGCTCATGAGCGGCGGTATCATTTGCTTAGACTTTGACCGCTACCGTTGAATTACGGAAATACTCCGCAACCCGATTGGCGCTGATGTCCGTCGCAGAATTCCTCAGGCAGCGTGCAGTGGAAGTCACCGTGAGCGGCAGCTACTCGCTGCCGCGCTGGTACGATTGTGAGGGCAAGCTCCGCACCTTCGCCTGCCGGACCAAGCGCGTCTCGCCGTTCCGCATGATCGTGGACGTGCCGGTCGTCGGCAAGATCGGCGAGCGCGTGACCTCCTATTTCCAGGATTTCGGCGAATTCCAGTGCACGATCAGCGCGACGCTGAAGTCGGGCTTCCTGATGGAACTCGACATGACGCGGGCGCGGCGCGCCTGGATGTCGGAGAAGCTGACCTGGCTGGAGAAAAAGCAGAAGGATGCCAGCGTCCAGGAGCTGCGCAATGACGCCCGCTTCGTTCCGCAGGTCTCGCACACGTTCCTGACGCTCGCCGACGGCAGCATCCATCCCTGCTTCATCATCGACGTCTCCACGGCCGGCGTCGCGATATCCTGCGAGTATGATCCACCGATCGGCACCCCCCTTGCGGTCGGCGCCTGCGTCGGGCGCGTCATCCGCAAGTTCGACAACGGCTTTGCGGTCAAATTCGCCGAGAAGCAGCAGAGGGACGACCTCGTCCGCCTGATCGTGCGCTCGCCCCTGCAACAGTCGGCCTGAGCCGGCCCGGCCCCATCTTAACTCTTTCTTAACTAAATACTGGAGGTGACGACCCCTGCGCGATAGGGTGTGACCCAGTCCGTCCGCAATCATTGCGGGCCTAGCCTATTGGAAGTCCCGAATGACTATCGCTGACGCTGAGTTCGTCCAGGCAGAGACCACTCAGAGGGCGCCCACCGCCGCCAAGCCGCAGCTTCCCCCCGGTGTCGTGACCGAGGGACCGCTCGTCAAAGCCAAGCTGCGCGAAAGCTATCTCCTCCTCGGCATCCTCTATGTCGGCGCGGTCGCGGGCATCATCTGGGCCGTCACGCAGGGCATCGGCAAGGTGGAGCTGTTTGCGTTTGCCTGGATGTTCGCACTGACGACGTTCGGCATCGGCGCCGGCATGCACCGCCTGTTCGTTCATCGCAGCTTCCGCACCGGCCCGATCATGCGCGTCTTCTTCTGCGCCATTGCCCAGATGGCGGTACAGGGCTCGATCGCCAAATGGGTCGCCAACCACCGCCGCCACCATCTCTACGCCGACGACGTCGGCGACCCCCACAGCCCCCAATTCGACGGCTTCGGCAATCGCTATGTCAGCGCGTTCAAGGGCTTCCTGCACGCCCAGGGCAGCTGGGTGTTCGACCAGGCGACCACCGACAACGAATACTATGCCAAGGACATCCTGGCCGATCCGATCGCGATGTTCTTCGTGCGAACGCGCTGGGTCTGGTACGGGATGTCGGCCGTGTTCATCCCCGGCGTCATCGGCTACGTTTTCGGCGGCCTGCACGCCATGATCGGCTGCGTGCTGTTCTCCGGCCTGCTCCGCGCCTATCTCCTGATCCTCGTCAGCCAGCTCACCGGCTCGGTCTGTCACGCCTACGGCTATCGCCGCTTCGAGGTCGACGACGCCTCGACCAACGAGTTCGTGACCACGATCCTCACCTTCGGCGAGGGTCTGCACAACAACCATCACCGCTTCCCGCGGGACGCCTATCTCTCGCACGCCTGGTGGGAGATCGATCTCAACGGCCTGATCATCTTGGGCATGGAGAAGATCGGCCTCGTCCACGACGTCTTCCATGCCTCGCACCGCCAGTTGGAGCTGGCGTCCGAAGCGGAAGCGCAGGCAGCCACGACGACGCGCTGACCCGGCAGGCGGCGGCCGTCCTCCGGCCGTCTTGCCTCCGCATCGCTGCCCTATCGCGGCCCCATTGCGGGATCAGCTTTTGAGGGTCTGTGCCTCGCGCCGGACCTCATTTGCAGACTTGCGATCGGGGGACCGAATGGCAGTCGACAAGACCACAGTCGAAAAGATCAGAGTCGATAAGATCAGAGTCGATAAGATCACCTGGGACAGGGTCGGCCGGGTCACCGAGCCCGGACGCTACATCTACACGTTCGGCTGGCTCACCATCACCGCCGGCGATCTCGAGATCTGGAAACGATACCCGCAGGCCGCGTTCACGCTGCTCGCGCAGCACGCCGAGCCGGACGAGTCCATCGGCGAGGAATTCCACCTCGGCGCCTTCGACATCGCCCCCGAGGCGCCGCCGTCGTTCACGACGCACTGAAGGCTGGAAGCGGCCCCGACCGCCTTGCGGCAACGCGCCGATTCGAGCCTCCGCAAGCAGCGCCAGGTGGAAGGCGCGGTTGCACCGGGCGGGAGGCCGCTGCGGGAACGCATGGCATGCACGTTGCTTGGCAATCGCCATGATCCATGTCGCCGCCGTCGATCAAGCCTTCCTGCTGCTGCTGATCGTGTTCTGCCTGGGCTCGTGCCTCGTGCGCGCCTTCCGGAAGCTGGAGCAGGTGCGGGCGCGCCGTGCCGCCACATCGCCCGGACGGCGCGCAAGGAAGCGTGACTAGGCCGATCGACCCGGCCGCGCGGGCGGACGTCACGCCGCCTGCCGGAGCCGCCGTCGGGAGACGTGCATCGTGAATCGAAGAAACCTGTGCATTTCCTTGATTTGGCTTACCAATCGCAGCCCGCTCCTGGACGTGCGATTGCAGCCATCCATGACCAGCACGCCCGACAGGCACTTGATGGTACTTGCATTCGATCCCAGCAGTGGTGCGGATGAACGGGAGCTGTCACGCGCGTTAAGCGAGGCGACAGCAAGCGCATGACACATGGTCGCAGCGGTGAATGTAGATAAGCGGATCAAGGGAACCTATTTTCGGCGCCGATGTATCTGATTGAAGCGTTGCCCACCGTCATCGGAACTGCTGCCATCGCCCCGGCGCTGCTGATGCTGTGGCTTGTCATTGCCGCCGAAGAGCGCCCGGGACCACCGGCCCAGGTCTGGACCGCGTTCCTGCTCGGCGCGGCCAGCGTCTCGCTGCTCGGCCTCGCCCGCGCGCCCTTCGCCAAGATGGTCGCAGCCCCCGACAATCCCTGGGCGGCGCTGGCCATGCATTCGATCTTCGGCGTCGCGCTGCCCGAGGAAGCCGTCAAGGTGGTCGCCATCGTGCTGGTCTCCTCGACCAAGCGGCGGACTTTTGCCAATCCGATGGACACCGTGGTCTATGGCGCCGCGGTCGGCCTCGGCTTCGCCGCCTACGAGAACCTCGCCTATCTCGTCCAGCATGCCGAGATGTGGCGCTCGCTGGCCGCCTTGCGCAGCGTGCTGACCGTGCCGTTCCACGGTGCGCTCGGCATCATCGCCGGCGCTTACCTGACGATCGCGCGTGCCGGCACGGCGCTGGGCGCGAACCGGCACCATCGCGACTGGGCCCGTCTCTCCAGCCGCCTGCTGATCTTCGCCGGTCCGCTCGCGCTGCATTCGGGCTTCGACTTCCCACTCCTGACCCTCCAGCGCATGCCGGATCTGGACCCGACGCTCCGGATGTGGCTGGGCGCCGCGAGCCTCCTGATCGGCTTCAGCTCGATCGCCTTCGCCATGCGCCTGGTGCGGCGCGTCGCGCGCCACCACGCGCCCCGCACGGACGTTGCGCGGGAGCGGCTCAGCCAGTTGCGCCGGATGTGGGCGCTGCTGCTCGCCGGCGGCGGCGTCGGCTTTCTCGGCCTCGCCTTCGTGCTGACCTCGATCCATCACTGGCTGATCAATCCCGAGCGCAATCTGACGCTGGCCCTGATCCCGATCGGCTTCGTCTCGATCCTGCTCGGCCTCGCGCTTCTGATTGTCACAACGGCGATCTACATTCTCGGCCGCAACCGCATCCGCAGCAGCGGCGAAGGTTTTTCGTCGGCGCACGGCGGCGGCTGAACCGCGGGATGGCAAGCACGCTGCGCGCATACTAGATTGAGCACGCGTCTTTCGACCTGGAGCCTGCCGATGACATCGCCTGAGGATCTTTCACGGCTGCAATCCGCGATGAGCCGGACGGTGAAGGCGCATTGGAAGGCCTTCCTGTTCGAAGGCATCCTGCTCGCCGTCCTCGGCGTCGCCGCACTGATCCTGCCGCCGCTCGCAAGCCTTGCCATCGCGATCTTCCTCGGCTGGATGTTCCTGATCAGCGGCATTGGCGGGCTGATCGTGACCTACTGGGCGCGCAGTACGCCGGGCTTCTGGTGGTCGCTGATCTCGGCCGCGCTGGCCGTGCTTGCCGGCATGCTGCTGCTGGCGCGGCCGATGCAGGCCGTGCTGACGTTGACCATCGTGCTCGGCGCCTATTTCCTCGCCGAGGGCGTCGCCACCATCATGTACGCACTCGAGCACCGCCGCGAGCTGAGCGGCCGCTGGTCGTGGCTCCTGATCTCGGGCCTGGTCGACATCGCGATCTCGTTCATGGTGATCACGGGGCTGCCGAGCTCCGCGGAATGGGCGATCGGCGTGCTCGTCGGTATCAACCTGCTGTTCGGCGGCGCCACCCTGATCGGCATGGCGCTGACGGCACGCAACAGCAACACCTGAGACGCCTCGTCGCGCCTGTCCCGTTTTGGGGGGGTGACAACCCGCCAATGGCACGCTATATGGCCTCCCATGATCACCCTCGTCACCAGCTATTTTTGGTACTTTAGCTACGACAGCTCGCTGGCGGCGGGAGGATCGCGCTCAATCTGACACATTGCAGCAAACGTCCGAACAGCCGCCAGACCTGGCGGCTTTTTTATTGGCCGGCAGGTTCAAACAAACAGGAGCCCGCCGTGCTGAGCACGACCGACGATCTTCGTATCCGCGAACTGAAAGAGCTGAGCACGCCGGATGAGGTGATGCGGGAGGTCCCGCGCACGCTCACCGCAACGCGTGTGGTGATGGCGGCGCGCAACGCCATCCACGCCATCCTCACCGGCCAGGACGACCGTCTGCTGGTCGTGGTCGGCCCCTGCTCGGTACATGATCCCAAGGCGGCGCTCGACTATGCCGAGCGCCTCGCCGCCCTGCGCGAAGACCTCGCCGACCAGCTCGAGATCGTGATGCGGGTCTATTTCGAGAAGCCGCGCACCACGGTCGGCTGGAAGGGCCTGATCAACGACCCCGATCTCGACGGCAGCTTCGACATCAACAAGGGCCTGCGGCTGGCGCGCAACGTGCTGTCGGCGGTGAACAATCTCGGCCTTCCGGCCGGCGCCGAATTCCTGGACATGACGACGCCGCAATACATCGCCGACCTCGTGTCCTGGGCCGCGATCGGCGCACGCACGACCGAGAGCCAGATCCATCGCGAGCTGGCCTCCGGGCTGTCCTGCCCGGTCGGCTTCAAGAACGGCACCGACGGCAACGTGCGGATCGCGGCGGACGCGGTGAAGTCGGCCTCGCATCCGCATCATTTCATGGCGGTGACCAAGCTCGGCCGCTCGGCGATCGCCTCGACCGCGGGCAACGAGGACTGCCACATCATCCTGCGCGGCGGCAGCACGCCGAACTACGGCGCGGCAAGCGTCGCGGCGGCCTGCAACGAACTGGCTAAATCCGGCGTCGCGCCGCTCGTGATGGTGGATGCGAGCCACGCCAATTCGAGCAAGAAGCCGGAAAACCAGCCGCTGGTCATGGCCGACATTGCCGGCCAGATCTCCGGCGGCGAGAACCGCATCATGGGCGTGATGATCGAGAGCAATCTCGTCGCCGGCCGCCAGGATGTGGTTCCGGGCAAGCCGCCCACCTACGGCCAGAGCATCACCGACGGCTGCATCGACTGGGCGACCACGGCAACGGTGCTCGAACAGCTTGCGGATGCGGTCGAAATCCGGCGCAACGCCGCGCGCGCGGGGCTGCACGAGCGATCGGCGTAAGGTCAGGCAAACGCGGGCGGGGCGAGCTGTCGCGCCCTGCCCGCATCGACGCGGCCTAGCAGCCGCGGCAGATGCTCTTGATCTTCTTGTCGAGCGCCTGATTTTCCTTGCTGAGGGGATCGTTCGGGTCGCTTAAATTCTTCTCGTTCGGCACGTCGCTGGCGCGCGGCTGCCGATGACCGACGGGTGCAGGCGGCAAAGAGCCCGCCGACTGTCCCGACGTGGTGGTCGATCCCTTGCTGCCGGTCTGCGCGACTGCCGCGCCGCCGAGCAAGACCACGAGCGATGCGGCAACGATGATCTGCTTCATTTCCGTTCCTCCATCCTCAAACCGGCGTCCGCTCCATCACCGCTCACGTCTCGGGCGGATAGAGATGAACGTCACCGCAATAGTCCACGATACGATAGCGCGTTTCCGGCGCCGCTTCACGTGCATCGGGTGCGGTATTTTGCGCCGCCAACACATAGTTCGGTCCCACCGGCGACTTGCCGGCGCCGCCGGGAATATCGATGACATAGTCAGGCTGACACAGTCCCGACACGCGTCCGCGCAGCTGCCGCATCAGCTCCTGCCCATGCGCCAGCGTGGTGCGCAGATGCGCCGTGCCCGGCGCGAGATCGCCGTGATGCAGATAGTACGGCTTGATCCGGCATTCGACGAAAGCTCGCATCAAATCCGACAAAGCCGTGACGTTGTCATTGACGCCGCGCAAAAGCACCGACTGGCTGACCATGGGGATGCCGGCATCGACGAGCCGCGCGCAGGCGGCGCGCGCGGCCTCCGTCAGCTCGCGTGCATGGTTGGCATGCAGCGCAACCCAGGTGGTCGCGCCCGTAACCTTCAGCGCTGCGACCATCTCGTCGCTGACGCGCGCGGGGTCGGCGACGGGTACGCGGGTGTGAAGGCGGATGATCTTGACGTGATCGATGCCGGCGAGATCGGCCATGATCTCGCTCATGCGACGCGGCGACAGCATCAGGGGATCGCCGCCGGTCAGGATCACCTCCCAGATCTCGTCGTGCGCGCGGATGTAGTCGATCGCCGCGCGATAGGCGCTGTCCGAGAGCGCGTTATCCTTGCCGGGACCGACCATCTCGCGGCGGAAGCAGAAGCGGCAATAGACCGCGCAGACGTGAACGAGCTTGAACAGCACGCGATCGGGATAGCGGTGCACGATGCCGGGCACCGGCGAATGGGGGTGATCCCCGATCGGATCGGCGCTCTCGCCCGGCTGCATCTCGAGCTCCGCGGCGGTCGGCACGAACTGGCGGGCGATGGGATCGTCGGGATCGGATGTGTCGATCAGCTCGACCAGCGCCGGCGTGATCGCGACCGCATAGCGCGCGGCAACGCGCTCCAGTGCGGGCAGCGCCGCGGCAGGCGCGAGGTGCTCGGCCACGAGCTCGGCCGGCTCACGCAAGGTGCGTGCAAGATTGGTCTTCGTCATGTCTCAACTAGCGTTTCAGTTGCAGGGGGTGTCCACACCACCTGATCAATCCGCGTTGCGCCGCTGGCCAGCATCACCAGCCGGTCGAAGCCGAGCGCGACGCCACTCGCCTCCGGCATTGCGGCGACCGCGGCCAGAAAGTCCTCGTCCAGCGGATAGGCCTCGCCGTAGCGACGCTGCTTCTCCGCCATCGATTCCGTGAAGCGCCGGCGTTGCTCTTCGGCGTCGATCAGTTCGCCAAAACCGTTGGCGAGTTCGACGCCGCAGGCATAGACCTCGAACCGTTCGGCGACCCTGGGATCGCCGGCCTTCACGCGTGCCAGTGCCGCCTCTGGAGATGGGTATTCGAACAGAATGGTCAAACGCCCCTGCCCCAGATGCGGCTCGACATGCTCGACCAGAACCTTGCTGAAGATGTCGGACCAGGTGTCGTCCCCGGCCAGGCGGACCTTGCTGGAGGCCATTTGGGCGAGCGCGGCACGGTTACCCTCGTCGCCCGAGATTGTCGACAGCAGGTCGATGCCGGCGAACCGTTCGAAGGCGCCTGCGACCGTCAGGAGCTCCGGCTCGGCGAAGGGATCGGCGGTCCGGCCGCGGAAGGAGAAGGTCCCGATCCCGGTCGCCTGCGCCGCGCGGGCGATGACCACGACGGTGTCGGCCATGATGGCGTCATAGGGCGCACCGGCCCGGTACCATTCCAGCATGGTGAATTCGGGCAGATGCAGGTCGCCGCGCTCGCGGTCACGGAACACCCGGGCGAACTCGAAGATTCGGGGCTCGCCGGCCGCCAGCAGCTTCTTGCAGGCAAATTCCGGGGAGGTCCGCAAATAGCGGCTGGCCCGGCTGCCATCGGGCCGCACGATCTCGGTCCGGGGGGCGTGCAGATGGGTCTCGTTGCCCGGGGAGACCTGAAGAACGGAGGTTTCGACCTCCATGAAGCCCTGCTCGGCGAAAAAGCCCCGTAAAGCCCCGGTCACGGCTCCCCTCGCCAGGAGGAACGGCCGCCGGTCGAGGTGCCGCTCAGGCGACCAGAACGGCGAAATCGGTTTGTCCCCAGCCATTAACCGACCACCCCAACCATCAGCAAAGTGCTGGCATCCAACGGCAAAATCAGTATGTTGCGGCCCGAAACGGGCGCCGAGGTCTGATTTGAGGCCCCAAGTCCCCCATCAATTTGACCACCTCCTGGCCGGAGCCGGGCCAAGCAAGCAGGAAATACAGCTTTGAGAGTCATCGCCAGTTCTATTCGCAAGGGCAACGTGATCGAGCAAGACGGCAAGCTCTATGTCGTCGTGAGCGCCGAGAACATCCATCCCGGCAAGGGCACCCCGGTCAGCCAGATCGAAATGCGCCGAATCTCGGACGGGGTAAAGATCTCCGAGCGCTACAAGACCACCGACCAGGTCGAAAAGGCCACGATCGAAGAGCGCAACTACACCTTCCTGTACGAAGATGGCGACGGCTACCACTTCATGAACCCGGAGACCTACGACCAGGTCCAGGTCTCCAAGGACGTCGTCGGTGACGCGGCCGCGTATCTCCAGGAGAGCATGACGGTCAAGCTGTCCCTGCACGGTACCAACCCGGTATCGATCGCCCTGCCCCAGCGCGTGACGCTGGAAGTGGTGGAGACCGAGCCCGTGACCAAGGGCCAGACCGCCTCGTCCTCCTACAAGCCCGCGGTGCTCTCCAACGGCGTGCGCACCACCGTGCCGCCGCACATCTCGGTCGGCACCCGTATCGTCGTGATGACCGAAGACGGCTCCTACTCCGAGCGCGCCAAGGACTAAGTCAGGGATCGAGGATCGGAACAGGTACCGCCGGGGGCGAGACAGTGGGTAGGAAGAGGTTCCGCTTCGTCTCGCTTGTTCTGGCGTCGCTTTCGCTCCTCGTTGCCGCTCCGCTGGCCGCGGATGAATTCCGCAGCCCCTCACTCACGGCTCTGCGCGTCGATTGGCGCGCAGCGCTCGACCAGCTCCGTACCGAGATCAACAGCCACCCCCGGACCGCCGGCGATTTCATTTTCGTGCCTCGCCGTTCCGTGCCGCGCTACGATCCGCGCGCGATGCCGGCGCTGGTGCAGCTCAATGCGGTCTCCTCCCAATTTTTCACCGGCATTGCCCGCAGCTCCGTGCCCGTGCTGCTGCCGTTCGACGCCGGCGCCTATCTCGAGGCGCAGCGCAACGGCGCGCCGCCGAGCCTGTCGCTGTCGCGCTATCAGGCTGATTTCAATCCCGTCGACATGTTCGACGCCGGCCCCGCCGGATACAGCGCGAGCTTCGCGCTCGAGCCCGGCGCCGGTGACGGCATGCCGACGCGTGTCTTCGCAAGACCGGTCGAGGTGCAGATCACGGGCTCTGCGCTGCTCTATGACGTCGCCGACCCCGCCGGCGGCAAGGGCGAGCCGGTCAAGCCGCTTGCAGCCCTCTATCCGGACCTGCGCAGGTTCATCCGCGAAGGCTATGTGCGCTACGCCTTCACCCGGTTCGGTGTCGCCTATGTCGTCTCCGTCCAGTGCCTGGACAGCGTCGCAAAGCCGCGGCGGCTCGCCTGCAAGGAGGCCTATCCGGTTGCCGAACGCTTCCTGAAGGCGCTGCGCGTCGCTGGCGGCCAGCGCATGCGGCCGCTGATGGACATTGCCTCCGACATCATCGATCGTCCCTCGGGGCGTTCGGCCGATTTCAGCTACCGGCCGAGCGGCGACATCATCCCGAACAGCGGCTACCGCAACAAGAACGGCCATCCGGACGTGATGGCCTATGCGCAGATCCGCTTCCCGCTGGAGAAGGCGCCCGCTTTCGTGCGCTCGCAATCCTACGGCAAGCGCGACAAGAACGACGGTCCGACTGCCTATCCCTGGCGCGACAATTTCTGCGAGTCCCGCAGCTTCGAAGTCGGCCAATGCGGCGGCGGTTACGGCCACCAGGGCGAAGACATCCGCGCCGCCGAGTGCCCGCCGCCCGGCGAGGGCCGCGCCCCCTGCGATCCCAAGCAGCGCGCCGTCGTCGCCGTGCGCGACGCCATCGTGATCCGCGCTTCCAAGGACCAGGCCGCGACGCTCGAGATCAACAGCCGCACCGAGCACATGCGCTTCCGCTACATGCACATGAACCCGCAGACGATGAACGCCGACGGTTTGCTCAACGGCCGCATCGTGACCGAAGGCGAGAAGATCGGCCTGGTCTCGAACTATCTCGATCATCCCGCCGGCACGTCGATGCACCTGCATTTCGACGTCCAGGTGTTCACCCGCGACGGCTGGATCTGGGTCAGCCCCTACGTCACGCTTGTCTCCGCCTATGAACGCCTCATCCGCGCCCGCGGCCGCGAGGTCGGCCCGGAGATCGCGGGCACTCCGCAGCCCGTGGCACATGCGCTGCCCGAGGATGTCATCAAGCCGGACCCGCGCGAGGGCTCGAGCAGCGAGGATAATTGAGGCAGCTCGCGCCTCACCGCGCGGCGCGCCTCGACGACGATCCCATCACGCCCCCTTGCGGCGCGCGAGGCTTGGGCAGATCGGCGTCCGGACCTCCCCGAACGGCCTGGCCTTCACTGGCCCCAGAATTGCTTGGCTTCCGGCAAGCAAACTGGAGAAAGAGAAGCACATGCGTTGTCTCACCACGGCGGTCATTGTGGCCGTCGCATTCGCCGTACCGGCTCATGCGCAGGAATTGACCGGTACGCTGAAGAAGATCAAGGACACCGGCGCGATCACGCTCGGGGTGCGCGACAGTGCAGTGCCCTTCAGCTATATCGACGAGAAGCAGAAGACCGTCGGCTACGCCATCGACATCTGCATGAAGATCGTCGAGGAGATCAAGGCCGAGCTGAAGCTGGACAAGCTCGCGGTCAACGAGAACCTGGTGACGTCGTCCAGCCGCATTCCGCTGATGGCGAACGGCACCATCGACCTCGAATGCGGCTCGACCACCAACAACGCCGACCGCCAGAAGCAGGTGTGGTTCACCAACACGCATTTCCTCACGGCGAGCCGCTTCGTGTCGAAGAAGGCTTCGAAGCTCGATCAGATCGACGACCTCAAAGGCAAGGCCGTCGTCTCGGTCTCGGGCTCGACCAACATCAACCAGCTCAACAAGGCCAACGCCGCACGCTCGCTCGGGATCAACGTCATGAATGCAAAGGACGTCCCCGAGGCGTTCCTGATGGTGGAGACCGACCGCGCCCAGGCCTTCGTCATGGACGACATCCAGCTCGCGGCCATGATCGCCTCCGCGAAGGATCCGTCGCTCTATGCGATCAGCACCGGCGCATTTTCCGATCCGGAGCCCTACGGCATCATGCTGCGCAAGGACGACGCACCGTTCAAGGCCGTGGTCGATCGTGCCACAGCAAAACTCTACAAGAGCCCGGAGATCGAGAAGATCTACAACAAATGGTTCATGGAGCCGGTGCCGCCGCGCGGCCTGAACTTCCACGTGCCGATGCCGGTGTCGATGAAGAAGTCGTTCGAGCACCCGTCCGACAATCCCGATCCGGCCTCATACGGGGGCTGACGAGATCGCAGAGCACCCCAATCGCGTAGCCCGGATGAGCGAAGCGACATCCGGGATTCTCACGACGACTGTCCCCGGGTGTCGCTTCGCTCACCCGGGCTACGATCACTCCAGAAACGTCGTCAGCTGCGCGCCCTCGTCCGCCACGAACACCGCGATCAATTCCGCCGGCTCCGTGGCGCTGGCATTCGCCGACACCAGATGCGTCGCACCGGGCGGTTCGAAGAAGGACTGGCCGACGCCAAACGTCTCGACCGGGCCGCCGCCGAGCTGGGAGCGGATCTCGCCCTTGGTGATGTAGGCCGTCACCGAGCCCGCGTGGCGATGCGGCCGCGTAAATCCGCCGGGGCCGTAGAAGACGCGCACGATGGTCACGCGCTTGCCCGGCACGTTCGGCAATGCGTAGGAGCCGATCGGCTCGACCTTGTCGAGCGGCGAGCTCTCGGCAGCCGTGGCGCAGAGCGGCGCCAGCGCACCTGACACGGTCTCCATCGTCAGCGGCAGCGCCTTGCCGATCGCGAGTGCGCAGGCGAGCCCGCCGACAACGGCCAGCGCCATTGAACGCGACGGCACCGGGCGTTGCGTGGTGGCCAAACCCATTGCTGTCATGACAACCTCCCCTTGTTCCCTTAAGGCAATCAGGATGCGGCGGCATTCGTTGCGACCGGCCGCTTCGCCGGCGTCCAGCGATAGGCCGCGCCAAACCGGTTCCAGACGTTGATCGAGGCGATCGCTGAGGTCAGATAGGTCAGCTCGGTCTCGGAGAATTCGCGCTGCACCTCGGCATAGACCTCATCGCCGAAGCCGTTCGGCAGCAGCGTCAGTGCTTCGGTCCAGGCCAATGCCGCACGCTCGCGCGCCGAGTAGATCGGTGCCTCGCGCCAGACCGCGACCAGATGGAGTTTGTCCACGGGCACGCCGAGCCGCTCCGAGAGCAGAATGTGATGCTGGACGCAGAAGGCGCAGCCGTTGATCTGCGAGGCGCGCAACTTGACCAGTTCGAGAAGCTGCTTGTCGAGGCCGGCCTTGGCCGCAACCTGGCCCAGCGCCAGCACCAGCTCATACGCATCGGGCGCAATCCTCTTGAAGTCCTCATATTCGCTGCGGGCGTGTGACATTGCCGTGCACCTCGTGTTATTGTAAGAGTACTTATACTTTATAAGAGCTCTTATATGGCGCGCAAGGCCGCTGACTTCACAAGATCGAAAGGCCCGCGGAAGGCCGCCGCCGCTTCCGACGGCAGTGCCGTTCGCGTGCCTGCCCCAGGGGAAGGCAAACGTGGCGAGGAAGGCTATCTTGGCTACCTGCTGCGCCAGGCCCATGCCGCGGTTCGCCTGACGATGGAACGGACACTCGCCGATCTCGGCGTGACCTCGCCGCAATTTGCCGTACTGACGATGCTCAACGCCTATCCGGGCCTGTCGGGCGCCGACGTCGCCCGCCTCACCTTCCTCACGCCGCAGACGGTCGGCGTCATCATCCGCAACCTCGAACGCGACGGCGCGATTGCGATGACGCCCCATCCCGTCCATGGCCGCATCCAGCAATGGACGCTGACGCCGCGCGGCGCGACGCTGTTGAAGGCGTGCCGGGAGCGGGTGATTGCGCTGGAGAAGCGCCTCGCACGGAATCTGGATAGCAAGGCGGAAACCTCGGTCCGGCGCTGGCTCGCCGGAATCGCGGCCGACTTGCAGGACGACTAGACCGCGCCGGGGCCAACCCTAGTCGCCGCAGCCTCCATCGCCGCCATCGGCATCCGAGAAGTCGCTGACGGCGCCGTCGCCCTGAATGCCGCGACCAAAGTTTTCCGCGATGATCATCAGGATCACGACGAACAGTCCTGCGCCGAACGGCCAGGGATTGGCACGGATGATGTCGAACAGCTCCCGCATGCGGGCATTTTTGCAGGACAAGAGCGAACCGACCGTAAAGCGGCTGACCGAAAATGGGAGATTTGCCGCCTCGCGCGGAGGTGGCTCAGCCATCCTTCAACGCTTTCTTAACCTCGCCGTCGGGCCAGCTCTCGCCTGCGGCGATCACCCGGACGCGGCTCTGGTCCGTGGCATTCACCAGCACATGCGAGCTCACCCGACCGATGCTGCGCTCCAGACGCAGATCGGTTTCGGGCTTCCAGCTCAGCGTGGTCGCGAGATCGCCGGGGAAAATCTGCCATTGCGATCCGTCATCGAGTTCGACGACGTGGCTTTCCGCATGCGCGCGTATCTTCATTACACCCCGAATTCTCGATGAGCAGACAACGCGCGGAACTGAGCGGCGGCCAGCAGATATTTCCGCATGTTGTCCTCCTCGATTGCGTGCAGGGGGAATGCGGGGTGCGAGGCTTTGTTCCGGGGAACGCCGGGGCAATAGGCTGTTCCTCCTGTTCCAGGAACCGACTCACAGGAGCCTTGTTTCCCGCTACAATGTGTCCATGAAACAAGCTGATTCCTCGGCCACGCCCACCCGCCGCACCTTGCTGAAATCTGCGCTCGGCGCGGCAGCCCTCGTCGCGTCACCCACCTGCGCCCTCGCCGCGCCGCCAGGCTTCGACGAATGGCGCGAGTCTTTTCGCGCACGTGCAATGGCCAAGGGCATCTCGGCCGCGACCTGGCAGCGCGCGATGGCGCGGGTCGAGCCTGACATGAGCGTGTTCAAGCAGATGCGCAACCAGCCCGAATTCCACGAGCAGGTCTGGCAATACATCAACCGCCGCGTCTCCGACTGGCGCATCATCAACGGCAAGATCGCGCTGAAGAACAACGAGGCCCTGCTCGCGCGCATCGAGCGCGACTTCGGCGTCGAGCGCGGCACGCTGCTGGCGCTGTGGGGCGTCGAGTCCGCCTATGGCGATCCGCTGGTGCAGCAGAACCATATGACGCCGGTGTTTCCCTCGCTCGCCGCGCTCGCCTGGAACGAGCCGCGCCGCAAGGCCTATTGGGAGACCGAGTTGATCAACGCGCTGCGCATCGTCGACAAGGGCTGGAGCACGCCGGAGGAGATGAAGGGCTCCTGGGCCGGCGCGATGGGGCATTCGCAATGGATGCCGGAAGTCTGGCTCAATGTCGGCATCGACTATGACGGCGACGGCAAGGTCTCGCCATTCGGCAAGCCCGACGACGCGCTGGGCTCGACGGCAAAGTACCTCGTCAATCGCGGCAAGTGGCACCGCGGCGAGCATTGGGGCTACGAGGTGCGTGCATCCGGCGACATGAGCGGCAGCCGCACCTATGCGGCATGGCAGGCGGCCGGCGTCACCCGCGCCGACGGCCAGCCGTTTCCGCAAGCCTCCGCGAGCGCACAGATGTGGACGCCGGTCGTGGGGGGGCCGACCTTTTTGCTCGGGCCGAATTTCTACTCGGTGAAGAGCTACAACCCCTCGATGAACTATGCGCTGGCGATCTGCCATCTCGGCGACCGCTGCCTGGGCGCGCCGCCCTTCATCCAGCCCTTCCCCGGCTCCGAACGCGCGCTGACGCTTGCCGAGGTGCAGGAGATGCAGACGCGGCTGACCAAGGCCGGGTTCGACACCGGCGGCACCGACGGCCGCGTCGGCAACGATACGATGAAGGCGATCAAGGATTTCCAGCAACGCGCGGGGATCACACCGGCGGACGGCTATGGCGGGTTGAAGGTGCTGGCGAGGCT
This sequence comes from Bradyrhizobium sp. CCBAU 11386, assembly GCF_028128955.1. Lineage (NCBI taxonomy): Bacteria > Pseudomonadati > Pseudomonadota > Alphaproteobacteria > Hyphomicrobiales > Nitrobacteraceae > Bradyrhizobium > Bradyrhizobium sp. CCBAU 11386. Next base: position 37,254 of record NZ_LBKA01000217.1, read on the forward strand.
GCGGCGGGGGTCGTAGCGCCCGCTCTCTCACTTTGTCATTCCGGGGCGCGCCACGTGGCGCGAGCCCGGAATCCATTGGTCCGCCTGGCTTGCTGCGCGATGGATTCCGGGCTCGCGCTTCGCGCGCCCCGGAATGACGGCGGTTGGGGTCAGTGCCGGTACTGCGGCTCCTCTGCATCCAGCTGCCTGCGAACCGCAGCCAAGTGCAATCGCGCGGATTCGGAATCACCCTCGCGCATCTGCTTGTAGGTCTCGGCCGCAATCGCAGGATCGACGGCGAGCACCTTGCGCCCCGTCGACATCGCCAGCACCTGCACCTCGGCGGCGCGTTCGAGATAATAGAGATCGTCCCAGGCTTCCGCGATGGTCGGCGCCAGCACCATCACGCCATGATGCTTCATGAAGACGATGTCGGCATCGCCGACGGCGGACGCGATCCGCGCGCCTTCGCGGTTGTCGAGCGCAAGGCCGTTGTAGTCGCGGTCCACCGCGGTGCGGCCGTAGAATTTCAGCGCGGTCTGCCCGGCCCAGATCAGCGGATCGCCCTCGGTCATCGACAGCGCCGTGGCATAGGGCATGTGGGTGTGGAACGCGACCTTGGCGCGCGGCAGGCGCTTGTGCATCTCGGCGTGGATGTAGAACGCCGTCGCCTCGGGCACGCCCTCGCCGTCGAGCACGTTGCCGTGGAAGTCGCAGATCAGCAGCTTTGACGCGGTCAGCTCGCGGAAGGCATAGCCGTAGGGGTTGACCAGGAACAGATCATCATGGCCCGGCACGACGGCCGAGAAATGGTTGCAAATGCCCTCCTCAAAGCCGTTGCGCGCGGCCATGCGGAAGCAGGCGGCGAGGTCCTCGCGCGCGGTGCGGATCGCGTCGGTGGCAAGGTCCGGCCGGTTCGAGCGGAATGGCGCTGGCGTGGATGACGAAGAGTGAAGGCTGTGCGCCATGGCGAAGGAAACCCCTGTCGGTCGAAAGCTCCTCGCCTTCTACAGGGCTGGCGCCTGCGCGTCAGCCCCTGCCGGCGCCACCCTGCCCTTCGCAACCCGCGCGGCGGCCTATTGCCGCCGCGGCACGCCGCCGGCGTTCATGCCGCCGTCGATCACGAGCTCGCTGCCGGTGACGTAGCGCGAGGCATCTGACGCCAGATACAGCACGCCAGAGGCAATCTCCGCAGCCTGCCCGGCGCGGCCGAGCGGCGTGACGACCCGGGCCCGCTCCTCCGGATCGATCGGCGCGTTGCCCTGGTTGCCGGTCGCCCCCGTCGGGATCTTGCCCCAGATCGGGGTGTCGATGATGCCGGGATGAACGGAGTTGACGCGAATGCCGTCGCCCACAGCCGCGCACTCCATCGCGATCGATTTCGCAAACAGCCGCACGCCGCCCTTGGTGGCCGAATAGGCCGACAGCCCTGGCGAGCCGCGCAGGCCCGCCAGCGAGGACATCATGACGATCGAGCCGCCGCCGGTCTTGCGCATCAAGGGCAGGCAATGCTTGACCGAGAGAAACACGCCGTCGAGATTGATCGCGTTCTGCTTGCGCCAGTCACCGAGCGTCATGTCGACGATCGAGGGCACGGCAATGCCGATGCCGGCGTTGGCGACGAGCACGTCGAGCCGGCCGTAGCGCTTCGCGATCTCGGCGACGATCTCGATCCAACGCTCCTCGCTGGTGACGTCCTGCTCCAGGAAGATCGCCTTGCCGCCGGCCTTGGTGATGCGCCTGGCGAGCTCGGGGCCGCGCAGCTCGTCGATGTCGGTTGCAATGACGGTCGCGCCCTCGCGCGCGAACAGCTCGACGATCGCCTCGCCGATGCCGGAGGCGCCGCCCGTCACCAGCGCGACCTTGCCCTCAACCTGCCCTGCCATGTTCACTCCCTTTCTTGTTTTTTGAGGCCGCTACTTAATCACGGACGGCCCCTGGTCCGGTAGCGCGACGTCGATGACGCGGAACTGCACGCGCTCGGCGCCCTGGTAACGGTCGACCGACAACGATCCCGCGACATGCAGTTGCTGACCGCGATTGGCGACCAGCGCATTGCCGAGTTTTTGTCCGACCGAACGGAACGCGATGCCGTTGACGATGGCGCCGTCGCCCGACTTGAAGCGTAGACGCAGATGCGCCTGGCCGACCTCATCGGCATAGACGAGCTGGTGCGCCGGCAGCGCCAGCACGGCTTCCGGATTGCCGCTGCCAAAGGGCCCTGCGCGGTTGAGCGTGGTCGCAAGCTCCGTCGTCACCGCGCGCGCGGAGACCGCGCCGTCGATATAGAGCTCGTTGACGTGGCGTGCCTCGGCGACGTCGCGCGCCAGCGCATTTTCGAGATAGGCGCGGAATTCGGCGAGCTTCTCCTTGCGCAGCGTCACGCCCGCGGCCATCGCGTGGCCGCCGCCTTTCAGCAAGATGCCGTCGGTGACCGCCTGCCGCACCGCCTTGCCGATGTCGACGCTGGCGATCGAGCGGCCCGAGCCGGTGCCGATGCCGCCGGGTTCGAGTGCGATGGCAAAGGCGGGTCGCGAAAACTTCTCCTTCAGGCGGGAGGCGACGAGGCCGACCACGCCGGGGTGCCAGCCTTCGGACGCCGTGACGATGACGCCGAGCTTGTCCTCCAGACCGATCGAGGCGAGCGCCTCGGCCTCGGCCTGTGCTTCGGCGGTCTGCTCGATGACGCGGCGTTCGGTATTGAGGCGATCGAGCTCGGCGGCGATCCGCGCGGCTTCGACGCTGTCGCCTTCGAGCAAGAGCCGCACGCCGAGATCGGCGCGGCCGATGCGGCCGCCGGCATTGACGCGCGGGCCCAGCATGAAGCCGAGATGCCAGGCCTCCGGCGGGCCATTGAGCCGCGCCACATCCATCAGCGCGGTATGGCCGACATGGTCGCGCCGCCGCATCGCGATCAGCCCCTTGGCGACGAAGGCGCGGTTGAGTCCGATCAGCGGCGCCACATCGGCGACCGTGCCGAGCGCGACGTGATGCAGCATGCCCAAGAGATCAGGCTCGGGCATCTCGGATGTCCAGAAGCCGCGCTGGCGCAGCTCGCGGTTGACCGCGACCAGCGTCACCAGCACCAGCCCAACGGCGGCGAGATGGCCGAGGCCGGAGAGATCGTCGAGCCGGTTCGGATTGACCAGTGCGTCGACCTCAGGGAGCTCCGTGCCGGCCTGATGATGATCGATCACGACGACGGACATGCCGAGGCGCTTGGCCTCGGCCAGCGGCTCGATGCTCGTGGTGCCGCAATCGACGGTGACGAGCAGCGTGGCGCCCTTCGCGGCCAGCGCCCGCACGGCTTCGGTATTGGGCCCGTAACCCTCGAAAATCCGATCGGGAATGTGGATCAGCGGATCGAGCCCGCAATGGCGCAGGTGCCAGGCCAGCAGCGCCGCCGAGGTCGCGCCGTCGACGTCGTAGTCGCCGAAGATCGCGATCTTCTCGCCCTTCTGCGCCGCATCCGCGATCCGCTTGGAGGCGGCCTCCATTTCCGTCACCGTGAAGGGGTCCGGCAGCAGCTTTCGGATGGTCGGGTCGAGGAAGTCGGGCACAGTGTCGATATCGACCCCGCGCCCCGCCAGCACCCGCGCCAGCAGTTCCGGCAATTGGTGGCGCTGTACGATGGCCAGCGCCCTGGCCGCCCCGCGGGCGTCCAGCCGGTCGCGCCAGAGCTTGTCGGTGAGCGAGCGCGTCACCCCCAGGAACGCCTGGGGCGCTTCGACGGGCAAGGCGGTGGCGGGCGGCGTCATGACGAGCGGCTGTCCGTTGGGAACTCGAGGTTCGGGCGATCACGCTGGGCGCCCGGTCACTGGCTTAAGGGGATTGGCCGGGAAACCCCGGCAATTTGCAACGGCTGGGGGGCACAAAGCGGTGGATGGCCGGCCGACAGGCCGGAGTGACTATCATTTAGGCATTCCGCCGAACAGCAAATTAAGCAGGCGTTAGGCGGAATCCTCGAAAAAGAATCGTATTCGATCTGTAAGCGATTGTTCCGGGTTCATTGCAGATCAGGCCTCATTGCCAAGGGAACTCCCCGATGTCTGCTGCGCTGGGTCTGAAAGCCAAGCCGACCACGTCCGAACCCGCTGACGACGATTCCGACATTTCCGCGCTGATCAACCGCCTCACCGCGGAGGTCAACCAGATCGCGGTCGACAAGACCAAGGCGATCCAGCAGATCACCAACCAGATGAAGATGCTGGCGCTGAATGCGCTGATCGAGAGCTCGCGCGCCGGTGCGCAAGGCGCGGGCTTCGCGGTGGTGGCACAGGAGGTGCGCGGCGTCGGCCAGCAGGTCGAGACCATCGCGCGCGAACTCGAAACCCAATTGACGAAACGTACCGGCGATCTCGTCGCCTCGATCGACCGCATGAGCCAGCGCTCGCGCGGCGAGCGCATGGTCGACCTGTCGCTCAATGCCGTCGAGCTGATCGACCGCAACCTCTATGAACGCACCTGCGACGTGCGCTGGTGGGCGACCGATTCCGCCGTGGTCGATTGCGCCGCCTCGCCTGCTCCGGCCGCGGTCACCTATGCCTCGCAGCGCCTCGGCGTCATCCTCGGCGCCTACACCGTCTATCTCGACCTCTGGCTCTGCGACCTCGACGGCAACGTCATCGCCAACGGCCGCGCCGACCGCTTTCGCGTCGTCGGCCAGAACGTCGCCCACACCAAATGGTTTCGTGAGGCGCGGACCTTGCGCTCCGGCGACGACTATGTCGCCGGCGACGTCGAGAACCAGCCGCTGCTCGGCAACGCGCAGGTCGCGACCTATTGCGCCAGCGTCCGCGCCGGCGGCCAGGCCAACGGCGCGCCGATCGGCGTGCTCGCCATCCATTTCGACTGGGAGCCGCAGGCCCGCGCCATCGTCCAGGGCGTGCGCGTCGGCGACAGCGACAAGGCCCGCGTGCTGCTGGTCGACTCCAATTTCCGCGTCATCGCGGCCTCCGACGGCCAGGGCATCTTGAGCGAGCGCATCTCGCTGTCACTGAACGGCCAGCGCTCCGGCTTCTATCACGACCGCTCGGGCACGATGATCGCGTTCCATGCGACACCCGGCTACGAGACCTATCGGGGCCTCGGCTGGTACGGCGTGATCGTCTGCGGGGCCTGAGGCGAGAGCCGGTCGCCCTGCAAAATCGGACAGGGTCCGCCCGCCCGATCAAAAACCGCGAAAACAACCCCATGCACAGTAGCCGGAGGGTTGTTTTCGTTGGTGTTTTGCGCGCGTCAGAGTGCTTTGACACGTCGGGCAAAACAGTGGCATTATGCGACTATTCCGAAATCCGAAAACGCACGCGTTGCCCTGGGTCGGTGACCGCCGCGTGAGCGCCCCTCACTTGGCGCCCTCCACAAAGGCGACCGGCGTACCTTTCGCGACGCTACCAGCGACACGTTCGGCGTCCCAATTGGTGAGACGCACGCAGCCGTGAGATTCCGCCTTGGAGATCTTGTCCGGCGAAGGCGTGCCGTGAATGCCGTAGCCTTCGGCGGACAGGTTGATCCACACCGTTCCAACCGGATTGTTCGGACCGGGCTTGATGGTAAAGGGCTTGCGCGAATGGACGCCCTTGAAGTGATAAGCGGGATTGTAGCGATAGAGCGGATTCTTGTTGACTTCGGTAACCTTGAGCGTGCCCGAGGGCGACGGCTTGTCTTCGCTTCCCACAGTCGCCGGATAGAAACCGATTAGCGCATTCGTCGTGTCGAACAGCTTTACGGTTTGCCTGACCTTGTCGACTTCGACCCTGTCTGCCTTTGCAGGCGCACCCTCGCTTGCGCTCGCAGTGTCGACGACGGCGATGGTCTCGCCGGCCCGGTCGAAACGGCGCCCGGGATTGAGCGCCGCCAGGAGCTGCTCGCTCATGTGAAATTTCTCGGCCAGGGCTTCGCGCGGACTGGTGAAGCCGAGCTTCGGGATGTCCTTCATGTCCTCCATCTTCGGCGGCAGCTTCTTCAGGAAAGGACCCGACACGTCCTGCTCCGTGATGGTATAGCTCAGCGTGACCGGCCGCTCGTCCGCCCGCAGCGCCTTCCAGACCTCCTCCGTCGGAGCCTCCGAACCCGGCAACTGCCGGGCTTCCGCATAGGCGCGCAGCGCCTTCTTCGCGTTCTCGCCGAACCTGCCGTCGATCTCGCCGGGCGAGAAATGCGCCCTGTCCAGGAGCACTTGCAACCGCACGCCCGCCGGGTCCGGCTTCTCGTTCGAGAGAGTTTTCTTCGATGGCTCGGCGGAATTGATGGCGTCCGCGCTGATCTCGGCCGCGAAGGCGGGTGCTGCCGCCAGAACAAGGATCAGAACGATGCAGAATACCCGGGCGCGGTCGACCGACCGGGCGCTCATCATCGTCCTTCGCAACCTGCGATCGCCCATGTGCCAGCTCCGGGATGGAGACATTCACCGAATTGGCAACTCGGCGCGACCGCGGAAGTTTCTAGGGCGTGTACCCATTAACCACGCCGCACTTCATGTCTGCCATCCTCCCGACAGCGGCGGGGAAGCGGACATAGCCTGACTTCGCTTGTGGGCCAATAACGGACTCCGGTACCGCAGCAAATGGCATCATCAATCACCTCGTCAGCACGCAGCAAGAAGGACTCGGGAATAGTTAGGCCAAGTGCCTTCGCGCTCTCCGGGCGTCATCGAAGCTGGTGACAGGGAGGTCGCCGGTTCTGAGCGAATTCCCCTCACCAGTGGAAAATTGGCCAACTGCCGGCGTTAGATGGCCGCCTCGGTCTGCGCGTCGAAGACGTGAAGCCTGGAAGGCCGCATGGCAACGCGCAGCTTGTCGCCCACACTCACCCTCGCGGTCGGCTCGACGCTCGCCACCATGATACTCTCGCCGACCTTCATATCGAGCAGGATTTCCGAGCCGAGTTGCTCGACCACCTCAATCACGGCATCGAAGCACGGGTGGTCGAGATCGACGCTACCTGCCACGGTGAGGTCCTCAGGCCGCACGCCGAGAATGACCTCGCGTCCGATATGGCCGCGCAGCCGCTGCGCGATCTCGTCCGGTAGCTTGACGCGCAGGCCGGAGTTCTCGGCGATCAGCGATCCGTTCGCTTCGGTCACCGTAACGGCGGCGAAATTCATGGCCGGGGAGCCGATGAAGCCGGCGACGAACTTGTTGGCAGGCTGATTATACAGCTCGAGCGGCTCCCCCACCTGCTGCACCACGCCGTCTTTCATGACGACGACCCGGTCACCCAGCGTCATGGCTTCGACCTGATCGTGAGTAACGTAAATGGCGGTGGTGCCGAGACGCAGATGCAGCTTCTTCAGCTCAACGCGCATCTGCACCCGCAGCTTGGCATCGAGGTTCGACAGCGGCTCGTCGAACAGGAACACGCGGGGGTGGCGCACGATGGCACGGCCTAACGCCACGCGCTGGCGCTGGCCGCCTGAGAGCTGGCGTGGCCTGCGCTTTAGCAATTCGCCGATGCCGAGGATGTCGGCCGCCTCGTGCACGCGCTTGTCAATCTCGGGCTTTTCGAATTTGCGCATCTTCAGGCCGAACGCCATGTTGTCGTACACGCTCATATGCGGGTACAGCGCGTAGTTCTGGAACACCATGGCGATGTCGCGGTCCATGGGCGCCAATCCATTGACCACGTTGCCGTCGATGGAAATGTCGCCGGAACTGATTGCTTCCAGCCCGGCGATCATCCTGAGCGTCGTCGTCTTGCCACAGCCGGAGGGCCCGACGAACACCACGAACTCCTTGTCGCGGATTTGCAGATTGACGTCTTTGACAGCGTGCACGTTGTCAAAGAACTTGTTGATCCCCTTGAGGACGACCTGGCCCATTCGCTTCCACCTGCCTCGCAACGGCCTATGCGCAGTCTGCATTCGCGCCTTCGAATCCCCTTGATCGCTGGTGCTGTCAGCCCTTCACCGACCCGGTCAATCCCGCGACGTAGTGCTCGACGAAAAACGAATAGGCGATCGCAACCGGTATCGATCCAAGCAGGGCCCCAGCCATCAGCGGTCCCCAGTAGAAAACATCGCCACGGATCAGCTCTGATGTGACGCCGACCGGCACGGTCTTCTGCTCAGGCGAGGACAGGAAGACAAGCGCATAGATGAACTCGTTCCACGACAGCGTGAAAGCGAAGATGCCGGCCGAGAGGATGCCCGGGATCGCCACCGGGATGACGATGTAGAGCATAGCCTGCCAGCGCGAGGCGCCGTCAATGCGCGCGCATTCCTCGAGCTCCCTGGGCACGGCCTTGAAGTAGCCCATCATCAGCCAGGTGCAGAACGGAATAAGAAAGGTTGGATAGGTCAGGATCAGCGACCAGGGCGTGTCACCCAGCCGATAGTTGCGGATGATCTCGGCCAGCGGAATGAACAGCAGCGTTTGGGGTACCAGATAGGTAATGAAGATGCCGGTGCCCAGACTGCCGGCAAATGGAAAGTTCAGCCGCGACAGAGCATAGCCGGCGAACACGCCGCACACGAGCGAGATAGCGGTTGAGGCGAGCGCGATGAACGTCGTGTTCCACAGCCACGATGCGAATAGCGTCTCCTCGAACAGGTACCTGACATGGTCCCAGGTCGGTTTCCAGGTCCAGAACGGATTGTAGTTGACCGAATTCCAGGGCCGGTAAAGCTCGCCGTCCGGCCGCACCGAAGTGATCACCATCCAGTAGAACGGGAACAGCAGGAAAAGCAGGAACAGCGCCATGGGGACGTAGAAGAACACCCACTTTCGCCACCTTGCGCCTTCGATCATGGCTCAGCGGACCTCCACCCGGCGAATGTAGAGAAGTTGGATGATGACGACCAGAAACAGGACCGGAAACATTGCGAGCGAGATGGCGGCGCCCTCACTCAAGAGGCCGGTGCCGATACCGATCTGATAGGCGTAGGTGGCGAACAAATGCGTTGCGTTGGCCGGTCCGCCGCCCGTCATCACATAGACGATCTGGAAGTCGGCGAACGTCTGAATCACTGAGAACAGCACCACGACCATGGTCACGGGCAGCAGCAGCGGCCAGGTGATGTGCCAGAACCGCTGCCACGGCTTGGCGCCGTCGATGGCGGCGGCCTCGTTGAGTTCGGGACTGATGGTCTGCAGGCCGGCGAGCAGGCTGATGGCGAAGAACGGCACCCCACGCCAGATGTTGACGATGATAATCGAGATCATGGCGAGGTCCGGATCGCCCAGCCAATTGATCCGACCGGTGATCAAGCCGAAATGGTAGAGGAGCCAATTGAGAACGCTGAACGTCGGGTCGAACATCCACTTCCAGGCGAAAGTCGAGAGCACGGTCGGGATAATGAAAGGCAGCAGGATGAAAGCACGGGTAAAAGCCTTGCCGCGGAAATTACGGTTGAGCAGCATGGCCAGCCACAGCCCGAGCGCCAGCTTGAAGACGGTGGTCACGCCCGTATAGAGGAAGGTGTTGTAAACGGCGGTGCGGAAAATCCCGTCATTGAAGATCTTGTAGAAGTTGGCGAGGCCAACGAAGTCGCCGGGCATACCGACGCGCGAGTTGGTGACCGACAGCAATATCCCTCGAATGAAGGGATAGGCAATGAACATGCCGAGCAGCACGATGGTCGGCACCAGCAGCACGAACGCCAGCCAGCGCTCGTCTTCGAGCAAACGTTGTCGCCTGGGAGGGGGCGCCTCGCGGAGCGTGGTGGTGGAAACCGCGCTTATCGCCATGTTCGATCCTCGTCGGCCGGAAGATTCCCTTGCTCCCCACGAAAAATGGGGAGGGGGACGGCTTAACCTCAGACGTAGACCTTCTTGAGCTCAGCCTCTGCCCACTTCACGGCATCCTCGGCGGGCATGCCTTGGACGGCCTTTGCGTACATATCAATGATGATGTACTTGGTTACGACCTCGGCTGCCTTGCGCGTAGAGGGCCCCTGGTAGCCAGCGAAGCGCCCTGTGCGCGCCGCTTGCTTGTAGGGCAGCATGATCGGGTCGTCGCCCCACAGCTTGTGCTTTTCCCAATCCGTGGTCGGGCCGACCGAGAAGCCCTTCTGGGAGACGAACCACTTGTTGTAGACGTCCTTGGAGTGAATCCAGCCAAGGAATTTCTTCGCCGCATCCTGGTTCCTCGAATAACCCATCAGGAGATTCGAGAACGGGACGTGATAGCTGAATTGCCCGCCGGGCCCCTTGGGCAGCGCGGCGTGCAGGATGTCGTCCTTCAGTTGTCCGCCTGCCTCCGTCTTGTAGGTATCCGGCTTGCGCAGGGCCTCGATGTAGATCGAGGCGCCATTGAGCGTGGCGCTGCACGTCCCGGACAGAAAAGCGCGGTTGTTGTTGGAATCGTCCCAGGCGAGCCCGCCTTCATCGTGGGCGTCCTTCCAGAAGGCCACCATGAACTTCACCGACTCGACCGTTGCCGGGCTGTTCAGCACAACCGTCTTGCCGTCCGCTTCGACCTCTTTGCCGCCCCAGGACCACAGGTAGGGGTAAGTGAAGGCGGGCGCATCGCCGAAGGTGTGACCGAGCGTTTGGCCGATCGGCCGTCCCTTTGCCTTCAGCTTCTTGCCGGCCTCGCGATACTCTTCCCACGTCTGGGGAAATTTTCCATCCGTGTAGCCAATCTCGGCAAACCAGGACTTTCGGTATGCGATCTGCAGGCCGACGATGCACCACGGCACTGCGATCCATTTCTTGCCGTCATTGGCGACCGCGCGGGATGTTTCGTAGAAGCCGCCCTGGCTCTTGCCGAGTGCCTCAGCGAGGTCGCTGACGTCCATGACGCTCTCGCCGTAAAGTTGCCCCCAATTGTTGAGGACGCAGACGACGTCGGGGCCTGACCCCGACTGGATCGCCGAGGTGATGCGGGCCTGGATATCGTTGGCGTTGATGGTCTCGATATTGAGCTTTATGCCGAGCGCTTTCTCGCCCTCCTTGGCGATTTCGTTGCGCAGAAGCTGATCTGACGCCGGAACGAAGTCGGTCCAGCGCAGCCAGTGCACCGTGGCGGCTTGCGCATAGGCGGGCGCCCTGCCGGTCGCCAGGATGCCGGCCATGCCGCCCGCAAGCGCGGCACCGCCCTTGAGGACGTTACGTCGGGTTAATGTCGTCATGCATCCCTCCCTCGGTGTGTCTGAGCTAATGCCCTTCGGCCGGTCTTGCGCCGGCTTGGGGCCCCTTTCAGCCTATCGCGCCTCCGTGGTTCAACGCATGCACACGTTGTCGCCTGCGCAATACGTCGGCTCGATGATCATTTGTTGGTGTTCCACCTGCAGCGCCGTGGTGGCGAGTTCGCCGCGAAACAGAGTGAATTCTTCGCAGCGCAGCGGCGCGATTACATCGTTCCCAACGGCGATACGACCGGCGGCCTGGATCGTGTCGGCGCTGCAGCCAGCGCATGGACCCCACCGTCATAACGGTCCCTCCCGCGCAGCGACAGTATTGCCGTGGCCAAGCGGGGTTTTCCCCGTCTTATATGACGTTCGGTACCGGAAGCTGGCGCAGCGTCATTGTCGCCCCTCGCAGCAGGAAATCAAGTGCTAGCTTTGACGCGCCGGCCATGGTCTCACTTCGTGAACTGGCCCGCTACAGTGATGTCGCGGCATGCTCCCGACTTCCGGTTGGGGT